>JAQTXD010000005.1:0-58334 GCA_028688955.1 Desulfuromonadaceae bacterium
TGATACTGCAGAGGGGGCAGAGAGAGACTTTTTGCCTCGCCGCAGTCCGTTGAACGTGCCACCATGGTGAAATAACAGCTTGCCAGATGGCTGGAACCCGCCCCAAGGCATTCAATCCGGATACCGACTTCCATGGATGATTTGCCCACATGATTTATCTGGGCGGAGAAGACGAGATCATGTTTGGTGTCGGCGGGATTTCTCAGAATAATGTTGTCAACGGCAGCCGTAACAACCCGTGCATCAGGATAAAAACGGTGGACATAGGCAAGAGCCGTATTCTCTGCAACCTTGTCAAGGATCTCAAGGATCTTGCCGAAGCGGATATTACCGACGATATCACCGTCTTTGGCGAGGAATCGCCTCGCAAGTACCGGATCAGTTGAAAACGGCAGTACAAAGAGGTAACGGGTGTCGTGCGGAGTGATGGGCTGTGACAGTGGTTCTGGTGACATGGTGCAATTCCTTTTGCGGCAGTTTAATCCTGACGGAACATTCTACCCCTGGTGGCTGACAAAATATCTGATGATATCGTTGTAGAAGGCGAGTACCATCAATCCGAGCAGCAGTACCATGCCTATCTGTTGAGCGTATTCACGGATTTTTTGCGGAACCGGACGGCGGAAAATAAGCTCCATAAGGTAGAACAGCAGATGTCCGCCATCAAGCACCGGTACCGGCAGCAGGTTCAGAACGCCGAGATTGATCGAGAGCAGGGCCATAAACGCCAGAAACGACCCGATACCGGCGGATGCCTGCTCTCCCGCCATTTTTGCTATCATGATCGGTCCACCGACACTGTCCATCGGTACGACGCGCTGTACCATTTTTACCAATGACAGGAACGTCAGGTCAATGACTTTCCATGTCTGCTCCGTCCCCTTGACAAACGCCTGGAACGGGCCGAAATATTCAGTGATTACTTCACCCGCAGAAGCGACACCGATGGCATAGCCATTGACCTTTTCACCAAACAGGTTTTTTGAAACACGTGCCTCAGGTGTAATGGTGAATGTCAGCTCTTTTGCTTCACGTTTAACCGTCACTGACAGCGGTTTTCCCTTGCTGGCGGCTACGCCCTCGGCAATCTGATCCCATCGATTTATCATCTTGTTATTGATGGCGGTGATAACATCATCTTTCAAGATGCCGACTTTCGCTGCTGGTTTATCTTTAAGGGCTTCGCCTATTTTTGTTGTGACAGTAGGAACACCGATCATGCAGAGGACAATGAAGATCAGCCAGGCGAAAAGCAGATTGAACACCGGTCCGGCCATCACGATTGCTATTCGGGCAAGTACCGGTTTGTGGGCAAAAGAACGGGACTTCTCGTCTTCGGTCAATTCACGCAACACCGGGTCTGAGGTAACGTCCGTCGGAATATTTTCATCTTCGGGACGTGGATCGGATTCCCCTCCTTCAATAAAACCGCCTTCACCGAACATTTTTACGTAACCGCCGAGGGGAAATGCAGACAGGAGATATTCCGTCTCACCGATTTTTTTCCCGATCAGTTTGGGGCCAAATCCGAGGGAAAACTTTTCAACGCTGACCCCCATCAATTTTGCCAGGAGAAAGTGTCCCAATTCGTGTACGAAGATCAAAATTCCTAAAACTATAACAGCATATACTACGGTCATCTCAGTGTCCTATTTCCTTGCAGATTTCACGGGCTAACTCTCTACCCCAGTGGTCAGCCTTCAACACTTCTTCGATTGTTATCAGGTCGTATGCAGAGTGGCTGCTCATCGTACGCTCGATGGCATCGGCTATCTGGGTGAAACTGATCTTCCCGTCCAGAAATTCCGCGACGGCAATCTCGTTGGCGGCATTCATAACGGCCGGCATGCTTTCTCCGGAGGTGATTGCGCGATAGGCAAGTCCCATGCAGCGGGACTTTTCAGGTTCCGGATTGAAAAACGTCAGCCCTGATAAGGTCGTCAGATCAAGCGGTTTGACCCCGGTAGTTACCCGTTCCGGATAGGCCAGAGCATAGGCAATGGGGGCTTTCATATCAGGCGTGCCGAGTTGGGCGATAACACAGCCGTCAATATATTCAACCATTGAATGAACAATACTCTGGGGGTGAATATTAACCTCAATCCGCTCCACCGGAGTATTGAAGAGCCAACGAGCTTCAATTACCTCAAGTCCCTTGTTCATCATGGTGGCAGAATCGATGGTAATCTTCTTGCCCATGTTCCAGTTCGGATGGTTGAGGGCATCGCGTACAGTGACATTCGGCAACAGAGATGGGGGGGTGTTCAAAAAAGGGCCGCCAGATGCGGTCAAAATTATTTTCTGTATATCCTCGTTACGATGTCCTTCAATCGACTGGAAGATTGCACTATGTTCGCTGTCAACCGGAAACAGCCTGACGCCATATTCGGCAACCAGATCCATGAAGAGGTGACCCGCCGTTACAAGGGTTTCCTTGTTGGCAAGGGCAATGTCCTTGCGGGCACGGATTGCGGCAGCAGTCGGGATCAGACCGGCGGCTCCGACAATTGCGGCGACTACCATTTCAGTCTCATCAGCCGTTGCTGCAGCTATCAGCCCTTCAACTCCACCCATGACAGTAACATCAAGGCCGCTGCACATCTCTTTAAGGAGTGGAATATCTTCGGGAAAAGCGACAACCGCCAGGCGGGGAGAAAATTGCCTGATCTGCCTTACTAACAGCTCAAGATTTTTACCGGCAGTCAGTGCTATAACCCTGAACTTGTCAGGATGCGCTTCGACAATCTCAAGCGTACTGACACCGATAGAACCGGTGGAGCCGAGAATGGTGATGTTCTTCATGGGTCAACCTTTGAAAAAGAATAGTACGTAATAATACGTAATTGGAGCGGCAAAGAGAATACTGTCCAGACGGTCCAAAACGCCGCCGTGACCGGGGATAAGCGTACCGGAATCTTTAACGCCAAAGCTGCGTTTCAACAGAGATTCAAACAAATCACCCGTTTGACCAACTATGCCAACTATAAGAGCGGTGACAATCGCATCACGAAATGTCAGCTGGGGAAAGAAAGTGAACTTGGCCAAATGTGTGCCGCAGAGGCTGCCAACCAGGCCGCCAAGTGCACCTTCAATACTTTTCTTTGGACTGACCAGCGGATACAGACGATTCTTGCCAAATGCACTGCCTGTGTAATAGGCTGCCGAATCATTTGTCATGACAATCATCATAATGACAAACAGCCACTGGATGCCGAAAGGGGTCTGTCGCAGCAGGACGAGGTGCATCAGCAGGAATGGGATGTACAGAAATGCCATTAGAGCGAATGCGACATCACGTGCGGCATTTTCTATAGTGTTTATCCGGAAGAGGAATACCAGCGCAAATCCGATAAAGAGCAATCCGATGGCGGAGATGATAAGTCTGTCGTTGGCTGCAAACGGTATGAATATGAGAGCCGATCCGGTCACAGAAGCAAACCACAGTTCCGGTTTTCTGTCCGGGAGCGCCATTCGGTAGAATTCAGAAATACCAATGGCAGAAATGAGAGCTAGCAGGCAGGCGAGGGCGATCGTCCCGCCCTTCAGGACGATCAGGATAACTATTGGCAACAGGATGATCGCTGAGATCAGGCGTTTGATACGTTACCCCCTTGAGATATCTGGTCCCCGGTCATTCCAAAACGACGCTCACGGGACTGGAAATCGGCCAATGCCTTATGCAATTCATTAATAGTAAAGTCAGGCCAGTTGGTGTCGGTGAAATACAACTCAGTATAGGCAAGCTGCCAGAGCAGGAAATTGCTGATTCGCATTTCTCCACTGGTGCGAATAAGGAAATCAGGATCCGGCAGTCCGCCGGTGTCGAGATAACTGTCAAACAGTTCGGTCGTAATATCGTTCACAGATATGGTGCCGGCTATGGCATCCCGAGCCAGGCGGCCGGCTGCCCGGCATAACTCCTGTCTTCCACCGTAGGAAAGTGCCAGGGTTAAAACCATTCCGGTGTTACCAGCGGTTATGCGTATCGCTTCATTCAACGTTTCGTTAACATCGTCCGGGAGATCTTTACGATTGCCGATAACGTTGTAGCGGATGTTCTTGCGCATCATCCGTGCAGTTTCCTGGCGGATATATTTTTTGAGAAGTGTCATCAGGGCCCGTACTTCGAGAGCCGGCCGTGACCAGTTTTCTGATGAAAAAGCAAACAGCGTCAGATATTTAATTCCAAGCAGGGACGCTTGTTCAACAACCATTTTTACCGTTTCTGCTCCACGCTGATGACCGACGATACGTTTGAGCATACGCTGCTGAGCCCAACGACCATTACCGTCCATGATAACAGCCAGGTGGACCGGAAGCTTGTGCGGGTCAAGCGGCATCATCAGACTTCCATGACCTCTTTCTCTTTATGTGCTACTGCCTCATCCATTTTAAGTTCAAAGCTCTTGGTAATTTCCTGGACATCTTTTTCATATTTTTTCAATTCATCTTCAGTAATTGCCTTGTCCTTCTCCAGCTTTTTCAGTTTGTCAATGCCATCGCGGCGGATATTCCTGATGGCAATTTTGTCATCTTCTGCACGTTTTTTAAGCCCTTTGACAATGTCTTTACGACGTTCTTCAGTGAGAGGGGGAAGATTCAGGCGTATGGATTTTCCGTCGTTTGAAGGAGTCAGGCCGATATTTGCGTTCATGATGGCTTTTTCGATAATCGGGATAACCTTGGATTCCCACGGGGTAATGGTAATGGTGCGTGCTTCGGGAACTGCCAGAGTTGCAACCTGACTTAACGAAGATGTGGCCCCGTAATATTCTACCGTTATGGCGTCAAGGAGACTTGTTGAGGCGCGACCGGTTCGAATTTTTTGAAATTCGTTTTTTAGAACGCCCAGAGTTTTTTCCATATGGATCTTCATGTCATCAAGCACATTTTTCGGCATGTTATTCTCCTTGTACGATGGTACCGATCTCTTCACCAAAGATAACTTTCTTGATGTTACCTTCCGTTGTCAGATCAAAAACAATAATTGGCAGATTGTTGTCCATGCAAAGCGATATAGCAGTAGCGTCCATAACCTGCAATCCTTTTTTAAGAACATCAATATAGGACACATTTACAATCTTTGTCGCCGTGGGATCTTTCTTGGGATCGGCGGTATATATACCATCGACCTTTGTTCCCTTGAGAATAACCTGGGCGTTGATTTCCATTGCGCGCAGGCTGGCGGCGGTGTCAGTTGTAAAGTAGGGATTGCCGGTACCTGCACCGAATATGACGACACGTCCTTTTTCTAGGTGACGCATTGCACGCCGCCGGATGTAGGGTTCAGCTACCTCCTGCATGGCAATGGCAGTCTGGACACGGGTCGAGACCCCCTTTTTTTCAAGCGCATCCTGCATGGCAAGGGAATTGATAACGGTAGCCAGCATTCCCATGTGGTCTGCACTTGAACGATCCATTCCTTTGGATGATGCCGTCAGACCGCGGAAAATATTTCCTCCGCCAATAACAAGGGCTAATTGCACACCGCTATCGACAACTTCCTTGATCTCGTTTGCTATGGTGCTCAGTATCTGAGGATCAATGCCGTAGCCCAGATCACCTGCCAGTGATTCACCGGAAAGTTTCAATAGAACCCGGGTGTAGGATTTTCTGCCCATGTGGTGCCTCCGGAATATTTGTTCGCAACGTACTACCCGGTACGATGTATCAGGTTGTGAAAATGATAAAAAAAAGCCGGCCAATTCAGGCCGGCTTCAATGTAAGGTTTAGAGGCCGGCAGCTGCCGCCACCTCGGCGGCAAAGTCGCATTCCTTCTTTTCAAGGCCCTCACCGAGGACATATTTTGTGAAACGGGTGATGGTAACTGTTGTACCAAGTGATTTGCCCGTCTCAGCTGCCAGTTGCAGGATCGTCTTGTCAGTATCTTTGACAAATTGCTGCTCAATCAGGCAGATGTCACCATAAAATTTGTTGACCTGGCCATCAATGATCTTTTCTATGATGTTTTCCGGTTTGCCGGTTTCGCGTGCTTTGGCACGGTAGATATCTTTTTCACGCTCAAGAACATCAGCGTCAACTTCACTGCGCTGTACATACATCGGGGAGGCTGCTGCAATATGCATCGCAACATCCTTGACAAAAACGGCAAAGGCAGGGTCCTTTGCTGCAGCGGCATTGTCACAGGTTGCTTCGATCAGAACACCAATCTTACCACCGGCATGAATGTAGGAACCGATTGCGCCGGCACCGGGAACGACATAGTTGCTGAAGCGGCGGATCTGCATATTTTCGCCAATAACGGAAATAGCTTCATTCAGCATGGTTTGGATGGTTTTGCTGCTGTCACCACAGTACGGCTGAGCGAAAAGATCTTCAACCGATGCAGGATTAGCCAGCAGGATATGGTTGGCAATGTCTTTTACAAAACCCTGGAAGATCTCGTTTTTAGCAACAAAATCGGTTTCACTGTTGATTTCGAGTAAAACTCCTTTGTCTCCGTCAGCTGAAACGGCAGCGGCAACCATACCTTCAGTTGCAGCACGCCCCGCTTTTTTTGAAGCGGCAGCAAGGCCCTTGGTGCGCAGGAAGTCTACAGCCTGGTCGAAATTGCCATCAGTCTGTTCAAGTGCTTTCTTGCAGTCCAGCATTCCGGCACCGGTAGATTTTCTCAGTTCAGATATCTGTGCAGCTGTTACCGCCATTACTATCCTCCTATCCTGGACAACAGGAATTGTTTATTGGTGTGATTCGTTACGCTACTGCAACTTCAGCAACTTCTTCCGGTGCGTACTCTTCCGTGCCCTCTGTGTCGGTCTGCAGGGCTGTTTTACGCGCCTGGATGCCTTCGAGGACCGCGTCAGCCATTTTGGCGGAGAGGAGACGGATAGCGCGGATAGCATCATCGTTGCCCGGAATGACATAATCGATCGGATCAGGGTCGCAGTTCGTATCGACGACAGCAACGACAGGAATACCAAGTTTGTTAGCTTCCTGTACGGCAATTTCCTCATTTTTTGGATCGATAACGAACATGACACCGGGAAGCTTGTTCATGGTTTTGATACCGCCAAGTGTTTTTTGCAGCTTTTCGCGGTCACGTGTAAACTGCAGTGCTTCCTTTTTTGTGTACGCATCAATGGTTCCGTCTTCGAACATGGCATCGATTTTTTTGAGACGATCTATACTCTGTTTAACTGTTGAGAAGTTAGTCAACATCCCTCCCAGCCAGCGCTGGTTGACGTAATGCATACCACAGCGGGTTGCCTCATCGGCAACGGAGTCCTGTGCCTGCTTTTTGGTGCCGACAAACAGCACTGTGCAGCCATCCTGAGCAGACTCTTTGACGAAGCTGTAGGCGGTTTTGAAGTAGCGGACGGTTTTCTGCAGGTCGATGATGTAAATGCCGTTACGTGCCCCAAAAATGTAGGGTTTCATCTTCGGGTTCCAGCGTTTTGTCTGGTGCCCGAAGTGGACGCCAGCTTCCAACAGTTCTTTCATACTGATACTTGACATGTGCTTCTCCTTTGGTTTTTCCTCCGCCCCGCTGAATCCCCGTCATCTGCGAGGGACACCGTCGGATCTTTTCGAGGCGTGTGAATTGAACAGCGGGGTTTTATATCACAGTGGTAAGGATTAAATCAAGGGGAAATAAGATGTTCACCGGTGGATGGCGGCAATGGGGCAGGCCTCAGCACACAACGAGCAGGCGGTACAGAGTTCCGGGTGTGTAATTACGGCATTTTTGTGAAATTTGATGGTTTCAAGTGTAATTCCTTTACCGGGACAGACAGCAACACACCTTCCGCATCCGCTACAGATATTTACGTCAATGACCGGTGTGACTACAGCCCCAGATCCATTTGCTTCCATGTAAACTCGGGTTTTTTCTGTGTACGGTTAAAAGGATAATAACGGGGACATTTGGCCACGACGGCATTGCCCGCCTGCTTGCAGGTACGACGGCAGGAGGTGCAGAGTTTGTTGCCCGACTGATGTTGTGACACTTCTTTCAGTTTGGTTTTCATACGTACCGAACTAACCTCCGGGAGTGTGATCTCCCGGAGGTTTTTTCATTTTTGGAATAATCGGGTTTAACCGACAAAACGTACCCAGCCAAAATCATCCTTTAATTTTCCGGTCTGGATGCCGGTCAGAGTGTCATACAGCCGTTGCGTAACGTCTCCGACGCTGCCGCCGGTCAACTGCAGGCATTCATCCTTGTAACAGAGCTTGCCAACCGGTGTAATAACCGCTGCAGTGCCGCTGCCGAATGCCTCGGTTACCTTGCCGGTGCGAATGTCGGACATCAGCTCGTGTACATCAATCTTTCGTTCCTCCACAGTATAGCCGAGAGTAGGCGCCAGTTTCATCACCGAATCACGGGTCACTCCCGATAGAATAGATCCGTCAAGTGGTGCCGTAACAATGTGCGATCCATAGGCAAAAAACATGTTCATCGCACCGACTTCTTCAATGTAGCGACGCTCACGCCCGTCCAGCCACAACACCTGGTCGAATCCTTTCTTCTTTGCTTCAAGCCCTGCCTTAAGGGAGCTTGCATAATTGCCACCGGTCTTGGCCTCCCCGGTTCCTCCCGGCACGGCGCGAACATAGTAATCCTCAACGAGGATGCTTACCGGATTAAATCCGGCTGCGTAGTAGGCGCCAACGGGTGAAAGTATGACATAGAAGTAGTAGTGATCAGACGGTTTAACGCCTAATACCGGTTCAACCGCTATAAGAGTCGGGCGGATATACAGAGACGTGCCTGAGGCGGTAGGTATCCAGTCACGTTCCAGTGATACCAGTTGTTCTATCCCCTTGAGAAACAGTTCTTCCGGTACGGGCGGCAGACAGAGACGGTCACCGGATTGGTTGAAACGGCGTGCATTCATTTCCGGGCGGAACAGGGCAATGCACCCGTCATCCCATTTGTACGCTTTGAGTCCTTCGAAAATTTCCTGGGCATAATGAAAAACAAGGCAGGCCGGGTCGAGAACAAAGGGAGCATACGGCTCAATTCTCGCGTCACACCACCCCTGGTCAGCCTTCCACTCT
The DNA here is from genome assembly GCA_028688955.1 of Desulfuromonadaceae bacterium. Classification (GTDB taxonomy): domain Bacteria; phylum Desulfobacterota; class Desulfuromonadia; order Geobacterales; family Pseudopelobacteraceae; genus JACRCG01. The sequence continues at coordinate 9,022 of JAQTXD010000005.1, forward strand.
ACGACCAGCATCCTGTCGGTGAAATATTTGCCGAACCCCAGCTGAGATTGATCCGCAATTTTTGTTTTCATCTTTTCAGCCGGTAACGGAACGATTTTTATATCCATTAAAGTATGCCTCCAGTAATCATTTAAAGCTGATGTTTACTTATCATAAACAGTATGTTGCGGCAAGTTGAAAATCCCCATTGACAAAGCGCCGTGAATCTGTTTTAGTGCCGCCACCGCTTGCTGTAACTCTTTAAAATAACTGAATTATTTTAGTTTTGCTAAATAACTTTACTAAGGAGAATGTACCCGTATGCAAAAATACCGATTCCGAAAAGTCATGGCGGCGAACCGAGGGGAAATCGCAATTCGAATCTTCCGTGCCTGTACTGAACTTGGCATTGGCACCGTGGCCCTCTATTCAGAGGAGGATAAACTCTCTCTGCATCGCTATAAGGCTGATGAAGCATACCTGATCGGCAAGGGAAAGTCGCCGATTGACGCATATCTTGGCATTGACGAGATCATTGCCTTGGCGCTTAAAGCCGATGTTGACGCAATCCACCCCGGATATGGGTTCCTGGCCGAGAATGCAGATTTTGCCGAAGAGTGTCGGGTTAACGGCATTACCTTTATCGGCCCGACCGCAGAGATGATGCGTTCGCTTGGTGATAAGGTATCCGGGCGGAGAGCGGCAATTGCTGCCGGAGTTACGGTTGTCCCCGGCACGGAAAATCCGATTGTGAAGGAAGAAGATGCGCTGATCTTTGCCAAGGAACATGGCTACCCGATTATCATCAAGGCCTCGGCAGGTGGGGGGGGGCGTGGAATGCGCGTCGCCTATAACAGAAAAGAACTCCTTGAGGGGCTTGTTGCGGCAAGCAGCGAGGCAAAGGCTTCATTCGGCAATGCCGAAATTTTTCTGGAGCGTTACCTGGCACATCCAAAGCATATTGAAGTGCAGGTGCTGGGAGACAATCATGGCAACCTGGTACACTTTTTCGACCGTGACTGCTCTGTTCAGCGCCGTCATCAGAAAGTCGTCGAATTTGCGCCGTCACTCTCCCTGACCCAGACTCAGCGGGAAGAACTCTGTACAGCTGCTCTTAAAATAGCCGGTCACGTTAAATACCGTAACGCCGGAACTATTGAGTTTCTGGTGGATACGGAGGGCAAGCACTACTTTATCGAGATGAACCCACGTATCCAGGTGGAGCATACGGTTACGGAGATGATTACCGGTCGCAATCTGGTGCAGAACCAGATTCTGGTCGCGTGCGGCCACAAGCTTTCTGATCCTGAAATCAACATCCCTTCGCAAAGTGCCATAGATATGCGCGTGTACGCCATTCAGTGCCGTATCACAACAGAAGACCCGACCAATAATTTTGCTCCTGATTTCGGTACCCTGACAACCTATCGTTCGGCTGCCGGGTGCGGTATCCGTCTTGATGCGGGCAACGCATTCTCCGGTGCCAGGATCACCCCGCATTATGACTCCCTGCTGGTCAAGGTCAGCTCGTGGGGCCTTTCTTTCTCAGACGCAGCGAATATAATGAATCGTGCCCTGCAGGAGTTCCGGGTGCGCGGGGTTAAGACCAACATCGGTTTCCTTGAAAACGTTGTCACCCATCCGGTCTTCCTTCGGGGGCAATGTGATACGTCGTTTATCGAAAAGCATCCGGAACTGCTCCGTTTCCGTGAAAAGCAGGATAGAGCCAGTAAAATGCTCAACTTCCTCGGTGACGTGATTGTCAACGGTTCACCGGGAGTCGTGAAGCCGCTCAAGTCGGCTGAGCTGATTGAAGCCAAGGTTCCGCATGTGGAAACCAACCGGCCACGCCCCGTTGGCAGCAAGGATCTGTTCATGCAGTTGGGAGCCGAAGGGCTTTCCAAGTGGGTCTTGGAACAGAAGAAGCTGTTGATTACGGACACGACAATGCGCGATGCGCATCAGTCCAATCTGGCGACCAGGGTGCGCAGCTATGACATCCTCAAAATTGCCGAGCCGACTTCCTATCTGGGTGCGGATCTGTTCTCACTGGAATGCTGGGGAGGGGCTACGTTTGACGTTTCCATGCGCTTTCTAAAAGAAGACCCGTGGCATCGTCTCCAGAAATTATCCGAGTTGGTTCCCAATATCCTGTTCCAGATGCTGCTTCGTGGTTCCAATGCGGTTGGATACACCAATTACCCGGATAACGTAGTTCAGAAGTTTGTTGAAGAGGCTGCCGACTCTGGCGTTGACATTTTCCGTATCTTTGACTCACTTAACTGGACAACCGGTATGAAGGTTGCCATGGATTCGGTACGCAAATCCGGAAAAATCTGTGAAGCTGCCATATGCTATACGGGAGACATTACCGATCCGAAGCGCGATAAATATCCACTTGAGTATTATGTAAATATGGCGAAAGAGTTGGAAAAAATGGGTGCTCACATTCTGGCCATCAAAGATATGGCCGGCCTACTTAAGCCAATGGCAGCCTATAAACTTGTCAAAGCACTCAAGGAGAACATCGGCATTCCGATTCATCTCCATACTCATGACACTTCGTCAAACGGCAGTGCCATGCTTTTGAAAGCCTGTGAAGCCGGAGTGGATATCGTTGACGCCGCGCTTTCATCACTGTCCGGCCTGACCGCTCAGCCGAATCTGAATGCCCTGGTAGCATGTCTGGAGGGGAGCGAGCGCGACCCGCTTGTTAACGCTCAAGGGTTACAAAAGCTGGCCAATTATTGGGAAACGGTCCGTGATTACTACTCACCATTTGAATCCGGTCTTAAAAGCGGTACGGCCGAGGTCTACCATCACGAGATTCCCGGGGGGCAGTACTCGAACTACAAACCGCAGGTTGCCGGTTTGGGGCTGATTGAACGGTGGGACGACTGCAAGGAAATGTATCACAAGGTTAACATGATGTTCGGCGACATTGTCAAGGTAACGCCGTCATCAAAGGTTGTCGGTGATATGGCAATGTTTCTGGTGAAAAACAATCTTGAGCCGGAAGATGTCTTTACGTCCAAAGAGGATCTGGCTTTCCCCGAATCTGTTGTCGGTATGTTCAAAGGGATGCTGGGCCAGCCGTATCAGGGGTGGCCGGAGGAACTGCAGAAAATTATCCTGAAAGGTGAGCAGCCGATCACCTGTCGTCCGGGAGAACTCCTCGAGCCGGTTGATTTTGATGAAGAAAAACTCAAGCTTGAGGAAAAGCTTGGTCACCGTGTCGATGATCGGGCGCTGGTTTCAGCCATTCTCTATCCGAACGTGTATCCTGAATTTGATCGCCATCGTCAGGAATACTCCGATACATCAGTCATTCCAACCCCGATATTCTTTTACGGACTTGAGCCGGGTCAGGAAACTTCGCTTGATATCGAAGCGGGTAAAACACTGATCATCAAGCTTAACGCCATTGGAAAGGTACAGAGTGACGGTACCCGTGCCGTGTATTTCGAATTGAACGGGAACAACCGCTCAGTTGTCATCCGCGACCAGTCCGTACAGAGTGACCAGGCGATACGTGTCAAGGCTGACAAAGGAAATTCCTGTCATATCGGGGCACCAATGCCGGGTAAAGTACTGAAGGTGAATGTCAAGGCGGGTGATTCGTTTAAGGCTGGTGATGTGTTGATGGTCACTGAGGCGATGAAGATGGAAACGAATATCAAAGCCAAAGCCGATGGTGCGGTTGCTGATGTCAAGTTTAAAGAAGGTGAAAAAGTGGAGAAGGAAGACCTGGTGATTGTTATCGTTGAATAGCAAGGCCTGACACCTGCGTCAAATGCCCCGCTTCCAATCCTGAGAGCGGGGCATTTTATTCTGGAACTGATGGATTCCGCAGTTTTACTGCCTCCCCGCTCTCCAGTTTCCAGCGGAGATACATCTCCTCGACCTTGTCCCTGGCCCACGGCGTTCGGCGCAGAAATTTCAGGCTGGACGTAATGCTCGGGTCATGGGTGAAACAGCGAATGTTGATGGTCTGTGCCATTTCCTCCCAGCCATACCGGCCAACCAGTTCGGAAAGGATTGTCTTCAAGGTTATACCATGCAGAGGATCATTACTGTTTTGATCTGTTGCCATGTCATGCTCCAGGTAAGCCTTTAATCGTGCCGGGCAATACTACCATATAGAATACGGTACAGCCATTTCTATTGACTTCGGAACCCGGTTAGTATAGGTTCCATACTGTCAAATAGCAGGTATACGAAAATACTAAACCATCCGTGAGGGTGGGGCGGAAAGCCCATAGGGTCTCAACGAGACAGCCGGGTTGCCGAAATATCACATTATTTCGGCAACCCGGCTTTTTTATTTCAAACCTCAAAAAAAGGAGAGCATCAAATGGTACGAAGATTACTATCCACCACGAAATTATCGGCGCTACTGGCGTTTGGATTGGTTGCACTGCTTCAGCTTCAGGGATGCGGCGGGAGCGGGAGCAGTAATACGCCAACTACTGGAACACTGAAACTCTCTATCACAGACAAAGCCACCGATGACTTTGAAAAAGTTGTTATCAGTATCCGTGAGGTGCGGGTAGTGCCGATCGGCAAAGAAAATTCAGCTGATGATGATCCGGCCCTTCCCGTGGTCGCTCACTTTTCTACTCCCCAGGTCATAGATGTCATGACGCTGCAGTTCGTACAGCAGGCTCTTGGTGAAATCGTTCTTCCGGCCGGGAGTTACAGTCAGGTTCGTCTGATCCTTGAGCCGAACCCGAATGGCCAGGGTCAAACTCCGTTGAACTATGTTGTGATGAAAAATACAACGGCCAAAATCCCTCTGACTACTCCCAGTGCCCAGCAGTCCGGCCTGAAAGTACTTGGCCCGATTGCGATCAAGCAGGGAGTCATAAATGCGGTGATGATTGATTTTGATCCTAACACCGCCATCGTTGCCCGTGGTAACGGAGATTATAATCTGAAGCCGACCGGAATCCGGCTGGTCCAGATGGCAAACGTACTCACTCAATATGGTTCTATCTCTGGAACCGTTTTGTCCACATCCACTGACTGGTCCAGCGCGACTGTTTCCGTTAAACGTCGTGGAACAATCAACGATGTAGATCCAATCGCAGCCGGGAGAATCTTCTCCAACTATACGAGCGGAGCGTGGCAGGCGCCATTTGCTGCGTTTGTTCCGGCAAGTTCGCAGACAGTCTCATACAAGACATTTATCACTTCGCAGGGATTCCGTACCTATTCGTCTGCTGTGCAAGGCGTTATACAGGGGCAGACAACAGATCTTGGTGACATCTACCTTCAACAATAACTCCACCAGATAACAGAGAATGATAGTCAGGGCGGCCGGAAGGTCGCCCTTTTTTTTATACGGCGACCTGATTCCTTCCCCTGCTTTTTGCTTTGTAGAGTGCCTTGTCAGCGGCTTTCATAACGGCTTCGGGCGATGCCAGCGATTCGGTGCGCTCTGCCACACCGATACTTATCGTCACCGATGCGTATGCGGGCTTCCGTCGTCTGCCGCGCTGTTCACTCCCTTGTCGATGGTCTTTGGGGCGTTCACTGTCACGCAGGGCAAGTTGATAGTCGGCAATTGTCCGGCGCAACGTCTCAAGATGGGGACCCGCCTCGCTAACCCGACTTCCTGAGAAAAGAATCGTAAACTCCTCACCGCCATACCGGAACGCCCTGCCGCCCCCACCGACCCCCATAATTTTCCGCGCCACCATCTTCAATACCTGGTCGCCGACATCATGACCGTAGGTGTCATTAAACTTTTTGAAATGGTCGACGTCCAGCATGGCAATGGAATAACATCTCCCAAGCCCGCTCAGACTCTCATTCAGGGAGCGGCGCGAGTGGAGACCGGTCAGATCATCACGGAACGCCATATTGTAAGAGTCACGCAGGATACTCAGGGTCATTATAACTGCCCCAGAGGCGCAGAATGCGGAGTGGATATCGCGATTGGTCAGCCAATTGCTGGCGATGAAAAATGCTGCCAGCACTCCGAGCAGGCCGCTGTCTACGGGCGCCTGACGACGAACTGCCACATATGCTACCAGGATAAAACAGGCCGCTCCGACCACCAGAGCAGACTCCGGGACAAGCATATCGCCAAAGATGTTCAGGTGACTGTAATTTCGTACGATGTATGGCAGGATTTCAATGAAATTGTATCGGAACAGCCAAAAGGCAACTATCCCCTGCACGCCGAGGAACATGAAGCGCAAGCGACCGACGGTTGAGAATACCCCCCGTTCGCGCATTATGGCAATGAGGGTGATGTTTACCGGGATCAAAAGTACACATACCTGATAAATTTCATTGAGACTGAGTTCAAGAGACTTCCCGACAAGTGCGCTGCGGGATCCCCAGTAAAAGAGGATCAGCAGCATCAGTGCCATGAATGGGCGACCACGGTGAAAGTGGATGGAAAGGAACATCCCCACTACGGTAATAACGTAGGGGGACAGTACAACAAGTTCCCGTCTCTCCGGCGTAAGAAGGGCTATCTGGGGGATCAGTAACCAGGTCGCTATGAGGATTGAAGCGGGAACGCCGAGTATGAGCATTCTTTTGACGACTGTAGAAAACAAATAGATAGCTGCTCCCGGCGGTGAATTACGTATGTGTGCTTACACCGTTAGCCGGAAGGCTGTCAACGCATTTCCGTTGCGAAGGAGGAGAAATACCAGTGTGACTTCAACACCTCGGCATAACGGGTTGCAGGCTTTAGTCGTAACGGCCTCCATAGCCGTGACGTAGTGCTGAATTTGCACCTGGGATACGTGGTTAATTGCAAAAAGTAATGTATCTTCATTTTTTGACATTGCGTGCAGACGGTATTTCCTCTACGATACTCACACTTTTTGGGGGGTGACGATGAAAATCAGGTCATGTATTAGTACTGCAGTTGCTCTGGTTGCTTTATTGATTGGCTCGGGGTCAGGACATGCCTCAGAGCCGGAATCACCGCTTGAAAAAGGCATGTCGGATACGCTCGATACCTGGCGGGATGGTCGGTATGAACAGTTATTTGATCAGTTGGCACATCGAGGCAAAACGTCTCGCGAGGTGTTTGTGAAAAAAATGCGCGAATCAACGACTCGCCCCGCCTGCTGTTGGCAGAAAATGGAGAATTTCAAAATATTGAATGAAAAGCGTACTGAAGCCACGGTGTATGCCAAAGTTGGGCTCGAAGGCACACCCAGCGCTGCAGAGTCGGTAACTCGTGAGTTTAAACTCACTCACCAGGAAGGAGTCTGGAAGATGCAATTAGCCGATGTGTTTGCAATCGCAGGGGTTACCGGGAAAAAGAGCGGCTCAAAAAGACATTCGAAGAACCACTCTCCGTATCAAAAATAATACCACCTCACATCACATCTGATCCCTGGGGAATGCCGATGAATGAATCTACTGAACGGAACGATCTTGCAAAATATGCCTGCACGAGCGTTGCGTCTCGCGGTCGTAAACATAGAGAAGAACATCGGGACAACCGGCCTGCCTTTGAGCGCGACCGTGATCGTATCATTCATTGTGCTGCGTTCAGGCGGCTGGAGTATAAGACGCAGGTCTTTGTCAATCATGAGGGCGACTATTATCGCACCAGGCTGACCCACTCTCTCGAGGTTGCCCAGATCGGCAGGGCTATTGCCCGGAAATTGCATTTGAATGAGGAGTTGACGGAGGCCCTGGCGCTCTCCCATGATTTGGGTCACACCCCGTTCGGTCACACCGGAGAGGAGGTTCTTAACCGGCTGATGCAGGGATTTGGCGGGTTTGAACACAACATGCAGTCGTTCCGTGTCGTGGATGAACTGGAAGAACGCTACCCCGGTTTCAACGGTCTGAACCTGACCTGGGAGGTCCGTGAAGGAATTATCAAACACTCGACACCCTATGATGCAGCCAGCGAAGTCATGAGTGAGTTTCTGCCGGGGACAGTACCTTCCATCGAAGGACAGATCATTAATTATGCAGATGAAATTGCGTACAATAACCATGATATTGATGACGGCCTTAAATCCGGTTATATAACGCTGGATATGCTGGAAGAGGTTGATCTGTGGCATGAAGTCTGCGCCGCAGTGAGACAGAGATATCCGGCCATTGATAATAAACGGCTTGTATATCAGACGATCAGTGCTTTGATCGGGCTGTTGATCAGTGATGTCTGTACTACCACTTCAGCAAATCTTGATAAACTGGGGATATCCTCTCTTCATGACCTGCGACGGGTGAATCGTGTCGTTGTTCATTTCAATGAAGAGTTGACTGCGCGTAATCTGGACCTCAAGCGTTTCCTGTTCCAGAATCTGTACCGTCACCACAAGGTTGATAAAATGCGGGTGAAAGCGGAAATATTTATTACCCGGCTATTTGAAACCTACCTGCGCTACCCGAACCTGCTGCCGCCCAAATACCAGTCGCGTCTGGAACGCTTTGGCCTTCAGCGGGTAGTGTGCGACTACATTGCCGGAATGACCGACCGGTTTGCACTGGATGAATACAAACGGCTCTTTGAGCCATACGAAAGAGTATGAAATGAACGAAGCTGTAACCACCGATCAATATGATTTTTTTGCCTTTCTCTCGCGTATGCGCTACATCAGTCGCTGGGGACTGATGCGCAGCACCGTCCCGGAAAATATACAGGAACACAGTCTTGATGTTGCGGTCATTGCCCATGCTCTGGCGATGATTCGTAATACCTATTTCAATGGCACAATTGATCCGTCTCGAGCGGCGCTGTACGGGATATTTCATGACGCCAGTGAAATATTCACCGGAGACATGCCGACACCTGTCAAGCATTTTAATCCGGATTTTAAACGATCGTTTCATGAGTTGGAAGATACCGCCCGGAGGAAGCTGTTGGCAATGCTGCCGCCGGAATTGGCAAAAGAATATGAGCCGCTGTTTTTTTTCGAAGACCAGGAAGAGTATGTTCACCTGGTGAAAGCTGCAGACAAGATTGCCGCGTTGACGAAATGTATCGAAGAGGGAAAAAGCGGAAACCGTGAGTTTCGGCGGGCGGAAACAGAGCACTTCGAACATCTCTCCGCAAGTACGCTGCCTGAGGTAACATACTTCCTTGAAAAACTTCTGCCCGGCTACCGGTTATCGCTTGATGAGTTGAAACTGGGGTAAATCGGTACAGTAAATGGCGGCCTTGATTGTAAGGAGACCACGATGGCACTTAAAATGATGGAAGATAATCCCTTTGCCATGCATATCGGCATCAAGGAGTGGACCACACGGGAAGTTATTGCACCGAAGCCTGAGGAATATACCATATCGGAAATAGTGCCGGCGAAATCGCTGGTGTGCTTGAAAACAAACGGAATTTACGGAAAGTCAACGCTGGCGATGCAGGCGGCCATGTCTGTTGCGTTGGGACTGCCGTTTCTCGGAAAATACCCGTGCCAGCAGGGGCATGTCATCTACCTGAGTGCCCAGGATACTGATGATGATAATTGCCGTCGCTTCAAACGGCTCTGCCGTGAATGGCTGAAATCGGAGCCTGAGCTCGATTATAAGCTGCGGCAGAATGGTGACAATCTGACCTGTATCTCGATGTGCGATGATTGTTACGGGACACAATCGCACCTCGTGGATGTTACCGGCAGTTATACCAAAACACTTACCCACCTCGTGAAATTCTGCGAATATTACAAAGTCAAGCTTGTTGTCCTTGACCCTATTGAAGAGTTCTTTCCGGATAATATCAAGAACATTACGGAATTTTATCGTACCTTGCGCCAGCTGAATACATCCGTGTTGATGCTCTCGAACGGCAGCAGTTCGTCAGATGTTTTTCATGGTGTTGAAGTCGGCATTCAGTTGAGCGACGACAAACTGCAGTTGAAGAACTTTTTTGCTGGTAAAAAAGATATCCCGCTCGAAATGGGAATCGGCATCTGGTCAACGACGTAATATGTTTTTCCTTATACGTACCATCAGATAACAGAGGCTCCAATGAGTGACATTGTGACACTTGCCACGCAGTGGCTCACCGCTGATAAAACCACCCCCAAGAGCTCGACCACATCCAATTATCATATTATCGAAAGTCTGCTGGCGGAGATTCAGCGGCTTGAATTCAGCCATGCAAGAGCTGCAGAGGAAGTTGAAAAGCTCAAAACCGAAGGTACGGGTGATCTTCGGCGTGCCGTCGCCGAGGAGTGCGCGGTGATTTGCGAAACAGCGGATTATGTTGTACGGAGTTATGGCTGTGCCCACGAAATCAGAAAAAAATTCGGAATTCCGATGCCGAAGCGATAATCGAGCAGAGGTATGCTCACGTAATTTTTCAGGAGGCTCCCATGGATAGACGGACATTCATAAAAACCACCGGAACAGCACTTTTACTTGCGCCGGCCATCATCTCAGATGCTCTTGCCGCGCGGGAGCGGTCTCTGGTTGCAGTGGCGGAGGGGAGCGATTATCCGGCGATTACCCGCAGAGCCATTAATGCTCTGGGAGGGATGAAGCGGTTTGTCAAACCGGGTGACATAGTAGTCGTCAAGCCCAACATGGGGTGGGACCGCTCAAGTGACCTTGCCGCCAATACTCATCCACTTGTAGTGCGTGCGGTAGTGGAAGAGTGTCTGGCAGCGGGGGCCAGAAAGGTTAAAGTGTTTGACCACACCTGCAATGATTCGCGTCGCTGCTATGTCAACAGTGGCATTGAGGGTGCTCTGAAAGGGATTAAAGGGGTTGAGTGCAAGCAGATTGAAGCGGAGCGTTTCCGTAAAGTTGCATTGAACGGTACGTTCCTGAAAGAATGGGAACTGTATGATGAAGCGCTTTCAGCGAATGTCTATATCAACGTGCCTGTAGCCAAACACCATGGTCTTTCAAAATTAACGCTCGGGCTGAAGAATGTCATGGGAATTATGGGTGGCAATCGTGGCTACATCCACCGCAATCTTGACGTTGCCCTGGCGGATGTAAATGCCCATTTTAATAGTCATTTGACGATCATTGATGCAACCCGCATCCTCACTGCACACGGTCCGCAGGGTGGCAATAGAGCCGATGTAAAAGTGCTGAACAAGGTGATCGCCTCAATCGATACCGTTGCTGCCGATGCGTTTGCCACCACGCTGTTCGGTATGAAACCAGACGATATCCCGGTAACAGTAGCTGCCTACAGGCGCGGTCTCGGAGAGATGAATCTTGACAAGATCAAAGTTATGAAGGTGTAACAGCGTGAAGTTTACCCCGGCACGCATCAGCCAATTGCTCTTTCTGACCCTGTTTTTCTTCCTGTTTGTTCAGACGGAATACCGTGGACATGATGAAATAAATGCCGCGGTTAATGCCTTTTTCAGGGCCGACCCGCTTGTGTTGATAAGCTATCTGCTTGCTGCCAAATCGTGGTCCTGGCTGCTCCTGCCGGCTGTGCTGATGGTCGTGGCAACCCTGCTGCTGGGACGTTTTTTCTGTGGCTGGATCTGTCCGCTGGGTGCACTCCTTGATCTTATTTCGCCAAAAATCCGTAAAACCGCACCACTCAGATTACTCAAGGGTTCCGCCAAATACTGGCTGCTGCTGCCGCTGTTGTCGTCATCATTCTTCAATCTCAATATAAGTGGGTTACTTGATCCGATCGCACTTGTGTTGCGAGCAATGACATTTTTACTCTATCCGCTCGTAGGTTATGCTGCCAAAGAAGGGTGGGTGGGGTTGTATCGGCTGTTCGGCGAACGACGTGATAATGTGGCACCTGCATATCACCTGATTCGTGACACCCTTCTGCCATTCCGGGATACCATCTATCCGCTGGCGTTCCTTTCGACGCTAATGTTCATTGGTATTATCGTTTTAGAACGGTATGAGACGCGCAACTGGTGCCGCAACCTCTGCCCACTCGGTACGTTGCTGGGTTTGCTGGGGCGTTTTTCGCTCTTTAAACGGGTGCCAGGACATGTGTGCAGCGATTGTGGCAAATGTCGGGAGTTATGCCCGACAAGCTGTGACGAGGGAGAGCTGCACAAGGAAGACTGTGTTCTCTGTATGGAGTGCCAGCAGGGGTGCCCTCATGACAGGGTTGCATTTCGGTTGTCACTGCCACCTCTGGCTGTTGGCCCGTTGGTGCCTCAGCGGCGGCTGGTGCTGGGCGGTATTGCGGGGGGACTGATGCTTGCGGTGCCTGCACGTTTCCGTTCCCCTGACCGGGAGTCGCGGATGCTGCGCCCGCCGGGCGTCCGGAGTGAAAGCGACTTTCTGAAGAAATGTGTTCGCTGTGGTGAGTGTATGAAAGTCTGCCTGAAGAATGCACTGTACCCCGCAACATATCAGGCCGGACTTGAAGGTGTCTACACTCCGGTGGTAATTCCCCGTCTGGGATATTGCGAGTACAACTGCACCCTCTGCGGCCAGGTCTGCCCGACCGGAGCAATCCCGAATCTGCCGGTTGCGGAAAAACGACGTGAAGTGATCGGGAAGGCGGTATTTAACAAGAATCACTGTCTGCCCTTTGCCCGCAAGATTGATTGCATCGTCTGCGAAGAGCACTGCCCGATTCCGGATAAGGCAATACGCTCCCGGGAAACCAGGGTGGTGGGACTCGATGGTCTCCTGACAACGGTCAAGGAGCCGTATCTGGTTGAGGATATCTGTAACGGCTGCGGAATTTGTGAGAACGTCTGCCCGTTGGAAACAAAAGCAGGGATTGAGGTGTTTGCCGTAAAGAACCGTACACCGATTCCTGCATCTGTAGCGACTCAAGAATCAAAAACGGATAATCCGTACCCCTGATTTGAAAATGCCGTATCTGATCTGTATCTGATTTGAATCTGTTACAAAAGACGGTTGAGAAATCCCCTGATTCGATCATTGTTCTGCGCTGTGCCGAAGAGTTCCTCCGGCGTTCCCTGCGCAAGAAAATTACCTGACTCCATAAAGATGACACGGTCCGCCAATTCCCGCGCGAAGCCCATGTGATGCGTGACGATGATCATGGTCATGCCTTCATCGGCAAGAGTGTGGATGGCATCAAATACTTCACCGACCAGTTCCGGATCAAGGGCCGAGGTCGGCTCATCAAACAGCATAAGCTTGGGCCGCATGGCCAGGGCGCGGGCAATGGCAACCCGCTGTTTCTGACCGCCGGATAGTGTTGCGGGGAACACATCATGTTTGTCAGATAGACCCACCTTGGCAAGCATGTCGATTGCAATGGAACGGGCTTCCCCGGCAGGTTTCCCCTGCACGGTCAGTGGGCCTTCCATAACATTGCCCAGTACGGTCATGTGCGGAAAGAGGTGGAAATGCTGGAAAACCATGCCGATTTCGGCTCGCAGGGCGCAGATTGCCTGCGGTCGATCAGGGTTTCGTACGCCGTTGCGCAGGGTATACCCGACTTCACGCCCTTCAAAACGGATGGTTCCTTCTTCTATCATTTCAAGCATATTGATCGAACGGAGCAGGGTGGACTTACCCGAACCTGACGGGCCGATGATCACAAGCTTTTCACTTTCAGCAACCTCAAGATTGATGCTGTTGACCGCGGTCAGGTTTTTAAAGCGTTTGGTGATATTTTCGAGCTGCAGGAGCGGCTGTCTAGCGATGTTCATAGATTCCTGCCCGATATTCGATTTTTTCGAAGATGAAGGTGAAGATGGACGTCAATACCAGATAAATTGCTGCTGCCAGCACCAGTGCAGTGACATTGAAATAGGTATTAAACATCTGATCTGCAGCTCGCATCAGTTCAACCATGGCAATGGTAGAGACCAGCGCGGTATCCTTGATGAGAGCGATAAATTCATTTCCGACCGGCGGCATCAGTCGCTTGTACGTCTGAGGAATGATAATTCTCCGCATTGCCTGGCTGTAGCTCATGCCGATGGCTTTGGCAGCCTCCATCTGGCCGTAGTCAATGCTTTGGATTGCCCCCCGGATTATTTCACCCAGATATGCCGAGTAGTTGAGTCCAAGTCCGATTACTGCCGATACCAGCGGCGACAGCGTGATGCCGAGTGACGGGAGTCCATAATAGATAAAAAACAGTTGCAGGAGCAGTGGCGTGCCGCGGAAGAACCAGATAATGAACCAGCATAATCCGGAGACCGGCTTCAGATTGCTGATGCGTCCCAGTGCTATCAGTAGTCCCCCCAAGGGCGACACCAGCATGGTGCAGAATACCAGCAGCAGTGTCATGAGCGCACCCTTGCCCAGGACCGGCAGGAAACGCAACGTGTCAGACAGAACCGTATGCCAGGCAGGTTTGAGCTGGTTATCCAGCGCAGCGGCAAAATTGCGCGCTTCACTGTTGTCGGGGAAAAGCTTCAGTACTTCCTTACAGGCAGCCATGGCTTTGTCAGGTGCATCCTGGGATGCATAAATGCGTCCGATCTGCATACGGCTTGTGACAAATGCGCCTGCCTCTTCGCCGGCTGTTGGCGGAGGAATCTGGTTGAGCAGCGCCACAGCACCGTCGAGATCCCCCTGGGCCATTAAATCGCTTGACTGGCGGAAGAGCAGATCATATTCGGTTCCCCCGAGGCAGTTACCCGCCAGGAACCACAAAAAAAACAGGGCCACGAAGGCCCTGCTGCAGATATATTTCATTGAAGCCTTCACCGTTTAAAATTTCTTTGGATTGGTTAAATCTTCTGCAAACCATTTGCGTGAAATTTTAGCCATTGCGCCATCCTTAACCATTTTGTCCAATGTCTGCTGCACTTTTGTACGCAGGTCGGTATCGTCTTTGCGGAACGCCACTCCAAATGGTTCTTTGCTGATCATGCCGGGAATTATTTTGAACTTGCCGGGGCGCTTGGCGATCATGTCACGCCCGGTGACGTTGTCTACGATAACGACGTCGATACGGGCAGCCTCAAGATCAAGCAATGCTTTCGGATAATCTTCATATTCTTTCAGCTCTGTCGGTGCAGTGGCAAGTTTCTTGACCGCTTCTATTCCGGAGGAACCTTTCTGGGTGCCGGCTTTAAAACTTTTAAGATCCTTGAGCCCTTTGAAACGCTTGTCCTTGAAATTGACGATCGCGATCTGGCCATCCATGATGTAGGGCTTACTGAATGCTACCTGCTTGGCGCGTTCATCGGTAATAGTCATACCATTCCAGATGCAGTCAAACTTTTTTGCATCCAAAGAGTGAATAACACCGTCCCATGCGGTTGGCTGCCAGTCGATTTTAATACCGAGTCGCCTGCCGACTTCTTCAGCAGCATCGACATCAAAACCAACCAGTTTGCCATCTGCCTGACGGTACCCCATTGGCGGAAAAGAGTCATCAAGACCGATAACGAGTTTTCCCTCTTTTTTTACTCTGTTCCAGGAACCATCTCCGGCGGCGGCGTTCATGGCAAACAGTGAAAGAACCAGACACAACACTAACAGCAGCAGTTTTTTCATGGTGTTCATCTCCTGATTAACGGTATGTAGTGAGGCGGACGGAGTATTTCAGAAAAGGTCTGACCAGTCAAGTTGTGAAAGCTGTGAGATTGAAATGTTGATTGTCGTCATTACTCTGAAAGCAGTGCCCGGTCATTCCCAAAGCCTCGGTGACGCAGTTCATGAAACTTTTCGATCAGTTTTTCTACGGTCAACGCATTCTTGTCATCCCCTGATACATCAAAAATGATCTCGCCCTGATCCATCATCAGCAGGCGGTTGCCGTATTCAATAGCGTGGTTCATGTTGTGGGTGATCATCATTGATGTCAGTTTGAACTCTTTTATAAACCTGTCCGTCAGTTCCAGGACGATCTCGGCATTTTTCGGGTCAAGTGCGGCGGTATGCTCGTCAAGCATAATAAGGGAAGGTTTTGATAGTACCATCATCAACAAGGTCAGAGCCTGACGCTGACCACCTGAAAACATAACCAGGTTTTCTTTCATACGGTGCTCCAGTCCCATCTTCAACTGGATCAGTTCAGAGCGGAAATATTCCCTCATTTTGTTATTCAGACTTCGCCTGAGCCACTTAAAACCTTTGCGGTAGGTTATCATCATATTGTCTTCCAGGCTCATGTTGGAAGCGGTTCCAAGCAGCGGATTCTGAAAAATTCTACCGATATATTGCGCCCGCCTGTATTCCGGTTCGTGGGTGATGTTGCGACCGGAAGCGTGGATAGAGCCTACCGCCGGTGATATTGTCCCGGCGATCAGGTTGAACAGTGTTGATTTACCGGCTCCGTTACTGCCGATGATGGTGATGAAATCGCCTTCCCTGACATTCAGGTTGATATCGCGCAGCGCCTGATTTTCATTAACTGTACCCTGGTTGAAAATAACTGAAACATTTTTGATCGCAATCATTTTTGCACCATTGCCTTGAAGGATGCCAAGTTGAACTTTCTGGCCTGGGTCAGAACAAGCAGAACAATAATCAGCAGTCCTTTTATCAAACTGAGGTCATTAGGCGTCATCTTGATGACATAGCCGTAGTAGCGTCCGACATACATGACGCTGTGAAAAAGGATGGAACCGGCCAGAGCGCAGAATGTCAGAACTCCGATACGGTTGCTTTTCATAATCAGAAATTCACCGATCATCACCGAGGCCAGTCCTGAAATGATAATCCCCTGGCCGAGCCCGACATCGGCAAAGCCGAGGTACTGCGCCGCAAAGGCACCCGATACCGCAACCAATCCGTTCGATAGACCAAGGCCAATGGTTTTCAGTGTTTTCGGGTTGATACCCTGTGAAATAATCATCTGCTCATTATTTCCCATTGCACCAATGGTCATGCCCAGATCTGTGCGGAAAAACTGATCAACCAGCAGCTTGATGATGAGGGCCACAACGACAAAAAATATCAGCAGGATATATTCATCCGGGACAATCCCCGAGAGGCGGCCGGATATATCAGACAGGAGCGTTTCCTCATCAAGTACCGGGACATTGGCACGGTTACCGAGGATGCGGATATTGATAGAGTAGAGCATGGTCATTGTTAATATGCCGGCGAGAAGATTCGGTACTTTCAAGTGATTGTGAATCAGCGCGGTGACGACACCGGCCAAGATTCCGCCGATAAACGCGATCAGCAGCGCTACCCAGCCATTCATACCGAGCATGATCCCCTGGACCATAAGTGCAGCCCCCAACGGGAATGTACCGTCTACCGTCAAGTCGGGGAAATCAAGCACCCTGAAGGTGATGAATACCCCCAGAACCATTATTCCATAGATCAAACCTTCAACTAGAATTGCTTCAATCATAACAAAACCGTTATATCCTTATTTGTAGGCGTAAAAATACCCGGCAACCAGACAGGCTGCCGGGTACTATAGATAACTATTTTTTGATCAGTTTGCCGTTCTCGATAACTTTGTTGGCGCTTTTTACAATTGCCGGCGAAATCTTGATACCCAGTTTTCTGGCGACATCAAGGTTGATCAGCAGGTCAACATCCGATGTTTTTGTCATAAAGCGCGTCGGCATCTGTTCCGGTTTCCTGCCGTTCAAAATTTCCACAATCTGGGCGCCTGTTGCCCTGCCGATTTTGTAATAGTCAAAGCCCCAGGCAGCAAGAACCGGATATTTCTCTGCTGAACTCGGGTCGGCAGACATGATTGGTACTTTGTTTTTGTTGGCTACGTCTGCTATTGAACTCAAGGCGGAGACGACGGTGTTGTCCGTGCTGATATAGAGCGCATCGACCCGTCTGATTATGGCCTGAACCGCCTGCTTTACTTCGGCTGACTTGGAAACGGTTGTCTCAACATATTCAATCCCCAACTCCTTGCAGGCCTGCTTGACAACACCTGCCAATACTACGGCATTTTCCTCAGAGCTGGTATAGATGTGTCCAAGGCGTTTTACCTTCTTCATCTTGAGCAGCAGTTCAATCTGCTGTTTGACCGGGGTCATGTCTGATACGCCGGTCACCGGCTTTTTAGAGCCTTTCAGTGAGGTGACAAGGCCGGCTTTGACCGGGTCTGTAACTGCAGAAAATACAATCGGGATACCTTTAAGGGAGTTGACAAGTGACTGGGAGGTTGGTGTGGCAATTCCGACCGCCAGTGTCACCTTTTCGGACTGAAACTTATTGGCGATAGATGCAGCTGTACCGATATCTCCGTTAGCGTTTTGCAGGTCAAACGTTGCGTTTATTTTGGCAGCAGCCAACTCGTCCTGAATCCCTTTTTCAACGGAATCCAGAGCTGGGTGGGCAACTATTTTGGATATTCCGATGAGAACTTTATGAGACGGCTCAGCTGCAAAGATCAATGACGTCGGTACAAGAACCATCAAAAACAACACGGTAAGCACATTCAGATATTTTTTCACTTGAAACCCCCGGAGTAATTTTTACTATTACTGTTCATGTTACCAGTCAACCTCGAATCGACTGGCGAAAGTATCATCCTAATGGCTGAGACGTCAATGCAGTATTATTATAGTGCGACGATGATTTTTATTGCCTTGACGTTCGTTTCAAAAAAATGAACCATAGGGATCAAAAATATTCACACTGGTGCAGGAGGGAGTTGTGGGAATCTTTACGGGAACGACGAAAAGCACGGGTACGAATGAAACCAAGAAGTTTCACACGGAATTCGGACAGTTGCTGGTAGATGGCGAGATTATTGAGACAGGTTTCATTGTTTTCCGGGATACATTCCTGTTCACAAACAAACGGTTGATCCTTGTCGAGATTCAGGGTATTTCCGGTCGACAGCTTGAATACCTTTCAATACCGTACGCAAACATTACTAAATTCAGTATACAGACGGGAGAAAGTTTTGATCTGAATGCTGAATTGAAATTATGGATAGGTAGTGACACAATTCCACTTGAAAAAAAATTCAATAAGGATTTGAGCGTCTATGAGGTGCATAAGGTGTTGGCAAGTCACATACTGAAATAAAATTTCATAGGTCCTGTGATGCAGGTAACGCGTATGTACCTGTGAAATGGTGCCGTTTTTCTCTTTTGATTTTCCTGAGTGCCTATATTTTAGACTTTGGAAATATGAACGGTTTGAAATATTTTTTAAGGGACCAAAAAATAACTATTGACACGTGATTACAACTAGTTACGTGGCCTGCCTATTCGCCATGCATTTCGATAAAGCACCGAATTATATGTGACATTTTTGAAACATATCCACAGCTTCAACAGGGTTATCCACAAAAAATGTGGAAAGCATGTATCTCACTGAAGTTGCTGTTCATAATGATTTATTGCGACTGAGCGTGTCAGGTTGTCATTCTGTTTATGTGTATTTCCCTTCGGATAAACTCAAAGAGTTGGTGGGTACATGGATGGTCATATGGGCAAATTGCAGAGTCATTACTGATATCAAAATTTGTGGAATACGCTGCTGATTGGTGGGTTGTCATGTATGCGCTGAGCCGATGTCAACAATCTGTTATGCAGATACTGCTTATAAACCGGATGGATAGCCTGTAAGGGGTTATTGATCCCTGTCAGTGAGAAAACTGACACCCATGTTCCCGGAGTCACGTCGAACAACTCGGCAGGACAACTTTGAGGGGCACAAATCCAGGTTGTTACAGAGCAGGTCACACACGTCACCCACCTGCATGCTCTTTGGGACACCGCCATTCATCTTGATCCACGCGCCGCCAAGGGAGATGTTCTCCAGTAAGGCAGAATAGGTGCTACCATCAAGTTCCATCAAAATACATTCGCAAGAATCACAATTGGTTCTGGGATGTTGTCTCACTTTTCCCATTCAGATGTATCCTCCCATTCCTTCGATAAACTGAACATCGGCTGTGTATAGCATTATTACCCAACTACCCGCAAGGATGAACGGTAGATATATTCATGTGGTAAAACTGACTCCAATGGTATCAGAGTCAACCCGTACTATTTTACCCGTGCGCTTCAACGGAAATTTTGCTGCACTATCACTAAATACCAGGTCACACGCATCCCCTACCGTAAAGTTCGTGCCACCATCCACCATGACCAGCGCTCCACTGAGTGATATATCACTCAGTGATGCATGGTAGGTAACACCAGACTGCCCCGTAAGGAGACATTGTGAATCGCACTCAACTCTGCAATGATGTCTTTGGGTCTTCATAGGATTCACCTCCTGTAAGCAAACTTTCGTGGTGATGCTATCATCTTACGGGTAAAATTTACACACTTTGCGCTATGCCGATCAGGTCCACATACCGGTCTCAACCGGCGACTCACGGTAATGCTGTCATAACAGCTCATTCATGGTATTGGTCCCCCTGAGCAGATATGGCCAGGCAAGAATGCCTCCATCCATGAACTTCGTATTTTTAAAGCCGGCAGCATCAAGGATTTTCTGTGCCTCGTAGCCTCTCAGGCTGACCTTACAAAAAGCGATTATTTCCTTATCCCGCGGGAGCTCATCCAATTTTTCACGCAGCATCCCCAGTGGAATAAGCTTTGCCCCTTCAATTCCAATCTCCATATGTTCAGCAGGAGAACGTACGTCAAGCAGGACGAAGTCGTCATCGTCATCAAACTTACGCTTCACCTCGTGAGGCGAAATTCCCCTGCCATGACCGATCAGTTTGTTTTTCAGGATATCTGCCGCCACGATGAGATTATCCATTGCCGCAGAATATGGTGGTGCATAGGCTAAGTCGATCTGGGACAATTGCTCTGCCGTTGCATGAAAGGTTATGGCTGTCGCAGCCGCATCAAGTCGTTTGTCCACCGCACCTTCACCAACAGCCTGCAGTCCGAGGAGTCTGCCGGATGACTTTTCAGCTATCAATTTCAGGATTATTGGCTTTGCTCCCGGGAAAAAATGTGCTTTATCATGGGCAGGAGACAGTACGGTTTCAATTTCAAAACCATTAGCCAGAGCTTCAGTTTCAGTCAATCCGGTTTTTCCCGCATTAATGTCAAATACCCGGAGAATGCTGGTACCAATAATGCCACTAAAGGTTGCTTCTCCACCGGCAGCATTAATTCCCGCAACACGTCCCTGTTTATTAGCTGTGCTCCCCAGAGGGATGTGGACTTTGTTTCCGGTAATCAGATGCGTGGTTTCGCAACAATCACCACAGGCGAAGATATCCGGATCATTGGTGCATTGCCGCGTATCAACCGCAATAGCTCCTGTGATACCGATTTCAATACCGGCAGCACGGGCCAACTCAACATTAGGGGTAACGCCTGGAGCAAGAACTACCAGATCTGCGGGCAGTTCCTGCTCCCCTATACATACTTTTTCTACAGCTGTGTTTCCAGTAAATCCTGTTACTTTGCAGCCGGTCATAACCCTTACACCTTGCAGGTTGAGCTGCTTTTTGACGAGAAAAGCCATCTCTCGATCCAGGACCCCCGGTAACAACTGCTCCTGCATTTCGATAACCGTTACCCGCATGCCCTTCTGCTGCAGAGCCTCTGCAGTTTCCAGCCCAATCAAGCCGCCACCGACAATACATGCCGAGTCGCCAGAAATCGCACAGTTTTTAAGCAATTCAGCATCTTCTATTGATTTGACGGTCAGGATATTCGGCAGATCAATGTTGCCTATATTGGGAATGAATGGTGAACTGCCCATTGCAAGAATCAATCGGTCATATTCCAAAGATGTTTTCACGGATGTAGTTGTCTCAGAGAGGTGGACAACCTTTGTACCGCGGTCAATACTGACCACTTCGGTATTGGTCTTGACCGTCACCCCTTTAACTTTTTTAAAAAATTGAGCGTCTCGAACAACACCAACCGGTGTGCTCATCAATTCCTTTATGTCCGCCACAGTATCAGAAACAAAGTACGGAATTCCGCAGGCTCCATATGAAATAAAACTCCCCCGATCAATAAGAGTTACATCTGCAGTGGGGTTAATTCTTTTTGCCTTTGAGGCTGCCTTGGCCCCGGCGGCATTAGCGCCGATAACGATAATTCTCATATTCATACATGAGCCTCCTTTTAAACAGGTTTCTTGTCGGTTGAACTTTAGAGCTCAGTATCTCTTACCATCGGAACACCTTTGAAGCATCATTTTTTTTAGAGTCCCGTGATAAAACTAAAAAAGGAACCTCTGACGAGAGGCTCCTTTTTTAGAAAAACATGTTGATAATCCAGAATTACAGGATAAAAAGCATCTCCCCATAGGTCGGTAGCGGCCACTGCTTTGCACCAATTATTCTTTCCAACGCATCACCATCTGCACGCAGTTCGAGCATTTTTGTAAATACCTTTTGCCTGAATGCAACGGCCTGCTTTTCAATGTCAGTAATGTTCAGTGCGCTTTCAAGGGCTTTCTCCAGCGCTTTGACGTTACCATTAATAGAAGCAAGTTTGTTGGAGAGCTCTTCCAGCAGTTCCTTCTGTGTCGAGACGTTCAATTTGCCGGATACTGCTGCAACAGCGCTGATAGACGATGCAACTACTGTTGCGTACTCTATGGCGGTAGGGATGATACTGTGATTGGCCATGTCGATCATGGTCAGAGCCTCTATATTCAGAGTCTTCACATATTGTTCAACAACGATTTCATAACGTGCATGTAGTTCTTTTTCAGTGAAAACCTTGTGAGTAGCAAATAGCTCCACCGCTTCTTTGCTCACCAGTTCTTTAAGTGCATCAGGAGTATTGGGAATATTCAAAAGGCCACGTTTTTTAGCTTCCTTAACCCACTCATCGGAGTAGTTGTTGCCGTTAAAGACTACACGCTTGTGTTTCTTGGCGGTTTCCTGCAGCAGTTTTTCAAGGTCCGCGTCAAAATTTTTCGATTTTTCAAGCTTATCGGCAAACCCCTTCAGGGCCTCGGCAATAATCGTATTGATGATAATGTTCGGCCCCGAGATGGAGAAAGAGGAGCCGAGCATCCTGAACTCAAACTTATTCCCGGTAAAGGCGAACGGCGAGGTTCTGTTTCTGTCGGTGGCATCCTTGGGGAGTGCAGGCAGGGTTGTCACACCGATCTTCATATCAGCATTCTTGGAGGATGATTTTGTACCGCCAGCTACGATCTGATCAAGGATATTGGCAAGTTGTTCGCCAAGGAAAATCGAAATAATTGCCGGAGGTGCCTCGTTGGCGCCCAAGCGGTGGTCATTGCCAGCGTTAGCGCAGGAGCAGCGCAGGAGTCCGGCGTATGTGTCCACGGCTTTGATTGTTGCCATGAGGAAGGTCAGGAACTGGGCATTTTCATGAGGGGTATGGCCCGGCTCAAGCAGATTCTGGCCATCATTTGAGCTCATTGACCAGTTGTTGTGTTTTCCGGAACCGTTGACACCGGCAAACGGTTTTTCATGCAGCAGGCAGACCATATCATGCCTGAGGGCGATGCGCTTAAGAACATCCATAACCATCTGGTTGTGATCAGTGGCAATGTTGGTGTTCTCAAAAATCGGGGCCAGTTCAAACTGTCCGGGTGCTACTTCGTTGTGCTGGGTTTTGGCGGTAACGCCGAGTTTCCACAGCTCTTCGTTTACTTCCTTCATATACGACAGCACTCTTTCCTTGATAGTGCCGAAATAGTGGTCTTCCAGTTCCTGACCTTTTGAGGACATGGCGCCAAAAAGTGTTCTGCCGGCCATCATCAGATCGGGTCTTTTCAGGAAAAACGACTTGTCCACAAGGAAGTATTCCTGCTCAGCGCCGACAGTTGAGGTAACCCTGGTAACATTCGAATTTCCGAACAGCTTAAGTACACGCACTGCCTGCGTAGAAAGAGCTTCCATCGAGCGGAGCAGAGGGGTTTTTTTGTCCAGAGCTTCACCGGTGTATGAGCAGAATGCGGTAGGAATGCAGAGAGTTATGACATCTGCCTCCTCTCTCAGAAACGCAGGTGATGTGCAGTCCCACGCAGTGTAGCCTCTGGCTTCAAAAGTTGCCCGCAGGCCACCGCTTGGAAATGAGGATGCATCCGGTTCACCTTTGATCAGTTCTTTTCCGGAGAACTCCATGAGAGCGCCGTTCTCATTAGGTGATAGGAAGGAGTCATGTTTTTCGGCAGTAATGCCGGTCATCGGCTGGAACCAGTGGGTGAAGTGTGTCGCACCTCTTTCAACTGCCCATTCTTTCATTGCCGTAGCGACAACATCTGCGATTGTGGGATCCAGTGGTAGACCTTCGTCTATGGTTTTTTTCAGGTTTTTAAATACAGCTTTCGGTAACCTTTCTTTCATAACTGTCTGGTTAAATACATTTTTACCAAAAATTTCCATCTGTGCAGCCTCCTTTTTAGGCAGTGATGTGTAAAAAATAAGCAATCATCTTGACTTATTTTAAATGTTTTCAGAGTTATACCGTTGGAATTCAGAGAAACAGCAAGATGGGTGCCAATAAAAGATTGTAAATATATTGATGTCGGTTGGGGGGGCGGAAATCTGTTATGGTCCTCTTTGAAATATGCCTGTACAAGATGGACAAAGAGAACGGTGCCACCTGAT
The DNA here is from genome assembly GCA_028688955.1 of Desulfuromonadaceae bacterium. GTDB lineage: Bacteria > Desulfobacterota > Desulfuromonadia > Geobacterales > Pseudopelobacteraceae > JACRCG01. Next base: position 33,326 of record JAQTXD010000005.1, read on the forward strand.
ATTTACTGACCGAGAAGGAGAAACCGACAAACCGCAGTTTTGGTTACAGAGCTATGGACCGGCTATGCAGGTTGCAGATGGAGAATTGATGTGCGGCATCTCTTAAAAAAACCCCCGCTCCTGTCGGCGCTCCGGAAGCGGGGTAATGAGGGTGTTCCTGGCACACGTTACTAATCGTATTAATTGTACGTTGCTGAGAAAAGGACACCGATCGTTGTAGATTTTACGTCAGGTCTGGCGCCGGCTACCGACTTGGCAGGACAGTTGGTATATAGGAACAGTCCTGCTATTCCAAGTCCCCAATCGTCACTAACCCACCATTCCTTTCCAACCATTACATTCGCACCTAACCCCTTATCTGTTTTGTACTCTATTCCGTTGGATTCGTATTTTGATTCAGCTATGCCAAGTGACCCCGTAGCATAGATATTTGTGGGAAAATAATACGTTACACCTATCCCGGCAAGACTTGTAGACGCAGATGTAACGTTAGATGAAAGTTGATTTCCATTGGAAGTTACTTTGGGGTCTGGTGTATTCACCCCGGTAACATCCAGATGCAGTATAAGGTCTTGAGCCACGGCACCACCTATCGCAAAATTAAATATTCCGCTTGCACCTGTCATCTTAAGCGAATTACCACCTGAATCCGAAGAGGTTGTATTCCAGCCAAAACCTGGTGCTAACCGGAGAAAAAAGCCATCATGAACATATGCTTCGGCGTACACCTTTTCGCAGAGTGCAGAATTAACCGTAACAAGGCATGTCAATAACACCATTAATCTTTTCATTGGATTACCCCCTCTTCTCGAAAGTTATTTTGAAACCAGTTCAAAAGCCGTCGGCATCCCGTAATTACGCGCACACCGGACTCCCACTAAAGATATGATCTGATCATATAATCAAGCAGCGACTGCGTCTATAGCAAAAATGTAAATAAAAAAAGGCCGCATCCAAAGATGCAGCCTTTTTAGTTACTATGAAAAGCGGATTACTTTGCAGCAGGAGCAGCTGCGTCAGCTTTAGGAGCTTCTTCTTTTTTGGCTTTCTTTGCTTTTTTAGCTTTCTTTACTTTCTTTACTTCTTTTTTCTCTACAGCTGGCTTTGCATCAGCAGCAGGGGCAGCAGCAGGAGCTGCATCAGCAGCAAATACTACAGCAGAGAAAGACATAGCAACGAGAGCGGCAACGATTGAGGAAAGAACTTTTTTCATTGGTAAAACCTCCAGGTAATTTTGCGAATCTGGAGTTACTTTTAGCACGTATGATGCCAAAAATATCTACGCTCTAACTTGCTGTAAATAGGTACTAAAATATAATTCCATGTTTGCTGGCCATATTATGTAGCCTCATTTACTCACGCCTATACCTTATTTGGGGTGCGTATTTGTTGGGTATACAACCAGTATAATGAGTTCTGACGCAATTACTGGAATGTACCCCCCTCCTTTGGTGGGGGATAATCAACTTCACTACAAGAAGCACCTCCCAAACGGCATGAATGTATAAATTAAGGTACTTAGGGCTAAGTTATTCAGAAGAAACTTATTGCAGCTCTCAATGAATAAATCGGCCGTTCAGCGTATTCTGCTTCGAGTGTTACCCCAATTAATGGAAGTGGAGAAATTCTTAGCCCGCCAAAAACACGTGGTACGGTGCTTGTCTCTTTTGATAGTGATGACAATGTTTTCAGATTCCCCTTGGCCTCACTGCTGACCCACATCATGCCGGCTCCGGCGTATGGAGTCAGAAACAGAATGCCTTTGCTGACCGACGCGTCAATTCCATACGTCTGCAGCGCCAGATCGGTTACTCCTGCCAATTTTGTATAGGTAGCCCGGACACCAACAGCAGGCAGTGCAACATTGCCGTCAATGATGGATTTGCTCAATTCAGCGCCGTATAACTTTATGTTGCTGTTCGGTACGTATGAATACATTGCACCCACATCAATACCGAAAGGCAGACCTTTACGAGCGCGCAGTTTGGGAATATACAGGTACGAAGGGGCGTCACTGCCAAACGCAGCGTTCCAATACGTACTGTTTTTGTTAATGTCAATTGCGCTGACTTCGGCACCAATATCAAATCCGGTAATACCAAGAGGGGCTGCAGGAGCCAGGTTTCTGTATCCAAGTGCTGCACCAGCTTCCTTACTTAAACTTTTGAACTCCCCCTGGCCGATGCCTGTTGTAAAATGTATGTCAGATGCCATTGCTGGTGAAACTGCAAGAGTAAGTGCCGCTGCAACCACTCCACGTAATAACGATTTTTTCATGTCAACCCCCTCTGAATTTTGTTACGTCGTTATATCAAAGAGGATGGCACGGGTCAATCTTCACATGTGGAGCGGTGTACGTGCTGCTATTACACATGTTATGACAGTAACTGCATGGTCGAGTGTATTCTTTTGTCATATGATGCCGGAAATAGCTGTAGAAACGGTTGATTCTGCCGATGCGTACGGTAGTGGTGTAATTAGATTAATGAGGGCGTGCCGTGGCAAAGACCGTTGAGATTAAAATACCGGGTGATATTGAATTCCGCGTCATAAGTAATGCATTCGGTTTTCTGATTGCATCTGCCGGCCTGATGGCCGGAGAAATGGTGCGTTTGCGCAGTTTTGACTACTGGCTGGATGATATAGTTCCCTTGTTGCTGCTGATCTGGATGGGATTCAGACTGTATAGAAATTTCTTATCAACGATCACTGCGTATCAGGATTTCATTCCTCCCGCAGCTGAAATCCGTGATCGTCACATACGTGAAACCCTGAGGTCTGAAAAGGCTGCTGTTGCACAGATTGCCGCTAAGACAGGTTATACGCCAGAGCAGGTTGTAGAGGAAGTGGCCAAGCGTATAGAAACCAAGAAGGCCGATGCCTTAAAAAAAGGCAAGAATAGTCATTGATGGGAATAATGTTGGAACCGAAGAGACTCACGTTTGAAAATCTTGCTCACCTCATGGAACGTTGCGGACTGTTGTCATACGACCAGTTTCGCGATGTACTGAGCCGTGGAAAGATGCAGGAATCGCGTCTTTCTTCGGCATTGCATTCCGGTTCAACCCGTAGAACCCGCATCGGCGTCGAGCTTGTTTCTCCAGTTGAACTCCTCGCTTCATTCAACCTTGAAATCAACGGATCTACTAATCATCTGCTTACTGAAGACGTGATTACTGAATCTCTTGCGTCCGCAACAGGGTTGCCGTACTTAAAAATTGATCCGCTTAAACTTGATCTGCGCGTGGTCACCGACCATATTCCCCGTCCGTTTGCCCTCAAAAACCTGATAGTCGCCGTGGAAGAAGAAAATGGAATCATAACTGTTGCCGTAGCAGACCCGTTTAATGAAACAATCGTCCATGAACTGGCTTCAGCCCGGCGACTCGAGATCAGGCGGGTACTCAGTTCAAAGAATGATATTCTTAAAATATTACGCGAGTTTTACGGTTTTCGTGCATCAGTTGCAGCGGCTGAAGAAGAAGCATCATCGTCAGTCGAATTAGGGAACCTGGAACAGTTTTTCAAGCTTAAAGGTCACCATGATATTGAGGGTACCGATAAACATGTCGTGTCTGCGGTCGATTTCCTTCTCAATTATGCTTTTGATCAGCATGCAAGTGATATCCACATTGAACCGAAGCGTGAAACATCTCTGATCCGTTTTCGAATAGATGGTGTCATGCACAATATTCATAGTATTCCGAAACCTCTGCACGCACCTATCGTTTCACGTATCAAGCTGCTTTCCCGTATGGATCTGGCCGAAAAGCGGCGACCTCAGGATGGTCGAATCAAAACCAACTTTAACAACAAGGATGTTGAACTTCGTGTATCGACTGTTCCGGTTGCATTCGGTGAAAAGGTCGTCATACGGGTGTTTGACCCAGACATTCTCCTGCAGGAACTTGACAGTATGGGCTTTTACCCGCGTGAATTATCGCTCTACAACTCTTTTTTGCGTCGTCCTAACGGGATAATACTTGTTACTGGTCCGACCGGAAGTGGTAAAACGACAACACTGTACTCGTCGCTGAGGTCACTTTCTTCACCGGAAGTAAATATTGTTACTGTTGAAGATCCTATAGAAATGGTGATGGAAGAATTCAACCAGATTGGCGTTCAGCAGGGTATTGGTGTCAGTTTTGACAGTATTTTACGTAATATTCTTCGCCAGGATCCCGATATCATTATGATCGGTGAAATCCGCGATCGGGAAACTGCGGAGAATGCGGTTCAAGCTGCATTGACCGGTCATCTGGTCCTCTCCACGCTCCACACCAATGATTCTGCATCCACTATCATCCGCTTACTCGACCTGGGTGTTCCCCCGTTTCTTATCTCGGCTACCGTTCTTGGAATTGTTGCCCAGCGACTGGTGCGTAAAATCTGTCCGCACTGCAAAACAGACCGTTCACTCTCTCAAGAAGAGAGTACCTATCTCCAATTACCAAATAAACAGTACATTGTGTGGGAGGGAGAGGGGTGTAAAGAGTGCCGTGGTACCGGGTACAAAGGACGGAGCGGCCTTTTTGAGGTTATGGATATGAATGACCGGTTGAAGGGCATGGTTACCGGGGTCGTTGCACTTGCAGAGGTAGCATTTGCTGCACGACAGGAAGGGCTTGTCTCATTGCGTGAGATTGCTATACAGAAGATGCTAGAAGGGGTGACAACATACGAAGAAGTTATTTCAATGACGGGATGATTTGCATGGGTCATATTCAGTAACAGAAAAGCCGCCCCAGTTGGGGACGGCTTTTCTGTTACGCGGACTACAGCGTGTCTATTTATCCGGTTTTGGTGGCGTCACCGCGGGTGCCGGGTCAGCAGCCTTTGTCGCTGTTGATTTTCTGATAATGAAATTGGCAACAAACATATATTCATCCGTATAGTCACGAATTCCGTCATTGTTAAAATCGTGCAGCGGGACTTCAGGTGTCCCGGTTTCTTTGAGAAACTTTTCCCAGCCACGTTCGTCAAGCGCCAGAGCAGTTTTTAGTGGTGGTGTTACGGTAAGAGGATACTCGAATTCATCGGAGCCGACGACTATTGTGACAGCTACTTTCAGGGCATCAGCAGTCGGCAAAATTTCAACCATCCAGCGCCCCTTCAGATTCTTATCCTGTTTGAAAGATATCAGAGTACCACCGTTTACGGCAAAATTAGGCGAAGTACCTATTGATGCGGGAATATCAATAGTTAATACTGCCTTGTCATGGCCGTTACTGATCAGCAGGTTTGGTTCTTGCTGAATATTCTGAACGATTTTCTTGTCAAAGAGCGCTGCCATTGCGGAGAGGCTTTTCTCACCTTTATACAACTTAAAACGATCTAAAATGCCTTTGTAAACGATATATTGCGGTGTCTCTACCGGTTTTTCATCCATGATCGGTTTAGCGGAAGGTTGGTTCTCTGGTTCATTATCCTGTACTGGTGCAGGTGCCGCATCTGGTGTAGACGCCGGGATGGTGGTAGCCGCCGGAGTTGGGTGTTGCTCGGCACGTTGCTGCATGTCAGCTGGCAGGGTTACCGTTCCGGGAGCGATCACTGTCGGAATCGTTGATGATGTTTGGTTTGTAGTTGTCTGGTTTGTTTGCGTAGTCTGACTGGTTTGGGTTGATTGAGCTTGCGATACTGCAGGCGTGCTCGACTGGTCGGATGTGCTGTTCACTGTACCACCAGTGATAGAGACGGAACCGGGAACTGTCGTTCCGCTACTGTTGATCAAAGTTACATTTGCCGATGTGACCCCTCCGGTACCCTGCCTGTTTGTAAAAGAAATTGCAGCAATTTGTCCGCTCCCGGAAAACGCACTTGTCCTGATTATTGCAATCTTGATCATGCCGGGGAGTGAAGTATTGGCCGCAAACATGGCACCGGAAATTAGCCCTCCCTGGGTTACTGACGGGGTTGCCAGTGATGCCGAATCGTATGAAATGTCAAGCTGAATCCCTGCGACACCGTCCATTGCTGATCCCTGCACTGAAAATGATGTGTCACCGGAAGGCGTGATTATGATGGCAGCGGCAAAAAGTGATGTTGACCAGGATAGTACCAAGAGCATGGATGCAAATATTAGTCTGCGTGGATGTGAATACATGAAAGCTCCCTCGATAATTTTTTACCGACTATAGTCGAGTTATACAAATCAGACAAGAATCAAAAAGGCTCATTGGCAGGAGCATTATTAACCAGAAATAAGTAAAAATATAAAAAACTGCTGCTGTTTGATGCCTACCACCAATATCCAACGGCAGAATTCAATTATTGAGTTGTTTAAGTCTGCGGTAAAGTGTGGCTCGTGAGATATTGAGGCTTTTAGCCGCCCTGTCAATGTTGCCCCCCATCTGCTCCAGAACCACTCTGATATGAGCTTCTTCAACATCCTGAACCGTGCGCTGATTTTGCGAGAGGAACGGAATTCGGGAAGGCGTCAGGTTTTCAAAATGTACCCGTCGTATTGGTGCCCCGGATGGTGTTAAGAGGAGTGCCCGTTCGAGAACATTCTTTAACTCCCGGATGTTGCCGGGCCAGGAATAGTCATACAGCATCTTCATGATTTCGTCGGAAAGAAGCTCTCCAGATGATCCGAGAGAATGCATGATATGAGAAACCAAAGCTGGCAGGTCATCCCGTCGCTCTCTCAGTGGAGGAAGATACAGTGCCATCATGTTGATCCTGTACATGAGATCCTGACGAAACTGTTCCGAGTTGACCAGCAGATCCAAGTTACGATGCGTCGCACATATCAGGCGGAAATTACTTTTCAAAAGCTTTATATCACCAAGTCTGCGATAGCTCTTATCCTCCAGTACTTTGAGAAACTGAGCTTGCACATCTATGCTCATATCACCGATTTCGTCGAGAAACAGTGTGCCACGGTCGGCAACATCAAGAAGTCCTTTACGATCCTGATCCGCTGAGGTAAATGCGCCCCTTACGTTACCAAATATTTCTCGAGAGAGCATTTCACCGCGCAGGCTGGAACAGTTTAGTTCTACACATTCATACCCTGAGCGCGCCCCTTTTTGGTGAATCCATTTGGCAAGCATTCCTTTACCGGTACCGGTTTCTCCCGTTATGAGTACCGGAATATCGCTCGCTGCGGCAGCCAGAGCCAAGTCACGTATTTCCAGCATGGCTCCTGAAACACCTATAAAAAAATCATCCTTTTTCTCAAGGCGCTTTCGAGCCGATTGCTGTTGTTTCATGATGCCAATTTCGAGCGTTTTACGCATAAATATTGACAGTGCAGCATTATCAACCGGTTTGGTTAGAAAATTATCTGCACCGCGCTTCATGGCTTCAACAGCAAGGGGGATGTCACCTTCGCCGGTCACGACAATAATGGGAAGATTGGGGTCGTTTGCCCGTGCAGTGTCAATGAAATTAATGCCATTACCGTCCGGAAGATTTATATCAAGTACCATAATATCAAAGTGACGGGTTGCCAATGCCATGGAAGCCTCGGCAAGAGTAGATGCTTCAAAAACATCATAGCCGTCTTTTGAAAAGTAGCGGACAAAACCAAAACGGGTGGCTGCATTATCTTCGACCAAAAGGACATTCTGTTCCATTATAGTTCCTCCTGGAAGAGTGGGATGCGAATCTCTACTGTACATCCAGGTGGTGGGTTGTTATTCCACATCCTCACCGTTCCGTTCATATTTTCGATAAAATGTTTAACAAGCGCTAACCCGAGACCGGTGCCCCCCTTCCTGTCAGTATAAAAGGGATCAAAAACACGCGGCAGCCGGTCCGCCGCTATGCCGGGTCCCTGGTCTATTACCTGTATAACCGCCACGTTATCAGGCGGGGTGGAACTGTTGTGCGTCAACTGTACAACAATTGGTTTGTTATCCGGGGAATGGTAACCGGCGTTTTCAAACAGGTTGAAAAGTACCTGCTGAAGTTTGAGCGCGTCAGCGAAAACCAAAGTTGAGGACATTTCTGTATCTGAATTCAAAAGAATCTGTTTGTTTTTTGACATGCCAGTGGATTTCCAGAGATCCAGAGTTTCTCTGCACACGGCGTATAGAGGGATTGCCTGCAGGTTGGCCACCGGAATTGTTCTCCCAAGGTCCAGAAGGTCATTCATCAAGTTAACCAGGCGATTCACCTGTGTCCGAATATGGTGAATAAATGGTTCATATTCAGGATTGCCCTCAATCTCTTTTTCTTTGAAAAGAGCCTCTGTTATGGTGAGAATTGCATTAAGCGGATTACGCACCTCATGGGCAACGCCACCGGCAATCTGTCCAATTGCTTCCAGCCGTTTGGCGCTGAGTAGCTGCTGCTCAAGCTGCTTTCGTTCAGCAATTTCTGAACGTAGGAGCACATTTGATTCTAAGAGGTCACGGGTTCGTTCATAAATTTGAAGTTCCAACTTCGAGTGAGCCTCATGTAGCTTTAATTCAGCTGCCTTTTGTGCTTCAACCAGCTTGCGGAGTGATTCTGCTTTTCTGCGAAGCCCCCATAGAAATAAGCCCATTATCATGGTGACGACTAAAACGATACCAACAAATGACACCACTAAAATGCTCTCTTTGAGTGGCAACAGAACTTCACTGACATCAATTTTGGCAACCACTCCCCATCGGGTACCCGGGATGTTTCGAATTGAACTGAGAACCGGGACATGTCGATAATCGACACCTTCGAAGTTGCCTTCCTCTCCGAGAGCTGCTCTTACCTCAGGCATGGTACTATTTGCCAGTGAATGCAGGAGTGGATTACCGGTTCTGCTTGAGTATCGGGGATCATTGAGAAAAAGGACGGATTCACCTTCGCGCCTGACCAGTAGCGTCTCGGCTGTCAAGCTTGTTGTCGGCCAGGATGTTATGATCTTGTAGAGGCGTTTGGCAGGACCAATATCTAGCGTCACAACGGCGATGCATCGATAATTTATACCGTCAAAAAACATGATTGGCACAGTGAGGTCTATGTCGTAGGAAGCGCCGCCATTATCTTTATGAAAATCGGAAAGAATGATTTCCTGATCCCTTACGGCTTTGACAACGTTGCTGATATAATGCTGCGATGGTGGTGTCTGCAGGTTTGAGTCAGAGGCAATTACTGCCGCATCTGCCGAAAAAATTATTACTCTACTGTAACCGCCGAACTCTATCAGGTTTGCCATCCAGCGCTGTAATTCCAGACGAACCTTTGTTCTGTCCGTGCCGGAGATGTAGTCTTTGATACGATGTGCCATCATGGCATTGGCGCGTATTGATGCCCCTTCAGCAATTCGCTCCTTGCGCCACTGAACCAACTGGGACGCCTTGATATCGGCGATTGTGGAAAGTTCTTTGTACTTTACGTCCAGCAGTAACTGCTTTTGCTGCCGAATGATGCCATAGCCTGAAAGTAAAATGATAGAAACAAAAATAATGGTGACAAGGAGATACCAGAATGAATCCGGCCGGTTTAATGGGGTTGGAGAGGCTTTCATGTGCAGCAATAAGTCTCCGCTCGTTAAGAAGTAGGTACATACTTACGTGACGCGGACATTCTAATTGAATTTGATGCTAATTGATACTATCTGATAGTCACTATTTCTATTGTCAACCAGTTTATTGTGATTGGTTGACAATAGAGTGCATGCTGTGTTATCGAAACATCCGGAGGTACTACATGACAATTCGAACGTATATTCAGGCTATGGCCGAAAAAGTACTGTCTGGCGGAACCATTGACGCTTCCGAAGCGCTGAAGCTTTCGGGAGTAAGCGGGTCAGACCGATTTCTGCTGTTTGCCGAAGCAGCCCGTATCCGCGACCATTTTGTCGGGAGTGCTGTTTTCCTCTGCTCTATAATAAATGCAAAGTCAGGCCGTTGTGCTGAAAACTGTGCATTCTGTGCCCAGTCGGCTCACCATGATACCGGTGTCATGGTTTATCCGCTGGTTGACGAAGATGAAATGGTGCGTTGTGCCGCTCTGGCAGAGGAAAACGGGGCTGGCTGCTATGGCATCGTGACCAGTGGCACCAGTATCAATAAGTCGGATGAGCTTGATCGGGTTTGTCGCACGGTCAGTCGTATAAAATCGGAAACGGGAATCTCCCCCTCATGTTCGCTGGGGATTCTTGATGAAGAAACAGCACTCCGCCTGAAAAATGCCGGCATGGAAACCTATCATCATAATATTGAGACTGCGCGCAGTTTTTTCCCCCAGATCTGTACAACGCACGATTACGAGGATGACGTTGCCACGATTCGAGCTGCCAAAGCCGTTGGGCTGCGGGTTTGCTGCGGTGGAATTTTCGGTTTGGGAGAGTCCTTTGCACAGCGGATCGAGATGGCTGAGACATTGCGGGAGTTGGACGTCGATTCTATTCCGCTTAATTTTCTGAATCCGGTGGCCGGGACCAGGCTTGAGAATGCAGATAATCTCACGCCGCTGGAATGTCTCACCATCATCTCCGTATACCGTTTTGTACTGCCGGGCAAGCGCTTATCTGTCTGTGGAGGACGGGAAAAGAACCTGCGTGAACTGCAGTCATGGATGTTTCTTGCGGGAGCAAACGGTACGATGACCGGCAACTACTTGACTACGCCCGGTCGACCACCCGAACTCGATCGCCAGATGATGAAAGATTTGGAGATACCGGTTGAAGGATGCTGCGGGGTGGACAACTGATGGCTCACCGAGGGATCTTTGTTACCGGTACCGATACCGGCGTTGGGAAAACGATTGTCGCGGCAACGCTCGCCCGCCTGCTGCGCATGAACGGTGTCTCGGTCGGCGTGATGAAGCCGGTTACCAGCGGCTGCCGCGAAGAGGACGGTCAGCTGATATCTGACGATGCGCTGTTGCTCTGTCAGGCGGCTGGTGTGCCATTTACGGAAGACAGTGCGCCATACCGATTGCGGGAAGCCATTGCTCCTGCTGATGCGGCCAGAATTGATGGTGTACGGATCGATTTTGCCGTGATTAAAGCTTCTTTTGATCGTTTGGCGGCTGCATATGATTATGTAATTGTTGAAGGTGCGGGGGGATTGATGGTGCCGCTGTCGGGTGGTCTGCTGGTCGCCGACCTTGCGTGTCAACTCGCATTACCGCTGTTGGTTGTGGCCCGGCCGGGACTGGGAACCATCAACCACACCGTTCTGACCTGTTTTTCAGCCCAGCAGATGGGGCTTCGCGTGGCGGGTGTCATCGTTAATGGCATGCCTGAACGCCCCGGTTTGGCGGAGAAGGGTGCACCGCACCAGATCGGCTCCCTCTGCAGTGCATCGGTGCTGGGAGTCTGGCCGCAGCGCAGTGAAATTGATGAGATGGAGGTTGTTGATGAGTTGGCCGTCTGGCTGGACGGTCAGGCAGAAACAAGTGTTGTCCTGCGGGAATTAGGGGTGTGAGCGCCTTTCTATGCCGTTGTACATGGCGGAGCGTTTTGAATCCCGTTCAAAATCTTCAACGATGTCTGCCAGGGAAATATGTCTACTGACACCTCCCAGAGACTCGCTGATTCCGGTTACCCTGAGTATCTCGCGCACTTCTGCATGTGCTTCCGCAACTCTGAGCTGAATCCCCTTCCTTTCCAGCTCTTCTTCCAGCTGCTGCAGCATTTTTGCACCGGCGGCATCTATATATGGAGACGTTGAAAGGTCACATACCGCCAGTCTAATTTTTGTTTTCTCCAGACCAATCGCATCCAGTACCGTTGTGTACACCGCATCCACATTGAAATAGAGAAGAGGGGCTTCAACCCGGAACAAAAAAAGTCCGGGAAAACGCTCATTACTCGGATGACGGCTCGAATCACTGAAACGTGTGCTGCCGGGAATTCTGCCAAGCAGTGATACATGGGGTTTGGCCATCATTCGGAGCAGAAAGAGGATTGAGGCAATTGCCGAGACGGCTACCCCTCGTAAAATTCCGAGCAGCAGTACGCCTACGAATGCAACCATTGCCACGTTGAATTCAAGCCGACTGATCTGCCACAGGCGCTTAAAATCGCCCGTTTTTATAAAGCCGACCATAGCCACCAGAACTATTGCGGCCAGCACACATTCCGGAAGAGTCCGCAGCATTCCGGTCAGAAAATAGAGAACCAGTACAAGCGAGATTGATGCGAAAACCAGCGACAGTGGTGTCCGCGCCCCGGCATTCTCGTTCACTGCAGACTGGGATAACCCACCAGCAACCGGATAGCCATGACCAAGCGCTGCCACAAAGTTGGCTGCTCCCAGTCCCAGAAGTTCCTGGCGTGGATCAACTGTGTAATGATGCTTTGAGGCAAACGTCCGTGACGCGGCGATACTTTCCACGTATGAGAGCAGGAAACAGGCAAACGCCAGTTCGAGTAATCCCTCGATATGCTCGGCGTGAAATGATGGGATAGCGAGTGGCGGCAGTGCGGCTGGGATATAGCCAACAACATTTACGCCACGCTCGGTCAGTCCAAAAAACGAAACGATACCGGTTGAGAGTACAACGACCGCCAATGCCACCGGTCGTCCGGGCAACAGCCTGTCTCCGATAAAAATCACCAGCAGCGCACCCGCACCAAGGGCCATTACGGTTATATTTGCGCTATCAAACTGCTGGAAGATAACAAATATTTTTTCAAAGAAGTTGTCTCCCCCCCCGGCAACCCCAAGCAGTTTCGGCAACTGGATTGAGGCAATACTTAATGCCGCGCCGGCTTTAAATCCCAGCAGAATGGATTCGGAAATGAAGTTGACAAATGAACTGAGGCGCATGAACCAGGCCAGAAGATAAAACGCTGCCACCATACCTGCCGTCATGGAGGCGATGGAGGCATAGGCATATGGGTTTCCCGCAGCCATCGTACCGACGACGCTTGCTACCATGACAGAAATTGATGCCGTGGGTCCGATTGACAAGTGACGCGATGAGGCAAAAAGCGCATACGCAATGCCGCTGAATATATAACAATAGAGTCCTGCCTGGGGAGAAAGTCCGGCAAGCGTGGCATATGCCATTGCCACCGGGACGGCATAGGCTGCAAGAGTGACCCCTGCAATCACATCCGGCCAGAGTGAACTGGTCTGGTATCGCGGGAGCCAGTCAACGATTGGAACAAGTTGTTTCAGCCATGCAAGTAAATTCTTCATGGAATCTGGCCTACCATCGTTTTGGGGGTTAGTCAATCGCTGTTTACGTTAGTTTTATGAAAGTAACGGTCAGCGTGAAATGATTAAATTGCGTCTGCAAAGAAATGAACTTGACTCCTTTACGTGTAAAATAGTAGTGTCGAAGCAGATATATTACACTGTAATGGGGGATTTATGTCGGATACTAATCAATCGTTTGAAACTCTCACGCTTCATGCAGGTCAGACTCCGGATCCAACCACTCTTTCGAGGGCTGTCCCGCTCTATCAGACTACCTCCTACGTGTTCAAAAGTTCGGAGCATGCGGCCAGTCTTTTCGGTCTCAAAGAGTTTGGCAACATTTATACCCGGCTTATGAATCCGACGACTGACGTTCTTGAAAAGCGTCTTGCCGCTCTTGATGGGGGCGTAGCTGCTCTGGTAGTTGCATCAGGTCAGGCGGCAATAACCTATGCCATTCTGAATATTGCAAAAGCGGGTGATTCCATCATCTCCTCGAATTCGTTGTATGGTGGAACGTACAACCTGTTTCATTATACTCTGCCGAGACTTGGTATCACTGTAACGTTTGTTGATTCGTCCGACCCCGAAAATGTTCGCCGGGCGATAACACCGTCAACCAGACTCGTCTATACTGAATCCGTTGGCAACCCGAAAAATAATATTGATGATTTTGAAGCGATCGCGGCAATAGCTCATGAGGCAGGTCTGCCGTTTGTCGTTGATAATACGGTTACTACACCGTATCTTTTTAAACCGCTCCAGCATGGTGCCGATATCGTCGTCTATTCATTGACCAAGTTCATAGGTGGTCATGGCACAAGTATTGGCGGCGCGGTTGTTGATGGTGGAAAGTTCCCTTGGAATAACGGAAAATTTCCGGAATTCACTGAGCCTGATCCGTCGTATCATGGGCTTGTATACTGGGAAGCTCTTGGCAATATATCCTATATTATCAGGATGCGAGTGGCGTTGCTCCGTGATCTGGGTGCGTGTATTTCACCGTTCAATTCTCACCAGATAATACAGGGACTGGAAACTCTGCACGTCCGGATGTCGCGTCATGTTGAAAATGCCCGTGCCGTCGCCCGGTGGCTTGAGTCTCACCCGTCGGTCACGTGGGTAAATTATCCCGGTCTGGCCAGTCATAAAGATCATGCCCGCGCCATCAAATATCTTCCGAAGGGAGAGGGAGCGATTATCGGTTTTGGAGTGAAGGGTGGTCTGGAGGCTGGTAAAAAGTTTATCGATAATGTCAAACTTCTGTCACATCTGGCAAATGTTGGTGATGCCAAGTCGCTGGTGATCCACCCCGCCTCAACGACTCACCAGCAGTTGACTTCAGAAGAGCAGATAGCATCCGGTGTGACGGCTGATTTTATCCGCCTCTCGGTTGGTATTGAGGGTGTGGCTGATATTATTGCAGATATTGAACAGGCATTGGTGGCTTCCCAACGCTGATCATACGAACTTCCATGCAGATTGACTGTGGGGAGAGGAAGGCACGGCCGGAATTGCACGTGTGAAATAGCAGCACGAAAATTGATGCAGGATAATGTTACCATAACAAAGGCTGTTCAGGAAAAACCTGGAAAGCCTTTGTTATATTCAAGTGGTAGCGGAGGCATAATCGGCGCGTAGGCAGCTATTTTATGCATCACGCTTGAAAACACACTCCAATATTTTTTGAGTCAAATCGGACAATTTTCACACAACGCTTTACAGGAAATTTGGTTGTAACGTCACTGAACATCATGTCGTACAAATCGCCAACGTGCAGGTGATTCTCCCCGCTCACCATGAGCATGGCTCCACCCTGCGACATATTCCCCAACAGCGCCTCGTAGGTTTCTCCATCGTGATCCATCAGGACGCAATATTTAAAGCACCTTGTTCTGGCATGTTGTCTCTGCTCGCTCCCCATGCAAGTAGCCCCCTTTGAGTAAATCGGCTCTAAAACGCCGCATTATCCCTCCGATATTATATACAACGTAATACGGTATTAGCAACCCAGCGGACCTGACGAAAGGTGGATTTTGAAATAATTTATTTTGAAACAGGGTAACCCAGATTTCCCGATTGTTAACTGTGTAAATCTGAATTGAGGCTGCTGTGGGCGTTTGACAAACAGATCAAAACTTGTTTAAATGCTTAAAAAATAGCGTTGAGGGACATATGGCAGGGATATTGATTGAACAGCTGGGAACGGTAATGATTTTGAAGATAACCGGTGAGTTGTCCTTTGACGGGGCTGTTGAAGCACTCAAGGGATTTTATCCTTTTACCATGTGCAATGTATTATGGGATTTAAGAGGATGTACCCAACTTGATATTACTTTAGATCAATACAGGGAACTGCTGTTCATTGCACGTGACCTTATGGCTGATAGAAATAGTGGGAAAACCGCATATGTTTGTTCGAGTGACAGTTTATATGAAATACTGGTGAAGCTTAAAATGCTCAAAGAATCTAATGATATGCAATATGAGTACGGTATTTTCAGGGAGTATGATTCAGCTCTTGACTGGTTGTCTGAGTAATCACCCGTACTTCGGTTTTTGTTAATAGAAAAGGGCTCACGGCAAATACCTGTGAGCCCTTTATTTATCTATGGTAGCGGAGGCCGGACTCGAACCGGCATGAGGTTGCCCTCGGCAGATTTTGAGTCTGCTGTGTCTACCATTTCACCACTCCGCCAGAGTTGGTACTTATAATTCAGGTGGAGGCGTTCGTCAAGGATTATTGCCAAGGGCATACGGCAAATAATAATTATTGACTTACATGTCAGGATGATTACTTTATAACGCAAAACTAATCGGGGGTATCGTAATGCAAAAAAATAATTATCTGGGAAGGTTTCTTATTGTTCTTATTCTTGTCGCGTCAGCATCAGGTCTTGCATTTGCAACAGCGAGTCATGGACCTGAAGTGTCTCCTGATGAGGCGCTGCAAAAAATGATGGACGGTAATAAACGGTATGTGGAAAACCACATGACCGGAAGTAAATTGTGCGATCTTACGACACGCAGCGGTCTGGCAAAATCCCAAAAGCCTTATGCAATTGTCCTGACCTGTTCGGATTCACGGGTACCACCTGAAATTGTTTTTGATAAAGGTCTTGGCGAAATATTTGTGATCCGGGTAGCTGGAAATGTACCTGATCCGATTGTTGTCGGCAGTATTGAATATGCAGCAGAACACCTTGGGTCACCGCTGCTTATAGTCCTTGGCCACGAGAGGTGCGGTGCGGTTTCGGCAACGGTTGGAGCAAAAGGAAAGAGCACCGGCAGTGAAAATATCGATGCGATTGTAAAGGCGATATCACCAAACATCAAAAAAGCTGCAAAGGCGTGCGAGGCCTGCAAAGGTGACGCAAAGTGTGCAGATAACAAAAAAGATGATTTTGTGGAATGCGTGGTTGATGCCAATGCCAAAACTGTTGCTGCCAGCATGACAAAACGGTCAAAAATTCTCAAACACCTTGTTGAAGAAAAAAAACTGAAGATCGTTGCTGCCAAGTATGATCTGGATGACGGTATCGTGACGCTGTTCAAATAATATCAGGCTCTTATTCTAAAAATATGAAACGGCCGACACCATGACAGTGCCGGCCGTATTTTTTTACTATGACATGGGGATACTTATCCCCCGAGATATTTGGTTAACTCATCAGCAAGGGTCGTCGGGTGCAGAAAACGGCCAGGTATTTTATCTTCACCAAGAAAATCCTTTGACCATGCCTGACGTCGCGTCCAAACCATCAATTTCTCCCATCCTGCCCACGTAGAAAAATCGACGCCGTGAATATTGGTAATTTGTTCGAGAAATGTTTGTTCATATCCTGCCATGGCTTCTCCATGTAACGAACGAATGGCGAGACGTGTAAATAATACTAAAATTGAGCGCCTATAACAAGCATAACGCTTGTATTATTTTTGTGCTGGCAGTTCTGACAGCAGTTCATCATACAATGTTAAGGATTTAACGCGGGCATTTTGCTTTCTGGCAAGTTCATCAAAACTGCTGAGCTTGCTGTTAAATGCTGTCGCTTTATTTTTCAGAGAGTTTGTACTTTCGGAAATAAAGCTCCTTTCTTTCGGATCCACATCCTTTTTAAACATTCCCTTTGCTTTATTCCAGTATTCATCAGTGCTGCTCATATAGTGGTTAAGGCTTTCCAAAAAGGAGAGGGCACCGGACGACAAATCAGAAACGGTTGCAAGTTTTGTTTGCGCATCATTCATATCCTTCAAAAGCGTTTTATCCGCAAAAGCAGAAACATCACTCACGTTTTTCTGAACAATCGGCTGTGATGGGTCGATTTCATCGGCCATGGTTAAAAATTTCTGCGACGATAGCAGATACGCATTCATTGCAGCTGATGCATTGTTCAGGGCAACGGTAAATTGTGCGGCGAATTTGGTAAATATTGAAGCCTGCCCGGCATAGGGAATCGGTAGCATACGGCCGACGACTGCCGCATATGAACTGGCTTTGATATATTTGGTGTAGCCTGCCAGATTCTGATCCATCCAACTGACAAAGCCCTGGAACGATTCCATTGACTGTCGTTGGAGTTTTGTGTCAGCGGCAATCCCTTTCAGGTGCAGGACTTTTTTTTGCAGTAGACGCTCTTCTGAGATGCTCCGACGTGATTCCAGCTCCGTTACCCGTGTCGAGAGAAGTGAATTTTCCTGTTGGAGCTTGACCACCAGCTCTTCTGCAGGAGTCGTTGGGCCGCATACCTCTTCAGTATGGCCGGGTGTGGCAACTACAATTGTCAGCAGGCAGAAGGATACGTGGAACAGAAAAAGTCGGTTTACCATATAACGAAAGTCCCTCAGTGTAACTCGATAAGGCGGGTTGACGAAAATCAAAAACTTTAGCCCCGTTGATATTCGTATAGAAATGAAGCCTTGTAATCCGTGAACTTACCTTCACCAATCGCATGTCGAATTTCTGCCATCATGGCAAGATAAAAATGAACATTATGGATGGCGGACAGAACTGCCGAGAGGACCTCATTTGATACAAAAAGATGATGGAGGTACGCCCTGGTAAAATTTTGGCAGGTATAGCATCTGCAACTCGGGTCAATCGGGAAAAAATCCCGTTTGTAATTCTTATTGGTCAGGCGGATTCTGCCGCGCCGCGTGAAAAGAGTAGCACTTCTGGCGTAACGGGTCGGGATGACGCAGTCAAACATATCGATGCCGCGTTCAACACTTTCCAGAATATCCTCCGGCAGACCCACGCCCATCAGATAGCGCGGCTTATCTTCAGGAAGATGTGGAGTGGTAAATCCGACAATTTTTTTCAGCAACTCCAGTCCTTCACCAACGCTGACGCCACCAATTGCGTAACCCGGCAGGTCAAGTTTACGCATTTCTTTGGCACACATTTCCCGCAAATCTTCAAACACACTTCCCTGGACAATACCAAACAGTGCCTGACCGTTGTCAGTCATGGCATTCTGACATTCTTTCAGCCAGCGGATCGTTTTTTTTGTTGATTTTTCAGCGTACGATCGGTCGCAGGGGTAGGGGATGCATTCGTCAAAGGCCATAATGATATCTGCGCCCAGATCCTGCTGAATTCGGGTTGCTGTTGCAGGGTCAAGATATATTTCAGCTCCGGTGATCTCATGTTTAAAAAAAACACCATCTTCGGTAATACGCTTGTTGGGAAGGGAGAATACCTGAAATCCTCCTGAATCAGTCAGAATCGGCTTGTCCCATGCCATGAACTTGTGCAGGCCACCAGCCTTTTTTACGAGTCCTTCTCCCGGTTGCAGATGAAGATGATATGTATTTGAAAGAATAATCTGTGATCCGGTTTCTTTTATCTGTGCCGGAGTAAGAGGTTTCATGGCACCATGGGTTGCTACCGGCATAAAAATCGGGGTCTGAATATCACCACGCAAGGTGCTGACAATGCCGAGTCTCGCAGAACTATTGGGATCTTTTTTAAGAAGTGTAAATTTCATGAACTCTCCAGAACTCAGGTCAGTTAAATGCCCCCAAGTATATATACCTACCGACTTACTATCAGAATGATCATCAAAATGCAATTTGTGTGTGTCTGTAAGTGGTTTACGTGGCTATAAATGTAATCTGTATACACAAAAAGGTTGCAATTTATTATAACGATGTTTAGTATCACCGCGGTTCAATCAAAAACGCTCTATGAGTTTCACCACACGTGATCGTTGCTTCACATAAAACTCATCAAGGAGGTTTACGAATGAAAGTTGTCTCCAGATTCTGTTGGCGCGGCCCCCCCGATGATCAGTAAATACCCCCCAAGATCCCGATGTCTCACAAACATTCACTCTGTGAAAGAATAACACTATCTGAAAAGGAAGGAACGCTATGCAATTCACCTCGTCATCCATCGGCAGAAAGATCCTGATGGCGATCACAGGCCAGGCTATGGTTCTGTTCGCTGTCGTACATCTGCTCGGTAACAGCTCCATCTTCGGATGGCTCAACGGTGGTATCAACGCCTACGCCGAACACCTCCACAGTATGCCATTGCCGATCATCATCGGCTTTCGTCTGGTATTACTTGCAATGGTCTGTGTTCACATCTGGTTTGGCATCACATTGACCATTGAAAACCGTGGCGGTCGCCCACAGCAGTACGCTGTCAAGTCCACACAGAAGGCAACGTTTGCCAGTGAAAACATGATCTGGACCGGTACACTTATCGGACTGTTTCTGGCATATCACCTGGCACATTTTACCTTCCAGGTCATAAATCCGGAAACGGCTGCCTTGAAGAATCTAGTTCCGCTGCATAATGAAATGGTGCCCAATGTCTTGGGAATGGTTGTTGCCGGCTTCAAGAACTTCTTTGTGTCATTGATTTATGCCGGTGCGATGGTTGCCCTGTTTCTGCACCTTTCACATGGCATTCAGAGCTTCTTCCAGACAATGGGCTGGAGCTGTGACAAGAGCCAGCCGCTGCTTGTCAAGTTCGGCACTCTGGTTGCTCTCGGTCTTTTTCTGGGTTATGTTACCATCCCGCTGACAATTTTTGCCGGCATTCTGAAAGGTTAAGGGGGGTATTGTGATACTTGATGGAAAATGTCCAACTGGACCTATTGAACAAACGTGGGACAAGCACCGCTTCGACCTGAAGCTGGTTAACCCTGCAAATAAGCGCAAATACAGCGTAATTGTTGTCGGCACCGGATTGGCCGGTGGAGCTGCCGCTGCGTCTCTTGGTGAACTTGGCTACAACGTACAGGCGTTCTGTTATCAGGACAGCCCGCGTCGTGCTCACTCCATTGCAGCACAGGGTGGTATCAATGCTGCCAAAAACTATCCGAATGACGGCGACTCGATCTATCGCCTCTTCTACGACACCATCAAAGGTGGCGACTTCCGTGCCCGTGAGGCGGATGTATGGCGTCTTGCCCAGGTGTCCAACAACATTATCGACCAGTGTGTAGCTCAGGGCGTTCCGTTTGCCCGTGACTATGCCGGCTACCTTGACAACCGTTCCTTCGGCGGTGCTCAGGTTTCCCGTACCTTCTTTGCACGTGGACAGACCGGCCAGCAGCTGCTGCTGGGCGCATATTCCGCTCTTTCACGCCAGATCAAGGCCGGAACGGTTAAAATGTATGACCGTCGTGAAATGCTTGACCTGGTTGTGGTTGACGGAGTCGCCCGCGGCATTACCGTGCGTAACCTGGTAACCGGCGAGATGGAGAGCTATTCCGCTGACGCCGTCTGCCTTGCTACCGGCGGCTACGTCAACGTATTCTATCTTTCCACCAACGCCATGGGCTGCTCGGTTACCGCTAACTGGAAAGCTCACAAAAAGGGTGCTTTCTTTGCCAACCCCTGCTATACGCAGATTCACCCGACCTGCATTCCGCAGGCAGGCGACTACCAGTCCAAGCTGACGCTGATGTCGGAATCTCTCCGTAACGACGGTCGTTGCTGGGTACCGAAGAACAAGGCAGATCTCGGCAAGCACCCCAATGAAATTCCTGAAGAGGCTCGTGACTACTATCTCGAGCGCAAGTACCCGTCTTTTGGTAACCTTGCTCCGCGTGACATCGCTTCGCGCGCCGCTAAAGAGCAGTGTGACGACGGCCGTGGCGTAGGACCTGGCGGTCGCGGTGTCTATCTCGACTTCTCAACGTCAATCAAGCGTGTCGGTGCAGATACCATTAAAGAACGTTACGGCAACTTGTTTGAAATGTACGAAAAAATCACCGACGAAGATGCCTACAAGCGTCCAATGCGTATGTATCCTGCTCCGCATTACTCTATGGGCGGTCTCTGGGTTGACTACAACCTGATGAGCAATATTCCGGGCCTGTTTGTACTGGGCGAGGCAAACTTCTCTGTACACGGCGCCAACCGACTGGGTGCTTCGGCACTTATGCAGGGTCTGGCTGACGGATACTTCGTTATTCCGTATACCATCGGCGGCTATCTTGCCACCGTTAAACCGGGTCAGGTTGGTATTGATCACACTGAGTTCAAAAAATCGGTTGAAGACGTCAAGGCAGAGCAGAGCAAACTGCTCGGCATCAACGGCAAGAAGACCGTCTTTGAATTCATGCGCGAGCTGGGCGGCCTGATGTGGGAAAACTGCGGTATGGCCCGATCCAAGGAATCTCTTGAGACTAACCTCAAAAAAATTCCGGCGTTGCGAGAAGAATTCTGGAAGAATGTCAAGGTTACCGGTTCAGGTGCTGAGCTCAACCAGCAGCTGGAAAATGCCGGCCGTACCGCTGACTTCCTTGAGTTCGGCGAGTTGATGTGCCGCGATGCGTATCACCGTAATGAGTCCTGCGGCGGCCACTTCCGCGTAGAATTCCAGGATGAGGGCGAAGCGCAGCGTGACGACGTGAACTATTGCTACGTCGGCGCCTGGGAGTTCAAAGGTGTTGGCAAGGAGCCGGAGCTGCACAAAGAACCGCTGAAGTTCGATAATGTACATCTCGCCGTAAGGAGCTACAAATAATGAGCGATCACAAGACCATGACTCTGACACTGATCGTGTGGCGCCAAAAAAATGCCAACGATCCCGGAAAATTCGAGACCTATACTGCCAAGGGGATTACCGAGCACCACTCCTTTCTGGAAATGCTCGATTGTGTGAACGAAGATCTGATCCACGCCGGCAAAGAGCCGATCGTTTTCGATCATGACTGCCGCGAAGGTATCTGCGGTATGTGTTCACAGGTTATCAACGGTGCACCGCATGGTGGCCAGGATCGTACTACGGTCTGCCAGCTGCATATGCGTAAATTCAAGGATGGCGACACCATTTATATCGAGCCGTGGAGAGCCCGTGCTTTCCCGATCCTCAAGGATTTGGTGGTTGATCGTACCGCCCTTGATACGGTTGTACAGGCCGGCGCTTATGTCTCCTGCCACACCGGTGGTGTTGCCGATGGTAATGCCATTCTGATCCCGAAACCGATTGCTGATGAAGCAATGGACGCTGCTGAATGTATCGGTTGCGGTGCCTGTGTTGCCGGTTGCCCCAACGGCGCAGCAATGCTCTTCACCGGTGCCAAGGTTTCCCAGTATGCTCTGCTTCCACAGGGTAAGCCCGAGGCTTCAGCCCGTGTTACAAACCTGGTTAATGCCATGAAGGAGTGCGGTTTTGGTAACTGTACCAACCACTATGAGTGCCAGGTTTCCTGTCCGAAAGGAATCAATGTTAAATTTATTGCCAGGATGAATCGTGAGTTCCTCAAGGCTCAATTCGCCTGATTCTGACTGGATATTTGTACAGTAATATTCGGGGCGGCCTTTTGGTCGCCCTGTTTTTTTGGGAGCTGATATTCCGTGGATTTAGATTTTGTTCGCATTGAATGTGAGTGCATTACTGAAACACCTGTGCAACTGGCATCTGCACTGTATGATGCGCTACGCTATTTCGGAACTCATTTCAGGGATGTGTGCTGCACACAACCGGATGAAGCGTGCACTTCATGCGCCAACTCCGAAGGATGCCCCTATAGAAGCGTATTTGCTCAGGAGTTGTCACCAGACCCTGAAATTGTGCGCCTTCATCAAAAACCAGCATTGCCCTTTTCATTGTACGTACAAGCAGGGAGCGGTGCTGCAGTCTCTCATTGTATGGGCATGGTGGTTATAGGCAGAGCATTGAACCATTTAGGTATGTTTCATGCGGCTCTGTTAAAAACGGTTCACGCTGCGCTAAGTACGAACGAACCTCGGGCTTGCTGCCATCCGCAAGTATTCTGCCTCGATTACAGTGGTTCAAGACATGAAATATCATCGAGCACACCAGTATCTGAGAGTGTTATTCTACTTTCCGGCAGTGACATTCTTCGCAATACGGTCCCTTCTGACTCAGCCAGACTACTTATCTCATCGCCCTTACGCCTGTTAACTAATGGCTTTAATGCTCATCACTTTGATTTCGCAACTTTTTTTAGATCTCAATTGAGGCGCTGCTCGTCTCTCTGTGCGTATTATGGAACAGGAGAGATTGAACTTGATTATGCCGGGCTTTCCGAACAGTCAGACAGTGTTGCTGTATTTAACGATAAAATTACGTATACTCACCTTCCTTGGTCTCGGAGGGTGAATAAGTCCGGTTTGCTCGGTAGTGCAGAATGTATTGGTCTCACAGAACAGATGTTCCCCCTTCTGCTTCTTGGCAGCTATTTTAATGCCGGTAAGGGAGCCACTTTTGGATCAGGATTTCATACGTTAGAGGTGTTGTGATATTTATTCGAACAAATAGACCGGAGGGACTTCTCTCGATGAAATTACTGCACGTATCGCTGCTTATGCTCTGTATGAGTGCCATGCTTACCGGTTGCCTGGCAGTGCACCCTCCGCTATCGTTGCAATATATAAATGGTGTTTCTGTCGAATCACTCACCAGTGGTGTGTCGCTTTCATATGCATCATCTGACAGGAGCATATCCGGTAGTGGCTATCTGATGTACCGTAAACCGGATCAGATTAGGGCTGTCATTCTCTCTCCATTTGGATCAGTGCTTCAGGAAGTTTATGTCTCAGGCGACAATATCACTATTGTTGACGCAGGCAACGGCATCGCATTTTTGGGTACAATAACTGACATGCCGGCTTCCGGTGATTTCAGTGGGTGGAGACATATTCATTGGCTTATCGATATTGATACCCCTGACAGTTTACGAGGAACCGCAGTTATTGAAAGAGTAAACAGATTTGGCGATTTGGAAAAAGTCACCTTTGAAAACGGTTTGGTAGTGTCTAAATCGACTGCACGCGGCGGTACTGTTGCCTATGGAAAGTATACGGTCGTACAGGGTATTGCATTCCCCCTGGAAATTATTTATAAAGCTGCCTCGCAAGAAACGTTTATTATCAGGTTTGATGAGCCCGAAATGAACACCACCTTCGTGGATGGTGCGTTTACGCCGAACGTCCGTAACCTTCGCCAGTATCCGTTATCAAGTTTGAAGTGATTAGTGAGGCGTCAAAGGGTTAAAAAGCACATGGTTGTTGTTTAATGGAGAAGTACTGTCCGGTGATGGATTATAGACATTCGTTAAGCTGTTGACCTGCGACGTGTTGAAATGATACTTTGCCGTCAGAATCTGTTTACAGGTAAACAGGGAAAAAATGTCCCTGTTCCTACCCACACCCTACCCAGTAAGAATATTAAAAAATATGCTATATACATTGGAATGTAAGAAAGAAAGGTTTTTTTATGAAGGTCATTATTTTGCTTGGCGATGGTATGTCGGATATCGCCTACAAGGAACTCGGTAACAGGTCTCCACTGCAATACGCAGCTACTCCGAATATGGATTTCATGGCGCAACACGGAACGGTTGGTCTGGCACATACTGTTCCCGATGGTCTGCCGCCTGGCAGTGATGTTGCAAATCTTTCTGTTTTTGGCTATGACCCCCGTAACTGCTACACAGGAC
>JAQTXD010000005.1:58344-79020 GCA_028688955.1 Desulfuromonadaceae bacterium
GACGTTCGCCACTTGAGGCAGTCAGTATGGGTGTTGATCTTGGTCCGGACGATGTTGCATTTCGGATGAATTTGGTAACGCTTAAGCCCCAGGGGAGCTCGATTTACATGCAGGATTTTTCTGCCGGGCATATATCCACCTCTGAAGCCCGTGTATTGGTTGAAACGCTCCAGAAGGAACTTGGCACTGCTGAAATTGAATTTCATCCCGGTGTTGGCTATCGGCATCTGATGGTCTGGCGGGGAGGCAAGGATGGTATGAGTTCAACCCCGCCGCACGACATCACCGGCAAGGCTATTCTTGATTCTCTTCCGCAGGGAGAAGGCGCCGATATGCTTACCTCTCTCATGAACCATGCACAGATGGTCCTGCATGGCCACCCGATCAACGTGAGTCGTAAAGAGAAGGGTGATTTACCGGCGAATTCAATCTGGTTATGGGGACATGGCAAAACCCCGCGAATTGAAACATATCAGGAAAAATTCGGTTTGACCGGAGCGGTTATATCTGCGGTTGATTTGATCAAGGGGATCGGAATATGTGCCGGGCTGGATATCATCAATGTAGAGGGTGCTACCGGCTATATAGACACCAACTATCTCGGTAAAGGGGAGGCTGCCCTGGCGGCTCTGGAAAATCATGATTTCGTCTATGTTCATGTAGAGGCTCCTGACGAAGCCTCGCACGAAGGGATTATGCAGCATAAACTCGAGGCAATTGCCGACTTTGACCGGTTGGTGGTCGGAACCGTACTCGAAGGTATCAAGAAGTTTGATGATTACGCGGTTCTCTGTATGCCTGACCACCCGACTCCGGTAAAGCTGATGACTCATACTTCAGATCCGGTGCCGTTTGTATTGTACAGGGGGGGGGGCGGTAAGAACAACGGTGCCGTCTCCTATGATGAGGCGCAATGCAAATCAACCGGGCTGGTGCTGGAAGGTCACGAACTGCTACCCATGCTGCTTGCGTAAAATATTTTGTCACAAATGAAGGGCATCCGATCAGTATCAGATGCCCTTCACTGTTTATCTGCTCCTACGCTGCTCCCTTGAATCTTTGTCCTTCGGTTCATTTGTGTTGTAAGGTTCTGTAGTAGTAACCCTCCACACTCTTCTCTGTTTTACTTCCCGCGGTTGTCTCGTCGCTCGTGCCCCTTGACCGATTGCCTGGTCTCCCTGACGGAGGGAACCCTGAGGAGCCAGCTGTTTTTCCGCTGGGACAGGATTGGCCGGCAGTTCATGTTCGGTATGTTCAGGACTGCTCACGTTTCCCTTGTCCGTTGCTGAACGAATGCGACCGGTACTTTGCTGCCGGGAGGATGGCTGCTCCTGCGGTCTGATGGCAGGGAACGGAGCTGGAGCTGGAGTTGCCGCAGTCGGTTGCCGAGGGTGCCGGTACGGGATAACCTCCTGGGTGGTTCTCGGAGGCGCGGGAGCTGGAGAGGGTGATACAAAAGATGGTTGTGGACGCTGGTGCCGGTCAACCTCCGGGGTAACTCCCGGTTGTGTTGGTACTGGAGTTGTTGTCACTGCCGGTTGCTGAGGTCGCCGGTTCCGGTCATTCTCCGGGATAACCCGCGGAAAACGCTCACGCAATTCACGTCTATCGCGGTTCCAAATTTCCGGAGGTGCAACTCTCGGTGGTGTCTGCCTGATGATAGGCATGCGTGACTCCCGGGTTGGCTGTATACGGGGGCTGCCAAGTGAAACCGACATTGCACCTGCAGGTTTTTGAAAAGCGGCACGCCCTCTGAGAAAGTCATTCTCGAGGAGTACACTGAATCCCCCACGTACATTCCTATTTCTGTATTGAATTGCCAAAGAATTAACCGGGCTGTTTACGCTAGTAGCGCTGTGGCGGCCGTAGTTCCTCCGTCCATAAAACGTTTCACCAGGTGCGAGGGGAGTCCAGCCGACATGGTTGCCGCTTCGATACCAGCCGACATAGCCAGGTCCCCAGTAGATATCTCCACGGGCAGGGGGTACCCAGCACCATCCGAAACCACTGAATACCGCCCAGCGACCGTAATGGTACGGTGCCCAGCCCCAATTTTCATACGAGATCCAAACGTAGTCATCTCCTTTCCAGACCCAGCGACCGCTACGGTAGGGAGCCCAGTCGTCTGACAGAATCACAGTCGGTCTCCAGACCATGCCATAATCCGGAACACGCACCCACTGACCGGAGGCGTTCAGTTCCCCTGTATATGGCCGTAATTCATCAGGAAGATTTGAGTCCGACGATGTCGCAAGTGATTGAATTCGATCCCGATCACGGTTCCAACGTTCCCAACTGTCGGGCGGATTGAGCTGCAGCAGTTCATTGTGTCCTTCTTCAAGCGCTATATGTTCTCCGGCACGTACTTTCGTTCTACTGCCGTTGCCCTCCACGTATGCTGAACCTTTGAATATGGCAACATCTTCCTGATTGTCAGGAAGCATATCGATACGCAGTCTTGTGCGGGCATCCGGAAGGACTGTTGTATCATCGGCATCAATCTGGAGGGAGTTGCTACCGGCATGTGCAGATGTTCTGAGGTAGAGATTGCCCCGAGCCAGATGGAGGTGGGTAAAGCCATCTTCAACAGCAATCAGGTCAAGCTGGGTCCCGCCATCAATCCGCACAACGGTACCGTCGGCAAGCTGGATTTCTGTCCTGCTGTCGTTGGGCGTCCAGAGAGCATCACCTTCATCAAGTGGTGTGTTAACTGTCGCCGTCAGCCATTCTGTATCATCTGGTGTACGGAAGAGTACATCTCCGTCAACCAGCATAATTCTGGCGGGGCTTATGACACCTGCCAGTGATGTGGATGAAATCCCAAGAAGTGCAACAAGGAATAGAAGTACAAGATGTCTCATTTTATGCCTCTCTTTTGCTGAACTCTGCAGTTAATTGTTGTACGCTGGTGCTTGTAACGCAAAGAGTGTGCCGCTCTGACAATACTCTGTTACCAGCAGGTGATTGGGGGCGCGAAGGCAGCGCAGTGCCGCAAACAGGGTGTTGATTGGTTCATTTGGAGTTTAATATGTTCAGATGCTCTCAACCCCGCCGTGCTTGACTCTTACAAAAAAAATTATCATAATGCCGCCATGCCTTCAACCGTTCTACCATCCGGAAAATTATGCTTGACCGTTGTTCGCGTACTCCTGCTGATATGTCCCCTCTGGTATCTTGCATGTCTGTTTATGTCCCCCGGCAACGGTACTGTCGTCTGCGATATTTCCTTTCCTCCGGGCAGCGGCATACGCGCACTGGCCGCAGAACTCAAGGATGGTGGCGTTATTCGCAGTTCGTGGCAGTTCATTCTCATGACCCGGCTCCGTGGCGATGCTCATCGCCTGAAAGCGGGTGAATACCGGTTTACTGACGCCATGACCCCGGATATCATCCTGAGGAAGATTGTATCCGGAGAGGTTGATTATCGCAAGTTTACTTTACCGGAAGGATATTCAATATATCAGGCAGCCGAACTGCTTGAACAGAAAGGGTATTTCAAGAAGGATATCTTCCTGGAAAAATGCAGGGATGCTGGTCTTCTTAATCGTCTCGGTCTCAGGGGGGCGAGCGTGGAAGGGTATCTCTACCCTGCTACCTATAATCTCACCCGGAAGGGTAGCGAGGAACAGTTGCTTGAGCAGATGGTAACTCACTTTGAAAAAGCCTACTCCACCATACTGGACATGAAAGGAGAGAGGCGGCCTGCGTTTTCCCGTAACGAAATAGTTACGCTTGCGTCGATAATTGAAAAGGAGGCTGTTACAGCAGAAGAAAAGCCCATTATTTCTTCCGTCTTTTACAACCGACTACGAATCGGCATGCCGCTGCAGAGTGACCCGACAGCAGTGTATGGTGTTCGGGCTTTTTCAGGCAAGGTTAGTAAAGCAGATATTATGCGAGCTTCTCCATACAATACCTACCTCAACAGGGGCCTCCCTCCGGGGCCGATCGGTAATCCGGGCAGCAGCGCAATTCAGGCGGCTTTGAATCCGGCTAAAACCGATTTCCTCTACTTTGTTGCCCGTCAGGATGGAACACACCAGTTTTCCCGTACCCTTACCGATCATAATCAGGCAGTACGTCATTATTTGAAATAGCAATTTTCTGAAAATCGTTCTGGCAGGCTACTTGCCAACATATTCTTTAACTCCACCAAACGTCAGGCGGTGGATTTGAGACGGTCCGAGTCTCCTGATCGCCTCCATGTGGGCGGCGCTGCCATACCCTTTGTGTCCGGCAAATCCGTACCCCGGGAACAGTGAATTCATTTCAATCATTTCGCGGTCGCGGGTTACCTTGGCAATAATTGAAGCAGCGGCAATAGACAAACTGAGTGAATCCCCTTTTTTTATTGTTATCTGATGAATTCTGCTGTCAATTGTAGTGATTCCATCAATAAGCAGGCAGTCTGGCTGCAGTGAAAGTTGTTGTACTGCCAGCAGCATGGCCAGACGGGTGGCCTGCAGAATGTTGATGCGGTCTATCTCAGCAGGTTGTACCGAACCGACTCCAACGGAAAGTGCACGTTCCATGATGATTCCAAAGAGCTTATCGCGTTTGTCGGAAGTGAGTTTTTTTGAATCATCGACACCGTCAATGACAAGCCCTCTGGGGAGGATAACTGCAGCAGCTGTTACCGGACCTGCTAACGGACCGCGTCCTGCCTCATCAATTCCCGCCACATTGGAAAAGCCGTGTGCATATGCTGCTTTTTCAAACGCGAGGGTGTCGAGTGGTAGTGCCTGAAATAATTCGCCTTGTAGTTTCATAGTAGTGTTATTCCTCACAACCGGACGCATAAAAAAAGCCCCGCTTTTGCGGGGCTTTTCAGGGTTACTTGGCAACTGGTACGTATTTCTTCTCGCGAATTCTGGCTGCCTTGCCGCGCAATTTACGCAGGTAGTATAGTTTGGCGCGACGGACATGACCGCGAACCATAACTTCAATGTTCTCTATGTTTGGTGAGTGAAGTGGAAACGTTCTTTCAACGCCGATGCCATTGGAGATTTTGCGAACCGTAAATGTCTCGCGAACTCCGCCGTTCTGACGGGCGATGCAAACGCCCTGATACGCCTGGATACGCTGTTTATCACCCTCAACAATTCTAACATGTACTTTAACGGTATCCCCTACCTTGAAAGGGACAACGTTTTTCTTCATTTGGTCAAATTCCAGAAAATCGATGGTATTCATTGGTTAACTTCCTCCTGTATTATACTCGGTTTGTGAGTTTGTGTTTCCTTGTATTAATTTCCCCTTATTCGATCAAGCATGATTGCCGCTGCAGAGCGAACCGAAAGATGGTTATACTTTCCGTTTCCTGCAATTGGCTCAAGTATCAGATCTGCAGTTGCAAAGCATTCATCAGTCAATCCCCAACCGGTGCCAAGCAGTATCATAAACGGCTGATCAGATTCGTTTAGAAGGTTCCTGAAGCTTACAAGATCAATCGAGCCGGGTCGTTGTGCGGCTCCGGTAATTGCCAGCTTGACCTGTTTACTGAATCCACTCTGAAAATCCGCTACGGCTGATGCTATCGACGGGGTTACACGGACAATATCAAGTGCCTGTCTGCGGTCTGGATTGTAATCAGCACCCCATCCCTGCTGCCAATGACTGCTGATGCGCTCAGCAAGCTTTCGCTGCTCATGGGAAGGGGTTACAATGTAAAAGCGGTCCAGTCCGAACGTCTTGGATGATCTGGCGATGTCATGCTGATCAAGATTTGTTAAGGCAGAAGTGACAATCTCATGATGTTTGTTGTAAACCGGATAATGAACAAGTGCGATCGCAAGATTGTTGCATGCCAAACAGGTCTCATCCGGCATTGACTTCCTCCTGCTCAATCTCTGTCAGCATCTTCTGGTCTTCCCGTGTCAGCATGACAAGTGAGAGCAGATCAGGACGTAACGTTCTGGTCTTACGCAGTGACTCCTTACGGCGCCACTTTCTGATTAACTCATGATTGCCGGAAAGTAACGCTTCAGGGACCATCATACCTTGAAAAACAGGTGGTCTGGTATAGTGCGGATATTCCAACAAACCGTCTCCAAAAGAGTCACATTCAGCGGATTCATTACTGCCAAGCGCTCCGGGTATAAGCCTGGTCACCGAGTCAACAATTGACATCGCGGCAATTTCACCGCCTGAAAGAACAAAATCACCGAGTGAAATATCGTCCTCAGCATACATGGCGCGGATTCTTTCATCGATCCCCTCATAGCGGCCACATACAATTATCAATCCCGGCCTTTGAGATAATTCCAAAGCAACGGAATGTGAAAGCAGTCTTCCATGGGGGGATGTCAGTACAACCGTCGAGTCAGGAACGAGAGACTTCACGGCCTTAATACCAGCTGCCAGTGGTTCCGGTTTCATTACCATTCCCGCACCGCCGCCGTAGGGGGAATCATCTGCGGTTTGATGGCGGTCTGTTGCCCAGTCCCGGATGTTGTGAAGCGAAATGTCAATGAGCTGTTTATCCCTGGCTCGTTTGATGATGCTTTCATCAAATGGGCCGGAAAACATCCCGGGAAAAAGCGTCAGGATGTCAAACTTCATAGATCAAGCAGACCTTCAAGCGGTGTGATAATCATTTTTTTACCCGCAATATCAACATGAGTAATGACATCGGCAATAGCCGGAATCAGGTACTCTTTTGACGTACCACGGACAACATAAATATCATTGCTGCCGGTTTCAAAAATATCTACAAGTGTACCAAGTTCGATTCCCTGATCCGTGTGAACAGTGAGACCAATCAGGTCCCGCCAGTAATATTCATTATCGCCAGGTACGGGCAACTGGCTCAGCTTCAGACATAATTCGGAACCGCTAAAGGTCAATACCTGATTTATGTCGGAAAAATCACCCAAGCCAAGGATGAAGCCTCCTGCATGAGCAGTTACACTCTTTATCGGGTATTCGCTGAATCTACCGTCTTTCCCTTTGAGGAACACGGTCTCTGCAGACTGTAAACTGTCTATGTTTCCGGAGTAGGAATAGACTTTCAGCAATCCCTTAATTCCGTGCGTACCAGTTATTTTGCCGACCGGTACAAATTCTTCAGGACTTACCATTTATTCCACAATCTTGAGAAGAGCCTTTTTATTGTCTTTCGTTGAAACAGCATTAAGAATAGTACGGATAGCCTTGGCGGTCCGTCCCTCCTTACCGATGATTCGACCCATGTCTTCCTTGGCGACGGTCAAACTTATAACCAGAGTATCCTCTTCGGCCTCCTCGGTTGCAATTACTTGAGTCGGGTCATCGACCAGTGCCTTTGCAATGCTTTCAACAAGAGTCTTCATGGCGGTGTCCTCTGCTGCTCATATAGAATGACCGGCGGACCGGAGGAACTATTTGTGTTTATGCTGCAGCTACCGGTGCCTTGTCAAGAAGTCCGGCATTTTTTAAAAGCTGACGAACGGTATCAGTCGGCTGTGCGCCCTTGCTGAGCCACTCAGATGCTCTCTCGTTTTTCAGTTTAACAACAGCAGGATTTTTGGTCGGGTCGTATGTCCCAACATTTTCGATGAAGCTGCCATCTCTGCGACTGCGCTCGTCAGCAACAACAATCTGGTAAAAGGGTCTTTTTTTAGCGCCGGCGCGAGCAAGTCTGATCTTTGTAGCCATGGGGTGTTTCCTCCTGATTTTATGCTTCCTGGATATATTGTGTTAGAACTTATATGAATGCTGTTAACGGAACGGCATCATTCCTTTTCCCAATCCACCAAGTCCTCCCATTCCTTTGAGTAAGCCTTTTGGACCAAGTTTCTGCATCATCTTCATCATTTTTTGTGCTTCAGTAAAGCGCTTAAGCAGCATATTTACTTCCTGCACGGTGGTGCCACTCCCTTTGGAAATCCGCAGGCGGCGACTGCCGTTTATCATACTGTGGTTAGCCCGTTCGCCCGGTGTCATTGAGCGGATAATCGCTTCAATCCGTTTTATTTCATTTTCACTCGGCTGGGCACCCTTCATCTGCTTCATCATTTTGCCCATGCCGGGGATCATTCCCATTATTGATTCAACAGACCCCAATTTTTTGATCTGCTGCATCTGGGCAAGAAAATCCTCCAGGTCAAACTGGTTTTTTTTCAGTTTCTGCTGGAGCAGGATTGTATCTTTCTCATCAAAAAGAGTCTGAGCCTTTTCAACAAGAGTGAGGACATCGCCCATGCCGAGAATTCGCGAGACAAGACGGTCAGCGTGGAACACTTCCAGCGCATCAAGTTTTTCACCGAGGCCGACAAATTTTATCGGTTTGCCGATAACCGCCTTGATGGATAAAGCCGCCCCGCCTTTTGCGTCACCGTCAAGCTTTGACAGAACAACACCGCTGATTTCAAGCTTATCATTGAAGCCGCTGGCAATTGTAACAGCTTCCTGACCGGTCATGGCATCGGCGACAAACAGTATCTCCCGCGGTTGCACTGCTTCATTGATCTCGCGCAGCTCGTTCATCAGAAAATCATCAATCTGATGGCGTCCTGCAGTATCAAGAATGACGGTATCGTATCCATTCAACTCAGCAAATTTCATGGCGCTGACACAGATATCAAGGGGTTTCTGGTCAGTCGTTGAGGAAAATACTTCAAGGCCGAGCTGGCGGCCAACTGTTTTTAATTGTTCTATTGCGGCAGGGCGATACACATCGGCAGGAACCAGCAATGGACGACGCTTCTGCTTTTTGAGAAGGTTGCCCAATTTGCCGCAGGTTGTTGTCTTGCCGGCCCCCTGCAGTCCGACCATCATAATGGCAACAGGTGGTTTTGCAGCCAGGTCGAGGGAGTTATCCTCACCTCCGCCCATGACGGCAACCAATTCGTCGTGAACAATCCTGATTACCTGCTGGCCCGGCGAAAGGCTTGTCAGAACTTCGGTGCCGACCGCCTTGATACGGACATTCTCTACAAAGTCCTTAACAACTTTGAAGTTGACATCAGCCTCAAGAAGAGCCAGGCGAACCTCACGCAGGGCCTCCTTGATATTATCCTCAGTCATTACTCCCTGACCGCGAAGTTTTTTAAAGACTGATTCCAGCTTGTCGGATAGGCTGTCAAACATTGTAGCGTGGCGCCTCGAATAGAGAGTTATTCCAAAAGGGGATCACTATAAAGGTGACCTCCGCAACTGTCAAGAACTATTTGTTTTATAAGCCGTATCAGAGGGTGGTTGGGGTTGTTGTCAGCATGTAGTTTCACCTTCTGCGCGAAGTGAAAATGTCATTTGTTCAGCTCCGTTTTATTTCCCGGCGCAATCAAATGTTGTCCGCGTTCCATATCGCATCATACTGTGTGTCAGACACTTTGTTATAGATCACATCCGGTAAAAGGCTTACATCTGAAAGAGTTTGAAATACCCTCTCAGAAATCTCACTGTCGTAGCGGATTGCCAGACCACAATCGGTTGAAAGCGCCCGGGGGGCCGGTATGAGCAGAATCGCGAGATTACTCTGCTTAAGAACATTTTCTGCTTTCATTACTTTGTGCGCGGAGTTGAATACCGCAAAAAGCTGGTTATTCTGAGTCACTTCACGAATCTCCTTATATTTTATCGCACAACTATTCGGTCCTTGAGTAGAAAGCTAATTGACAAAAATCCTGTGAGTTCCTACTATGCCCCTCAAAGGAGCAGTACATGGAAGGTGCATTACTCGTCATCGGTCTGGTTATTTTATCCTTAGTCATAAGTATACCGTGTGGTTATATTCGTCAAAACTATCCCAAATATTCCTTCATGTGGTTTCTTCTCATTCACCTGCCGATACCGTTTATTGTGCTTGTCCGTATCGAAGCCGGGCTCAGTTGGCATTTTATTCCGTTTACTCTGTGCGGTTCCTTTGCCGGGCAGATTATTGGCGGTGTCATAAGCCGGCGGAGAAAGTTGAATGCCAAAACGCCCTAGAATGCCTTTTCCCCGCCCGTTGTCCGGGCTGGTACAAGACGGTCTTGTCAGCTTCGGGTTGGCTGATCGGTTACGTGAAGCTGAAATATGGCGTATTTGGCCGGAAGTGGTCGGTAGTGCACTTGCGTGCAGGGCGCATCCTTTGCGGATCATCAACGGTACCCTGACGGTCGCAGTTTCGAGTGCACCCTGGATGCAGGAACTCCGTTTCATGACGGCAATGATGAAAGACAAGCTTAACAGCTCTCTTGGTGCAGAGGTCGTCCGTGAGATAATCCTTAAAGCAGGCAGGGTTGATGCGCCAATTGCTGAAAAGCCGGAAAAACAGATTGAAGTTATACCCCTGACACCTCAGCAAGTGGCCAGGATTGAAGCACAATCAGCCGATATTATCGACCCCGAGACCCGACAGGCTTTTATAGAACTAATGCAGGCCAGTATGGAACACCCACGCTAAACAGTCATTCACCGTCATGACCGTGTCAACTGACGGTATTTGATGCGATGCGGGATGTCGGCAGCAGATCCCAATCGTCTTTTACGATCTTCCTCATATTCGGAATAATTCCCCTCAAACCAGACCACTTTTGAGTCACCCTCGAATGCCAGCATGTGTGTGGCAATACGATCCAGAAACCAGCGGTCATGGCTGATCACCACCGCACAGCCGGCGAAATTCTCGAGCGCTTCTTCTAGTGCCCGCATCGTGTTGACATCAAGATCATTTGTCGGCTCATCCAGTAGAATGACGTTGGCACCGCTCTTCAGCATCCGCGCCAGATGAACACGGTTGCGTTCTCCGCCAGAGAGAGTGCCGACCTTTTTCTGTTGGTCGCTTCCGGAAAAATTGAAGCGTGATACATAGGCCCGTGAATTTACGAGAACCTTTCCAAGTTGGATTGCTTCCTGCCCCTCAGTAATTTCCTCCCAAATTGTTTTGTCAGGATTGAGTGCATCACGACTCTGGTCTACATACGCCAGTTGGACTGTCTCTCCGATCCTGAAAGATCCGCCGTCTGCCTGTTCCTGTCCGGTAATCATCCGGAAGAGTGTTGTCTTGCCGGCACCGTTCGGGCCGATGACGCCAACGATCCCGCCCCGAGGCAGTCTGAACGTCATGTTTTCGACGAGAAGCCTATCTCCGTACCCTTTTGCGACGTTATCAGACTCAATGACGATGTCTCCCAAGCGGGGACCAGGTGGCAGGTATATTTCGAGTTCTTTGGCATGCTTCTCACTCTCTTGTGCTACCAGGTCTTCATAGGCGGTAATACGCGCCTGCGACTTGGCATGTCGTCCTTTTGGCGACATCCTGATCCACTCAAGTTCGCGCTGCAGAGTTTTCTGGCGGTCTGTCTCCTGTTTCTCTTGGGTAGCCAAACGATTTTGTTTTTGCTCCAGCCATGAGGAGTAGTTGCCTTTCCAGGGAATGCCTTCACCCCTGTCCAGCTCCAGAATCCATCCGGCAACATTATCAAGGAAGTAGCGGTCGTGAGTGACAGCGATAACTGTTCCGGGATAACTGTGCAGATGGTGTTCCAGCCAGGCAACTGTCTCTGCGTCCAGATGGTTCGTAGGCTCATCAAGAAGCAAAATGTCCGGTTTTTTGAGGAGCAGTCGGCATAATGCGACCCTTCGCTTTTCACCACCGGAAAGAACTGTCGTAGAAGTGTTGCCGTCAGGGCAGCGAAGCGCGTCCATCGCCATTTCCAGACGTGAATCCAGGTCCCAGGCGTCCAGATGATCAAGCTTTTCCTGAAGGACCGCCTGACGGTCACACAACTTTTCAAAATCCGCATCAGGTTCGGAAAACTTATCGGTAATAGCGTTAAATTCTGCCAGCAGGTCGACGGTTTCCTGCACCCCCTCTTCAACAATCTGGCGAACGCTCTTGGTTTCGTCAAGACGCGGTTCCTGTTCCAGGTAGCCAACAGTATACCCCTGTGATAAAACCGCTTGTCCGTTGAACTCCTTGTCAACCCCTGCCATAATGCGCAGCAGAGATGACTTTCCGGAGCCGTTTAATCCTAATACGCCGATCTTGGCGCCATAAAAATAGGACAGGGATATATCTTTGATAACCGGTTTTTTATCGTAGAACTTGCTGACGCGCATCATTGAATAAATAATTTTATTTGGATCCAGAGCCATTATTTCCCCCACCTGTAATTCAATCGAATGAACCTACCTTTTACATGTCAGATGCCGGAAATGTCAATTGCTTTGCTTTCCAAACATTGTTAGCAATATCTTGACAAACTTGACTGATGTGCTACTGTTTTGCCACTAAATTTTGAGGAGGGCAGTATTACATGGGTATAGATATTCAAGAAGCGATCAAACGCTCCATCCAGACCGAAAAGAATGCCATGAATTTTTATCAACTTGGTGCCCAGCAGATGAAAGATTCCGCTGCACGACGTACGTTTGAAATTCTGGCTAATGAGGAACGGGAACATGCATCCCAGTTTTATAAAATTTATAAGGGAACCGATATTCCCTCCCTCGACGAGTTTCTCAATGGACTAGCAGACAATGAGTCGAGCTGGATTATAACCATTTCGCGTTCAATTGCATCTGACTTCACTGAAAAGAAAGCACTTGAGCTGGCAATGGAAAAAGAAAAAAATCTCGAAGAGGCACTTCGAGCAACTGCGGCAAAAATGGATGATCCCGAGATCAAAGCGGTCTATGAACTTAACGCCAATGAAACCCTGCATCATTATGAAATGATTGAGGCGGAATACGCTCGTTTGATGGGTATGGTTCATGAGAGTGACATGGATACATTCGTTCGGGAATAACATTTTTTCGCATAGGATGTTACTGCGGGCGCATTCATGCGCCCGTAGTTGTTACATACATGATACTTTTACTGCGACTAACCCAAGGAATAATTCATGACGGCAGCTCTGTCACAGATATCGGTCCTTGTTCTCGGCATCGGCAATCTTGTTATGAGTGATGACGCTGCCGGTGTTCTCGTTGTTCAACAGCTACAACAGAGATACCGTTTTCCGGATACGGTCGATCTCGTTGACGGTGGAACTTTGGGGCTGGACTTACTTCCCAAGCTTGAAAATATTACGCACCTTATTATGATCGATGCTGTTGAGACCGGAAAAAAGGCCGGAACCTGCGTCAGGTTATCTGGAGAAGATTTGCCGATTGCCCTTGAAACCAAGATATCACCGCACCAGATGGGGCTTAAGGACCTTTTGGCGGTATCAGAATTAATGGGACATTCGCCGAAGGAGATGGTGCTGATCGGGGTGCAGCCGGAATCGATTGAAATGAATGTCGGGTTAACGGCGCTGGTTGAAGCTCAGCTTGAAACGCTTATATCCACGGTAGTGACAGAACTTACTAATATAGGGATACATCCGCTGCCTGTTTAGGGCAGTTTCTTTCTCATCTCCAGAACATTCCCCCGAGCAGATCGTACGTAGCGTACTGAGTCCATAAGTGATCTGAGGATGTAAATCCCGCGTCCTTTATCTTCCATCCCGCAGGAGTTAAAACAGGGAGTGGGTACTGCATCCAGATCAAAGCCAACTCCGGAGTCATGAATGGTAACCAGTAGGTTTCTGTTGGAAACGGAAATCCTGACATGAATTTCCTGATTTGGATCGGCGTAATTTGCGTGCTTTATAGCATTAACCAGGCCTTCCGTGAGAACAACGGCAAGCTGCCCGGGCAAGTCTTTACGGGTTTCTTCCTGACAGTCAATCTCTTGCGCCACTTTCTCGCTAATTGTGCCGATCATGCGCAAATAGCGGGTATGACTTGGGATCGAGATTTCAATGTCGATGTCGTTTTTCATACTATTCCCACCGGGATGCCAACAGGCATTAGAAACTCTCCAGCGCTTCGTCAACAGTCATGAATATGTCAAAAACCTTGTGAAGCCTGGTCAGCTCAAACATGGATTTTACCTGTGACTGTAGATGTGACAACTTAAGTGTCCCGTGCTTGATAGACGCATTTTTGTAGCCAGAAACGAGCACCCCCAATCCTGAACTATCGATAAAGTGAATTTCCGTAAGATCGATGATCAGATCTCTTGTGCCGTTCTCAAACAGACGGTGCAATTCCGCCTTCAACTCTTCAGAATTGTTTGCATCGAGACGGTCTTCCTTGACAAACAGTATGGTAACCCCCCCATTTATTTCTGTTTTAAGGTCCATGCCTGCCCTCCACTTCCCTAGAGTATTTTCACTACAACAAGCGATATATCATCCTGTAGATCCTGAGAACCGGTAAATTCGTGAATTCTTGCATAGAATGAGTCAAGGATTTTATCGGCCGGGAGATGCAGGCACGTACTCAGATGGTCATACAACCCTTTTGTTTCAAACATCTCTCCCTCGCTGTTGCATGCTTCCGTCAATCCGTCCGTGTAAAACAAAAGCACATCCCCTGTGATGAGTGTAACAGTCAACTCTTCAAAAAGTACATCAGTTTTAACACCAAGTATTAATCCTTCTGCATCAAGCTCCCGGGGGGATACGGTGTCCGCACGTTGGATAACCGGGTGATTGTGGCCGGCGTTTGAGTAGCGGAGCATTCCGCTGCCTGCATCATATTTTGCATAAAACAAAGTAATGAACAGCTCGGAACGGGTCAGATCGTCATAGAGTTGCATGTTCAGATTTTCAAGAATGGCACACGGACTGCGGGTTGAGTTCGCCTCAGACTTTAACAGCGTACGAACTTCCGACATGATAAGGGCTGCACCAACGCTGTGACCTGAAACATCGGCAATAACAATATCGACAGTCCGGTCATCACGGAGAAAAAAATCGTAATAATCACCGCCAACATGAGCGGCTGAAATACAGCGTCCGGCAATATCAACACCCGCAATTGCAGGAGCGGAAGCGGGGAGAAAGGATTCCTGAATCTGCTGGGCTATTTCCATATCGCGAGTTATTTTTGCCGTTTTCAAAAGGGCGGCTTCTTTCTGACTTCGTTCCAGTTGCTTGGCTTCAATTTCCATAACAATTGTCATTGCCTGGGCAAGCTGGCCACCAAGGCTTGTCAACAGCTCGATGAATTCCTGGGTAAAGAGTCCTGCAATGGATTTTGAAAACAGGGACAGTACGGCGATGACCGGTTCACCCTTCCGGTAAACCGGAATGTGGGCGCAGGAAACAAACCCATCAGCTGCTTTGCAATCTATTACCTGATCGCCCTCAGTGAGACGGAGATCGTTTATGAAATGGGCCTTCTGGTCGCGGTAGACCGATTCCACAAGCTGAACATGCACCAGGTGTGACAGGCCCGGATTGTCCGTCGGGTGAACCTTGCCCTGAATACTGCGAATCAATAACGTTCCTGCATTGTTTTTAGCGAGGATCAGTGCAACATCCAGATTGAACTCTTTTACCAGCAGGCTGAGCAGGTCATCCATGATGACTTTCAGGTCCAGCGTACGGTTGATAATCTCTGAAGCCTTCAGGCGTACAAAAAGTGATTCGCGATTCTGGTCCAGATTGGTACGGATGGCGCTAAAAATATCATACACAGGTTCCATGCTCGAACCCATATCTGAGAGGAAGTTCTGTACGATTGCCCGAGCGGCAGCGCCTCCTACTGAACCGGCCAGTGTTTTCTCCGTAAAACGCTTCAGGTCCGGGAGCTCAAACTCCGAAACGGTGCCGTTACTCACCGGAACCTGGTCATGTGCATAGAGCCGGAGCGCCTGGCGAGCTTCTGTCTCACCGATGAATTTGCTCATCAGAGTGACGAACTGATCTGTTGTTACCGGCTTTGAAAGCCGTTTTCTCTCCGTACGACGACGGTTCTCATCCCGGTCGAAAACACCTATAAACTTGTGAACCTGATCCCGTTCCTGTTCATTCTGTGTCAGGAGGATCGAACAGATGATATAGAAACTGATATTGAAAAGCATACTCCAGAAGAGGGAATGGCTCCAGAGATCGAGTCCGGTTAGGCCGAACAGTTCTGTCGGTTTGAGCAGTGTCAGGTTGTAGGGGCCATTGGAAAGAAGTGATTCCGAAACCCAGCCCGAAATGCTGAAGGAGGGAAGAAGCAGTGTATACAGCCAGATCAGAAAGCCGGACAAGGTGCCGCTGATTGCTCCTGCTTTGTTGCCACGTTTCCAGTACAGACCGCCCAGCATGGCCGGCATAAACTGTATCGCTGCCGAGAAGGAGATGAGGCCCATGTTTACCAGAGTGTATGAGTCACCAATAACCCGGTAATACATATATCCAAGCAGAACAACCAGGATTATGCCGAATCGTTTGAGGTTGATCAGCAGTACCGGAAACCATTCCCGGGGAGTGCTACGGAGTATGATCGGCATGAAAATGTGGTTCAGCAGCATTGTCGATATGGCGATCGATTCAATGATCACCATTCCGGCGGCAGCAGATAGCCCACCCAGAAATGCGAGTAGTGCAATTGCCGGATGGCCGGTTAACTGGGGCAGGGTGAGGACAAAGTAATCAGCCCCGCGGCTGCTCCCGGTCGCGAGTATGCCGCCTATGGCAATCGGCATGACAAAGAGATTGATCAGGAACAGGTAGGCGGGGAAGAGCCACATCGCTGTACCTATGTGCTGCTCATCGGAGTTTTCAATAACCATGACGTGAAACTGGCGCGGCAGGAGCATGATTGCCCCCATGGATAAAAACAGCAGCGTAAACGTTGATATGTACCCCGGACTGTTATTTGAAATGTTGAACGTGAATAATTGTGAGAATCGCTCCGGGTCCAAAATCTTGAACCGTTCGAAGATATCAATAAAACCGTCAAACAGCCCGTAGGTGACGAACAATCCGACTGTCAGCAGTGCGACCAGTTTGACCAGAGATTCAAATGCGACTGCGGCAATCAGTCCTTCATGGCGCTCCGATGATGCCAGTCTTCGAGCGCCAAACATGATACTGAAAAGAGACAATATCAACGCAAGTATTAAACCGGTCGGTATGGTTCGGTCAGACCAGAAATTTATGAGGGATGATGGGTCCATGTGAATGCCGCTGAGCAGGAGAAAGCTGGTGGACACAGCTTTCAACTGCAGTGCTATGTACGGCATGATGCCGAAGAAGGCAATTATGGTGACCAGTGCCCCGAGCCATGGCGATTTTCCATAGCGTTGGCTGAGGAAGTCTGCGATTGAAGTGATATTGTGCTCTTTGCTTATCCTGATAATGCGCCGCAAAATGAATAACCATGAAAATGCCGTCAGGGATGGGCCAAGGTAAATCAGCAGAAAATCAATGCCGGTTGTGGCGGCCTTGCCAATGCTGCCGAAAAAGGTCCAGGATGTGCAGTAAACTCCGAGTGACAGGGTGTAAACCAGCGGGTTGCTGATGATGCTTCTGCCGTTTTCTTTGCGGCGGTGGGCATACCAGGCAATCAAAAATATCAGTGCCGTGTAGAGAAGCGAAACGGCAGCGGCTGTGGAGATATTGCTGCTCATGAC
The DNA here is from genome assembly GCA_028688955.1 of Desulfuromonadaceae bacterium. Lineage (GTDB taxonomy): Bacteria > Desulfobacterota > Desulfuromonadia > Geobacterales > Pseudopelobacteraceae > JACRCG01. The sequence continues at coordinate 75,710 of JAQTXD010000005.1, forward strand.
CGCCCCCCTGTTTCATCGTTCGGGGCATCTTCATGCCGACTGGCGCGCATAAAAAGGTAGATGACACATATGGAAATGACCCAACCTTCCGTTAGATACAGAAAGAGCAACGGCACCCCAAACAGCAGAATCGGTTTGTTGAAAATATGTAGAAAGGGGAAGTTCATCATAATAACCCCGAGAATAAAGAATATTATCCATGACTCCCGAAGTTTAAGCCGGTGAATGATATGAGTGCGGAGGCGTTTCATGACGGGAACAACCTGCTGTACAGAGTGTCCACCATCTGGTCCGAAGAACCGCGGGTTGACACCAGTTCGATACTGTTCTCCGGCTCGACGGGTGGCTGAAAGGTCTGTTCCTGCTGGTCAAGAAGTTCTATTCTGCCATCGGAAACATGATTTCCTTTGGATAAGCGTCTCAGCAGCCGTAGTCGCTGCTCTTCTCGATTGCACCTTATAGACAGAATAACACAGGCAGCGTTATGAGAAGCCGCCAGTTTTGCAATTACAGCACGTTCAGCACTGTTTCCGAATGCTGCATCAAGTATGACAGAATGCCCATTGGTAAGTTCCATCTCAGCCAATTGCTCCAACCCGCGATATGTCCGTCTGTTCATTTCCGTAGAGTACAACCCTTCTCCGAAAGAAACCTGAACCGCTGTCTCCGGCTGCAGTCCTGCCGCTTTTTTGCGGATGATATCAGAGTTGTATAGCGGCAGACCAAGCTCAAATGCCAGTTGCGCAGCTAACGTGCTTTTCCCGCATCCCATGGTGCCACAGGTGATGAACAGGGTGAGGGGGAGGTTCTCACGAAGGCAGTACCCTTGCGCCAGACGGAAATAGCGAACGGCACGCTTTTGAATCATGTCTCGTACCGTGAGATCAATTCCGGCATCAGAAAGCTGTAGGCTTTCTACCTTACCGCGTACAAAGGCGCGATACACCTTGTAAAAAGGTATCAGCGCCACACATCCGGCGTCACCGGAATCCTTTATGTATTCAGATAGAGCGGCTTCTGCCAGGTCAGGACGGCCGTGGAAATCGAGATCCATAAGTAAAAATGCGATATCCGCCGCAGTGTCGGAAAAACGAAAGCGCTCATTGAATTCAATGCAATCAAAAATATATGCCTTATTATCCATCAGGCAGATGTTGCCAAGATGTATATCACCATCGCACTCGCGAATATAGCCGCGCTCTATCCTCTCTGAAAAAAGAGAGAGGTGTGTAGCGGCAAATGAATCGACATAGGAACGGATCGTTGAGGACACTCCGGGCGGGAGGGTGGAGGCAAGGAAAGGGCGTGTCTGCTCGAAGTTTTCCTGCCAGTTGAACAGAACCTGCTGCAGAGATCCATATTCTGAAATGTACGACGAGGTGGCAGCTTCTGAGTGAAACTCACTTATGGTACGCGCAACAATCTTGATATCCTCTTCAAAAATAGTGTTGCTGTCAACGAGTCGTTCCAGCATCCGGTTGGCTGGTAAACGCTTCATCATGACAGCGTAGTCAATAATCGGACCCTCTCCAGCAAATGAAGCCCCTTGCGTGGTTTGATGAAGTGCTATAACCCGCTCATAGATATCGGGACATAGTCGCCGGTTGAGGCGAAGTTCTTCGTGACAGTAGAAATGTCGAAGCTCGCGTGTCGAGAAATCGAGAAAACCAAAATTAACCGGTTTTTTAAGTTTATACACGTACGTATCGGTGAGAAAAAGCCATGAAACGTGGGTTTGAATCAGTTCAACCGTTCCGGTTGCGACCGGGTACGCAGAAGGGTTACGGAGAGATTCCAGAATATGCGGGGCTATGGTAGTGCTCATAGAGCGATAGTACCATATCAGGTCGTATCAGCAAAGTATTGGCACTGTTTGCAGAAAAGGCAACGCAGGAAGGGGGCATTCAGAGTGGAACATCTTTGAAATATTTGAACCCGCAGAGAACAAACTCTGCGGGTTCAAAACAGGTATAACTGTCAAAAGGTTTGATTATGCAGCAGTAACAGTAATCTTGAGTGTTGCGGTTACTTCAGGGTGAAGCTTTACCGCTACGGTGAACTCGCCGGTGTGCTTGATCGCATCGGCAAGAACAATGCTCTTGCGGTCAATGTCGAACCCATTGGCCTTGAGAAACGCGGCAATTTCCATATTGGTTACTGCGCCGAACAGTTTGCCTTCTTCGCCGGCTTTGTGAGTAAGAACAATTGACAGAGCTTCCAGTTTTGCACAGAGGCCTTTTGCCGCATCAGTTGCCTTGTTTTTCTTGTAGGCCATCTGACGTTTTGCATGTTCAAGTGCTTTGGCGTTATTCTCCGTAGCAACAATGGCGAGTTTCTTAGGGAGCAGGTAGTTGCGGGCATATCCGGGAGCTACCTTTACAATGTCACCGATGTGACCCAACGTTTCAATATTCTCATTCAAAATAACTTTCATCTGATTCTTCTCCTTTCGAGCCTGTTGAGTAGTTACAGGTTTTCCTGTGTTTTTGGGGTTCTAAAATCAACCCAGAGATCAAATAATCCAATGCTGGCGACGAGTGCCAGTAGATACGGCTGGATAATCAGCATCGTGTAAAAAAGTATCCGGAGTAAGGCCGGAACGGAATGTTTTGCAGCCAGAGCGGTGACAACAGCAACACCCTGTAAAAAGTAAAGCATACCAAGAATCAACAAAATATTTAATGCCGGAGTAGTGATCAGGCTTTCCGGTAATAACAGGGAAAATCCTGTTGCTATCAGGACCCAGATAAGCAGGTCAGGATTTCTGAATGAACTGAAATCACCATCAGGTAGAGTGACAGTCAGTTTTGCAGTGGTCTTTTTCACAAGTGCAAGATTGCATCCGGCAATCGCAACGAATAAAATGGTGACAAGGGCAGGGTAGAGACGCTGCAGCATGTCAGCCGCAGTAAACATGGAACGCTTGACAAGTTCCAAATCTTCCCCGGTAACACCACCCTTTTCATACATCGTAACAGCCTGCTTCAAACTGCTTGAAATCTCTGCCGTTATCAACTGCTGTAGATTTATGCCGGTAACCGAACTGTACGCTATGATGCCGACGATAAAAATAAGCAGATTTGCTGCTGTTGTCCAGAACAGAACCTTACTTGCACTGATTCCCCGGAGTAGCAGTTCAGGCATAAGAAAGCTAATCATGGCGCACATTCCCATGTACAGGCACCCGGCTAAAACTCCAAACAGGGCGGTAATGGCGGTGGCTGACCCGAGAATGATGATGAGTGATGATAATCGACCATGAACAAGGCGATTGTATGCAGCCGGAAATGGTGCCAGTATCCCGGAAAAAA
>JAQTXD010000006.1 GCA_028688955.1 Desulfuromonadaceae bacterium
ATGCGTCTACTCTGCTCTGCGGGCATTTCGGGGCCGCATCGGCTGATATGCTCGGCCTGGATGGTTCTCCGACCGCCCTGCTGGCTGCCGCCGCCGCACTCTATTACCTGCGCGAAAACCGCAAAGCGGCGCTACCGCACATTCGCGACATTATTGTTTCACAGCGTAGTCAGCATCTGTCGCTAGATCCCGCTACCCGGCGCAATCTGGAAATCACCGCCAGTATGGCCGAAGGAAAGCGCAGCGGTTCACTGCTGGGGTGCCTGGACCGCACCGGTACCGCAATGGGTGCCCGCCGTCTGAAACAGTGGCTGAGCTACCCGTTAATCGAGCTGGAGCCGATCAGGGCGCGACTTGATGCGGTTGAGGAACTGCTGGAGTATCCGTCGCTGCGCGAGGATATGGTTGCACGCCTGAAGCATATTGCCGACCTGGAACGGCTGAACGGACGCATCGGCATGGCCAGCGCAGGCGGACGCGACCTCAGGGCGCTGCATGATTCCCTGGTTCATCTTCCTCCGCTGCTGGAACTGCTGTCCGGGGTGCAGAGTTCACTGCTGCAATCCCTGCTCGGGTCAATGGACCCACTGGACGACATCTGTCTGCTGATAGCCGGCGGAATTATTGAAAGCCCCCCGTTCTCTCTGCGTGAAGGGGGTATTATCGCCTCCGGCTATAATGCTGAACTGGATGAACTGCGCGCCATCAGCAGCGAAGGGAAGGGATTTATCGCCCGCCTCGAAGCCCAGGAACGGTCGCGCACCGGTATCTCAACGCTTAAAATCCGCTACAACCGGGTATTCGGCTATTCAATCGAGGTAACCAAAAGCAACATTACCAATGTCCCTGCCGATTATATCCGCCGCCAGACCCTTGCCAACGCGGAGCGCTATATAACCGATGAATTGAAAAATTACGAAGAGAAGGTCCTTGGGGCGGAGGAACGGATCTGTACCCTGGAATTCAATCTGTTTCAGGAAATTCGTGAGCTGGTCGCCGCCCAGGCAGAGCGGATATCACACACCGCCGATGGTCTGGCAGTCCTCGATGTGCTGCTCTCCCTGTCGACAGTTGCCGGTGAGCGTAATTACTGCAAGCCGAGAGTGGACGACGCGGACGTTATTGACATCCGTGACGGCCGCCACCCGGTCATCGAGGCGATGAATCTCGGAGAACGGTTCGTGCCGAACGATACGCTGCTGGATGCCGAAAGCAATCAGCTGCTGATGATTACCGGTCCCAATATGGCGGGTAAATCAACCTATATGCGTCAGGTCGCGCTGATCACCCTGATGGCCCAGGCCGGCAGCTTCGTTCCCGCAGCAGAGGCGCATATCGGTATTGCCGACCGTATATTCACGCGTGTCGGAGCGGGTGACAACCTGGCTCGCGGCCAATCCACATTTATGCTGGAAATGATGGAGGCGGCCGGTATTCTCCGTAATGCGACTCCGCGAAGCCTGATTATTATGGATGAAATCGGCCGGGGAACATCGACATTTGACGGCGTTTCCATTGCCTGGGCGGTGGCCGAGTATATCCATGACACTCCGACGTGCCGCAGTCGTACGCTCTTTGCCACCCACTACCATGAACTGACCGAACTAGCGACGACCCGCGAACGGATCAAAAACTTTACCGTTGCGGTGCGTGAATGGAATGACCAGGTGATCTTTCTGCGTACCATCATTCCGGGCGGTGCGTCCCATTCCTACGGTATTCAGGTGGCTCGCCTGGCCGGAATGCCGTCCGATGTCATCGAGCGAGCCAAGGAAATATTGCGTAATCTGGAGTGCGGCGAGTATGAGGAGGGAGCGCCACGACTGGCCAAGAGCAGTAAAAAGCCGTCCCGCGAGCCGTCTCCGCAGTTCTCCCTGTTCGAGAACAGCGAGGATCAGCTGCGCCACCGCCTGAAAAAACTGACTATTGCGACGCTGACGCCACTGGAAGCACTCAATCTGCTGGATGAGCTGAAGCGGATGGTGTAAGTGAAACAAACCGGAGTAGCACTCTATATGCATCACTAAGGAAACGAACCATGGGCATTGAAGTGTATGTCGGACAAATATCCGGATCGGTTACGGAGGATGAACTGCGGAAGTTGTTTTCTGTGGTGGGTTCAGTCGAGTCTGTTCATCTGGTCGTTGATCCCGCATCAGGCGAATCCCGCGGCTGCGGATATGTCAGGATGTCAACGGATGAAGAGGCCCGGGAATCGATAGATCTCCTTAATGGCGCTCAGTTGGGTGACCGTCAGATTGTCGTTAAAAAAGCGCCGCCGAAAATATTCAAAAAGACGCCGACACGGCAGGGTTGAGAGAGGAGCAGAGTGATGAGAGGGCCACGAACCGTTGTTCTTCCCAGTGCCGAAAAAGCTGCGGCGCTGGTCAGGCAGATGCGCGGAGAAGTCGACAGTACTACCAACTACCGGACAAAATCCCTGAAAATTCATGGCGCAATCTGCGCCAAATGCGGCCGGGAGTTTGATCAGGCAAGCATCAGTCTGCTGACCGTTCATCACAAGGACGGCAATCACCACAACAATCCTCCCGACGGCTCAAACTGGGAGAATCTCTGTACTCATTGCCATGACGACGAACATTCTCGCGGGGTGCTGGGGGAGTATTTTTCAAAGCCTACTTGAAATTCTGATAGATGAGGCGGCCGACAAGAGCCAGAACCATTGTGATAAACACCGGCCTGATAAAGCCGGTTCCCCGCTTTATGACAAGCTTTGATCCGACGCGCGCTCCCAGAAACTGCCCGATCCCCATAACGATCCCTTCCAGAAAACGCACCTGCCCGATAGACAGGAAGAAGAACAACGCCACGATGTTGCTGGTGAAGTTCATGACTTTAGTCGTTGCAGTGGCCCGCATCATCGAATAGCCGAGCAGCATCATCAGGGCCATTGTCCAGAACGAGCCGGTTCCCGGCCCGAAAAATCCGTCATAAAAGCCGATGACGAGCCCGAACAACAGGTAGAACAGTCCTGGCAGCATCCGTGCGTGAACGTCCTCAGAACCGAGGCGGGGTGAAAAGAGGGTGTAGATTGCTATGGCAGTCAGGCACCACGGAATCAGTTGTTTAAGAAGTGTTGCATCAAGCAGCTGCACCGCCCAGACACCGAGGGTCGCTCCGAGTGCTGTCCAGAGTATGCCGCTCCAGCAATCAGCAAGCTTGACGGTACCGGCCCGGACAAAGTGGAGCATGGCGCTGCCTGAACCGAAGGATGCCTGGAGTTTGTTGGTGCCGAGTGCTACTTGCGGCGGCAGGCCGATGCCGAGCAGAACGGGAACGGTGATCAGTCCGCCGCCGCCGGCGATGGAGTCGACAAGACCCGCAATAAATGCCGCTCCGAAGAGCAGGGGAAGGAGGAGTACGGGAGACAAGAGTCGTTACATCGCTTTTGACCAGGACAGTCGTCCTTCCAGCCACCGCGAGAGGCTGGTGAAGGCGTAGCAGAGAAAGAAGTATATGATCGCAATGAAGATAAATATTTCGGTAGGATATGCCATGGTCCGGTTATTTATCTGGGTGGCAACATGGGTCAGCTCAGAGACACCGACGATGAACGCCAGAGAGGTGTCTTTGATCAGGGAGACGAACTGGTTGACGAATGAGGGGATCATGTTGCGCAATCCTTGCGGAAGCACGATGTAGAGCATGACCTGCCAGGATGTCAATCCGGTGGATATGCCGGCTTCGGTCTGTCCTTTCGGAATCCCTTCAATTCCTGCAATGACGATGCGGGACATGTATGCAGAGGTGAAAAGGGTCAGCGCCATGATGACGGTATTGTTCTCCGCAATTTTGCCGAACAGGGCCGGCATCAGAAAGTACATCCAGAAGATAACCATCAGGAGCGGCATACCGCGCACAAGGTTGATGAACGCCAGAGCCGGCAGGCGAATGACTGCAAAGCGGGAAATGCTGAACAGGCCGAGTATCATGCCGCCAAAAAAAGAGAGAACGCAGGACACTACCGCAAGATAGAGCGTCAGGCCGACGCCGCCCAACGGTCCGTGGGGAAAACGGCCGATCATGAAATAGGTGAAATTGTCGGTGATGACAGAAAAGTTGAATAACGGTTCCATGTCAGGCCGCCTTGTGAATGTTCAATACTTTTTCGTTATACAGGTTTACCAGTGCCGTAATGACAAGGGAGAGAACCAGATAGACAACCGTTGCCGCGGTGAAGGCTTCAAAGCCCTTGAAGGTATAGCTCTCCACCTGACGCGCCTGATACGTCATTTCCATGACGCCGATAGTCATCGCGAGAGAAGAGTTTTTAGCCACATTAAGGAACTGGTTGACCAGTGGCGGAATGGTGATGCGTACCGCCTGGGGCAGGATAATATACTGCATGGAGCGGAGGTAGGAAAAGCCGGCGCTGCGGGAAGCCTCCATCTGTTCTTTCGGGATTGAAAGTACGCCCGAGCGGATATCTTCAGCGATAAAGGCAGAGGTGTAAATGGTCAGTGCAATGACAGCGGCGGCAAATTCAAAGCCGGTTTCGTTAAGCCAGTCATTCACCGCGGTCGGGAGGATCTTGTAGGAACCAAAATACCAGAAGAATATCTGTACGAGCAGTGGCGTGTTACGGAAGAATTCAAGATACGCCAGCGCAAACCAGCGGATCGGCTTGCTGTGTGCCATGCGCATGACCGCGATCAACAGTCCCAGCAGGAAGGCCAGTACGATCGAAATGGTCGAAAGCTTGAGCGTAGTCAGCAGACCGGAAAGCAGCCAGTCGAAGTACTTGCCTGATGTGATGGTTGACCAGTCAAACGTGTAATTGAGCATGGATACGGATCCAAGGCACAGGGGCACCCATGCAGACGTGATGGATGCCCCTGTGGAGTATTATTTGTCTGCAGAGATTTTGAAGGTGCGCTCCAGGTGGAACTGGGTGCCGGGGCCGAACCACTTGTTGAAAATTTTCTTTGCTTCGCCGTTCTTTTCCATTTCCAGAATGGTCTTGTTGACAAAATTGACAAAATTCGTGTCGCCTTTTCGCATCCCAAGTCCATACGGTTCATCAGAAATCTGGATATTCGGAATCTCAAACTGGGCTTTGTTCGGGGCCTTGGCAAGAATGCCGGCGAGGATCGCTTCGTCGGTGGTGACGGCAGAAACCTTACCCTGACTTAACGCAAGAAAGGCCTGGGGATAGTCGTCAAATGACAGTATGGTCGCAGAAGGAATTGCCTTGGCGACATTCTGCTCTGACGTGGAACCTTTGGCGGTGCCGATACGCTTGCCTTCCAGATCTTTCAGGCTTTTGACGCTTCCCTTCTTCGTAATAAACTTTTGACCGGTAAGGAAATATGCGTAGCTGAAATCAATGACTTTTGCGCGCTCGGCATTTTTGGTCATGGTCGCGGCGATTATGTCAATATGTCCTTCCTGCAATTGCGGCATACGGCTGGCGGACGTAACCGGTTTAAGCTCCACCTTGACACCCATTTTTTTGGCAATGGCATTGACGAAGTCTATGTCGTAGCCGACAATTCTGCGGGTGCTCTCATCGATGTATCCAAAGGGGGGGAGGGAATCCTTGCAGCCGACCGTCAGCACGCCTTTCTTTTTGGCGTCTGCCAGGGTGTCACCGGCCTGGGCGGCTTTGACGGTAATTGCAGCCAGGGCCATGATCATGCACAGCGTTATCAGTTTTTTCATGTTGCTTCCTCCTTGAGTGAGTGGGTATGTACCGTAGCCGGTACGGTGTCAGGGACATTCCGCCTGCATCGGCGTTAACAGCTGACGAAGGAACTGCTGGGCGCGTTCATGCTGGGGACGCATGAAGAAATTTTCGGGAGTGGCTTCTTCAAGGATGACTCCGTCCGCCATGAATGCGACCCGGTGGGCGACTTCACGGGCGAATCCCATTTCATGGGTTACCACAACCATGGTCATGCCGGAGAGCGCCAGGTCTTTCATGACCGCCAGAACCTCTCCGATCATCTCGGGGTCAAGCGCCGACGTCGGTTCGTCGAAGAGCATGATGCGCGGCTTCATCGCCAGGGCACGGGCAATGGCAACCCGCTGCTGCTGCCCCCCGGACAGCTGTGACGGATAGGCGTTCCGCTTTTCTGCCAGACCGACCCGCGTCAGCAGTACCATGGCCTGCTCCTCGGCGTCATTTTTTGAAATTTTCTTTATTTTGGTCGGAGCCAGAGTGATATTTCGGAGAACAGAAAGGTGAGGATAGAGGTTAAACTGCTGGAAAACGAAGCCAACATCCGCCCGGAGCTTGTTTATATCGGTTTTCTTATCTGAAAGGTCCATGCCGTCGACGATCAGCGTACCGTCACTGATTGGTTCCAACTGATTGATCGTACGAATCAGAGTGGATTTTCCGGAGCCGGACGGGCCGCACACAACCAGCACTTCACCAGGAGTTACATGCAGGTTGATATCGTTAAGTACGTGCAGGCTCTTAAACCATTTGTGCACGCCTTTGAAAATAATCATGAACAGACTCCTGAGGCAAATAAAACAACGTTAGGCATATTTTTTACCATGCAGGCCCGGCAAATGGAAGTATTTATACTTAGAGTGCCGTTATTTTTTGTCCGGCCAATAATTCCCGCGTACCAGGGTGGCAGTGATACTCCCGACGATAACCTTTGATTTCATCTGTACCGGGATTCTCCGCTCATCATCAGTCAGCCAGATAAACATGTCTCCGGTGCGGGCAAAAATCCCCTCAGATTTCAGCAACGGCTGGATCACGATCGTTTTAAAGCGGCCGAGAGGCGTGACCAGTTCTTCCCGTCGCAGTACCTTCACTTCTGTGTTCCAGAGGCGCTTGCAGTCAAATATATCAATAAAATAGGACGTGCCTACCTGCAGCGGAATCGTCCGGAAGTAGAAAAAGCTGGAAAGGGTATCGTACGTACGTTTCGTAATGGCCTGTTTTTTCTCTTCGTTCTTGCGGTGGTCAGTTGTTGTAACCTCAAGCTTCTGCCGGTCAAAGCGTGCTTCCCGGTGTGTATGCGTTCTCCCCTCGTTCTTGCGCTCCTGGTAGAGGCGTGGAGAGCCGATGTGCAGCGGGGGAGCGCCTGATGTCAGGAACGATTCAATCCGGTCATCCACCGGAAAAAAGAAGCGCAGCCAGTCGGCGGATTTAGCGGTGGACAGGATCTGAATTTCACCGCCGACCTGCCTGACTTCCTGGACCGCGCTGCCGGCGGTAACGCCGGAGTAGGACAGCTCGAACTCCAGTCGCTCCGGAACCGGAAATGCGCTCGCGGTGTCTGCCGGACAAAAAAAGGTAAGCGCTACAAAAGCAGCGCCCACCATTATCATGCATATACGTGCAGTCATTGTGATCACAACATTCCTTTGTACGGTGCCGTTATGCCTGTCCGCCCACCTTTGACTTCTCGAATTCGGTGCGTGCCTTGTGGAGTTCCTCGAACTCGCGGAGCTTCTCTCCCATCCAGGCATGGAAAACCTTGGCGTTTTCGTAACTCATGATGACGCCGGTATCAATGAAACGAACCATGCTGGTGGCAAGATTTTTTGGATCTACATCGGTCTCACGGCCAATGGAGCCCTCCGGAGTGATCTCGTGTGAAATGGCATTCGGCAGCGGTTGGCGCTCAAGATAAAAGTTGACAACCATCTCTCCGCGCGGGGAAAAGCCGCCCTGGGCGCCATTGACGTAGTTTGGATTGTACCCATAATTGAAAACGTACTTGAAGGTTATTTCCGGATTCTTGCTGCTCATTGAATGCTCTCCTTTGCTTTTCTGAATGGTGGATTGATGCAACCCTTGATAGTGCCTCTGTCCTATCATAATCAGGGTGGTAAGGAAAAGAACTTATTGCATTCTTCGGGGTGATCGGTATAAAAGACTCGTACAGTCTTCTACTGAGGAGGGGGATGTGGCGATGAGCAAATTAATGTATATCAAAATCGGTATTGTTGTCTTGCTGCTCTGGGCGGGCAGCGTGTGTGCGGCTGAGAACGAACCTCTCGTCCTGTTTGATCAGGGGCACGGCCAACGTTTCCTGATCGAAGAAACCGGTGACCTGCAGTTGTCAAAGCTGGCAGATATCATGCGTACGCAGCACCTGACGGTTGCGTCTACGAAACAACCGTTGAGCGATGAGGTGTTGAAAAATGTTTCGGCGCTGGTGATCTCCGGGCCATTTGCCGCCCTGCGCCCTGAAGAGGTGGATGCTGTTGTCCGCTATATAGAGCGGGGCGGGAGGCTTGCAGCAATGCTCCATATCGGCCCGCCGCTCCTGGGATTACTGTCCCGGCTTGATCTGGACCACTCGAATGCGGTACTCCATGAACGTCAGAATATCATCGATGTCGATACAAATTTTCGGGTGACGAATCTATCCAAATCGCCGCTGTTTTCCGGGATGACGCATTTTTCACTCTACGGCGCGTGGGCACTTGATCCGGGCGCCAGAGGCACCGTACTGGCCAAGACGTCACCTGAGGCATGGGCCGACCTTGATGGTAATAAGGTTCTGTCCAAAGGTGATGCCGTCGCCGCATTCAACGTTGTAATTTCTGGAAATCTCGGCACCGGCAGGTTTGTCGTCTTTGGTGATGATGCCATCTTCCAGAATCGCTATCTTGACGAGAATAACAGTAAACTGGCGGTCAACCTCTCCGTGTGGCTGGCTGGACGGTAGTCAGATCGTGCACGTCTTCTGAAAAACATGGTTGACATACACTCGCGTATGTTTGTAGAAGAAGAGCACACATAACACTATATTCTGGGGGTTCACTGATGAAAATTTTTACAAAAGCTTCTCTGGTTGCCGTTTCGCTGCTTCTCTCCACCGGTATCGGCTTTGCTGCCACCACTGCTGCTCCGGCACCGACCGCAGCGCCTGCCGCCACCGCACCGGCACTTGATCTGAAGGGGGCAGCCAAGTCGGTTGGTGCAGGAGTGAAGGCAGATGCCAAGGCAGCGGCCAAGGCGAAACTGGTCGATATTAATACCGCTACTGCGGCGGAGCTGAAGACAATTCCCGGCATCGGCGAGGCTCTCGCAGCCAAAGTTATTGCCGGTCGCCCTTACGCCAATAAAACTCAGCTGAAATCAAGAAATGTTATTCCGGCAAATGTGTACGAGCAGGTGAAGGATTTGATCATAGCCAAGGCTCTTAAAAAATAAGACACAAACGTGTTGCATTCCAATTATTCGGGGCATCCTATTCTGGAGCCCCGTTTTTTGTGAACGGCACCTGTGTAAATCTTGATTTCCAACCGCATACCTGCTATTCGTGTCCTTCATATACTGGCAAGGAGTTGTAATGAAACCGCTTTTTTTGAATCCACCAACGTTTGACGATTTTGACGGTGGTGCCGGAGCCCGCTATCAGGCGTCTCGTGAAGTAACCTCTTTCTGGTATCCAACCTGGCTCTGTTTCCCCGCCGGAATGATCGCCGGAAGCCGGGTAGTTGATGCTCCGGTGCAGAAGTTTGACCTGAAACAGTGCCTCGCCATCGCGCAGGAATTTGACATGGTGGTGATGTACACCTCAACGCCGACACTTCAGCTTGATATTGAGACCGCCCGCCGGATAAAAGCGGCAAAGCCGGGTATTATCACCGTGCTGACCGGTCCCCATGTATCGGTCCTGCCGGAGGAATCATTGCGGGCGGGAAAAGGGAGTATCGATATCGTCTGCCGGGGCGAATTTGACTACTCCACAAAAGAGCTCTGTGAAGGGCGGGAGTGGAACCGGGTAGACGGCATCAGCTTTCTGCAGGAGGGGAAGGTTGTGCATACTGCCGACCGTCCGCCGATTACGGATCTTGATGCGCTTCCGTTCGTCGCACCGATTTACCGGCGTGATCTGCCGATTGCCGAATATGTCATTCCACATTTCAAAAATCCGTACGTATCCATCTACTCCAGTCGCGGCTGCCCGTCACGCTGCATCTACTGCCTCTGGCCCCAGACATTTTCCGGACGTACCATGCGGGTCCGTTCACCCCGGAATGTCTTTGAAGAAATTTCGTGGATCGTTGAAAACATCCCCGAAATGCGTGAACTCTCATTTGACGACGACACCTTTACCGCCGACCGGAAACATGCCCGTGATGTTGCCGGACTGATCAAGCCGCTCGGCATCTCCTGGACGATCAACGCCCGTGCCAATACCGATTATGAAACCCTGAAAATTTTGCGTGAGGCCGGTTTGCGGCATGTCGTTGTCGGTTTTGAGAGCGGCAATGACCAGATCCTGAAGAATATAAAAAAGGGGGTCACGGTTGCTCAGGCGCTGCAATTTTCCAAGGACTGCAAAAAACTGGGGCTGTCGATTCATGGCGCATTCATAATGGGCCTGCCGGGTGAAAGCCGGGAAACTGTTCAGGAAACAATCAATTTTGCGAAACAGATGGATCTCAATTCTATTCAGGCATCACTTGCCTCTCCCTATCCGGGCACCGAATTTTATGACCTGTGCAAACAGCAGGGGTGGATCTCTTCGGATGATTTTCTCGATGAGAGCGGTCATCAGAAGTGCATCATCAATTACCCGGATTACTCGAACACCGAAATTTTCAACTCCGTGGAAGAGTTCTATGACAAATTCTATTTCCGGCCGAAGTATATCGCCCGCAGCATCGGGCGGATGCTGGTAGATGGTGACGAACGGCGGAAACTGCTGAAGGAGGGAAAGCAGTATCTCGAATACATGCGGAAGCGGAAAGAATCCTGCTAAGGGTGACGATGAAGCAGCTGATACTGACATCTGATGACTTCGGTCTGTCAAGCGGGGTCAATCGTGCGGTCGAGCAGGGATGGAAGCACGGTATACTGACCTGCGCCTCGATCATGCCGGGTGCGGCTGCATTCGATGAGGCTGTTGATATAGCGAGACGTAATCCCGGCCTCCAGGTCGGACTGCATCTGACGCTGGTACAGGGGAAGGCGGTCTTGCCGCCTGCCGAAATCCCTGATCTGGTGGACGGTACGGGTCAGTTCACCGATAACCCGGTTGCCGCGGGATTCCGGTATTTTTTTGACCGCGGCATCTACTGTCAGTTGAAACGTGAGATAGAGGCCCAGATTACACGGGTACGTGATGCCGGTATACTTCTGACCCACATTGATGGTCACCTGAACATCCATCTGCATCCCACGGTGTTCAGAATTCTGAGTGAGTTAATGCCGCGCTACGGAATTACCAGTTTTCGTCTGTCTCAGGAGCGGCTTTCCCACAATCTTCGCTTTGACGGTCAGAGAAAACTTGGTAAATACATTGAAACCGTAATTTTTTCTTTCCTGACAGGTCATGCCCGACCGGAGCTGGACAGACTGGGGATCCGCTGTGCGGGTGAGGTTAAAGGGGTGCTTACGTCGGGGAGGATGACAGAAGCATACATCCTCAAGATTATCGAAGGGCTTCAGGATGGACTGACAGAGTTTTATTTTCACCCCGGGATATTACCTGATGACGAAATCAGCCGGCGGATGCCGGACTATCATCACCAGGAAGAGCTGGCTGCAATCGTGAGTCCGATCGTCAGAACGCGTCTGGAGACGCTGCAGGTGCAGGTGCAGAACTACCGTGGAGAGGTAAAATGCTGAAGACGCTCATTGTCATGCTGATAGCAATAACCGCCGGAGCGGTTGGAGACATCTTTCTGACGATAGGGATGAAGAGCACCGGAGACATATCCACTATGGGGGTGCGGCAGATCATTGAAACCGTGCTCAAATCCCTCACCAACTGGCGATTGATCCTCGGTACGGCACTGCAGGCAGTCTATTTCGGCCTCTGGCTGGCGGTGCTGTCGTGGGAGGATCTCTCTGTTGCACTGCCGCTGCAGGCGCTCAGTTATCTGGTGGTCGCCTTTCTGGCCCAGTGGTACCTTGGAGAAAGTGTAAGCGGCATGCGGTGGGCCGGAATCTGTTTGATCTGTGTCGGTGTTGCTCTGGTGACGAGAAGCAGTGTAATCCAATGAAATGGAGGAACGGGTAATGATGAATATACGAAAAATAGCCTTTATTGGCGGCGGAAACATGGCTGAAGCGATAATGCGGGGCCTGTTGCGGGAGGATGTCGGCGTTGGAATCTGCGTCGCAGAAATCAGCCCGAAACGGCAGGACGAGCTGACAGCACTTTTCCCCAATGTCCGGGTTGTCAGCGATGCCGCCGAGGCGGCAGGGTGGGGTGAAGTCGTTATCCTGGCGATCAAGCCGCAACAGGCAGAGGCCGTTCTTGATATCATTGAGCATGTCGTTACCCCGCAAAAACTGGTGATTTCCATCATGGCCGGAATCCCGAGCTCAAAAATAGAGGCGAATCTGAGTGCCGGCTGCCGGGTTATACGTGCAATGCCCAACACCCCTGCGCTGATCGGTGCAGGAGCCACCGCAGTCAGTTCCGGCCGAAAGGCATCAGCTGACGACCTGGATCTTGCCCGCCAGATTTTTGCCCTTATCGGAGTGGCCGTATCTGTGGACGAGAAGCTGATGGACGCCGTGACCGGCCTTTCCGGCAGTGGCCCGGCCTATGTATTCACGTTTATCGAGGCGCTCTCCGATGCCGGTGTCAAAAACGGTCTGCCGCGGGATGTTGCATCGCAGCTGGCGGCCCAGACCGTGCTGGGTGCTGCGCGGATGGTTGTTGAGACCGGTGAACACCCGGCATTGCTGAAAGAAAAAGTAACGTCGCCCGGCGGCACGACCATTGCTGCGCAGCATGCACTTGAAAGCGGCTGCTTCCGGGGGGTCGTCATGAACGCCGTTGAAGCTGCCACCCTCAAGTCCAAGGACCTTGCCGGAAAATAACAGACATTTACAATCGCACAGGGAAAGCTGCAGATACGGCATACCGGGAGGGTCTCATGTTTGAATCAGCCGAACTGGGTCACACGATCAGCAAAGCAGTCTGGAAAAAAGACGTTCCCGGCTTACGCGAAGCGCTTCTGGATGCTCAACTGGACCTGGCGCAGACTAAGAAGTTTCCGGTGATCATCCTCGTTGCCGGTGTCGACTGTGCCGGCAAGGGTGAAACGGTCAATCTTCTCAACGAATGGATGGACCCGCGGCATATAGAAACCCACGCGGTGCGCGACCTGACTGATGAAGAACTGGAGCGCCCGGAGATGTGGCGATACTGGCGGGTACTGCCGCCAAAAGGCAAGATCGGTGTATTCATCGGCACCTGGTATTCCGGGCCGCTGGTGGAAAATGTTTACGGCACGATCAAAAATGCCGAGCTCGATCAGCGCCTCGAGCGAATAATCCGCTTTGAAAAAATGCTCTGTGATGAAGGGGCGCTTGTTCTGAAATTCTGGCTGCACCTGTCGAAAGACGAACAGAAAAAACGCCTCAAATTACTGGAAAATGATCCGAAAACCCGCTGGCGGGTCACCGGCACAGACTGGGACCATTACAAAAAATACGACAAATTTCGCACTGTTTCCGAACGTATGCTCCGCACAACGAGTACGGCGGAATCCCCCTGGACCATCGTAGAGGGGACCGACCCCCGCTATCGCTACCTGACCATCGGCACGGCGATTCTCACCTCAATACGTCAGCGCCTTGATGCACCGGAACCTCCCCTGCATACGGAGCCGATCCCCCCCATCATTCCAACCATTGATAAACTTCTGATCCTGCAGACGCTGGACATGTCAAAAAAACTGAAAAAAACCGAGTTTGAGCGTGAACTTGAAAAATACCAGGGCAGGCTCAATCTCCTGACGCGTGATTCCGCTTTTAAAAAACTGTCGGTTGTGGTGGCGTTTGAAGGGAACGATGCCGCAGGCAAAGGGGGCAGTATACGCCGAATCATCCAGGCGCTTGATGCCCGTCAATACCGGGTTATCCCCGTTGCCGCCCCGACCGAGGAGGAACGGGCACAGTCCTATATGTGGCGCTTCTGGCGCAATATCCCCCGTAAAAGCCGCTTTGCGATCTTCGACAGAACCTGGTACGGACGTGTGCTGGTGGAGCGGGTTGAAGGGTTCTGTACTCACAACGACTGGATGCGTGCCTACGGTGAAATCAACGACTTCGAAGAGCAGATGGTGCGCAACAAAACCGTAGTCGTGAAATTCTGGCTATCGATTACCAGGGATGAACAGCTGCGGCGCTTCAAGGAACGGGAAAAGATCGGTTTCAAACGCTATAAAATCACCGATGAGGACTGGCGCAACCGGGATAAATGGGACGACTATGAGCTGGCGGTCTGTGACATGATTGACCGTACCAGTACCGAGATTGCTCCCTGGACGCTGGTTGAAGCCAATGATAAATATTATGCCCGCATCAAGGTGCTGAAGACACTGTGTGAGCGGATTGAGAAGGCGTTAGGGAGGTAGAAACAGAAAGCGACAGAAAAATACATGCGGCTGAGAACGCTCTCCAGAAAACCGGGGAGCGTTTTTTTATTGCAGATCATGGACACTGGATGGGGGAGGTTACTCTGTAATATAGGGAACAATATGTCGGCAGCTGCCGTATGACGTATTGTGTCATACAATTGTGCTACGATAATCCGTCGGCGGGTGGATAATTGCAGGAGGATGGTAATACGGTGTGATGTCGTTGTTGATGTGGAAACGAGCGATTTGTCGGTCAGGAACGGGGGCAGGGTAAGAGAGGGCATTGTTTAGGATGTACATTGGAATAAAATTATTAGAAATATATTTGTTTGTGCGGGCATGTGCTAGGGTGCGCGGTGGACAAGCAGACGAGAGAATAAATAGATGATTGATAGAGCTCGCACATCTTACGCTATTGCGGGGGAATCTCTGGCGAATGGTACCTGTTGCAAAAATCGGAACAGGCTCGCTGCGACCGGCTGACTGGTTTGATCCTTCCAAAATTAGACCGTTAAAGTACGTTGAGTATGCTTTCAATAGGGAGAAACAGTTTCAGGGGTTGTTCTGGCAGAGCTAAAAAGCCGTAGCGCAGATAGAAGCTGTGGGCTGCATCATTTTTGGCATCAACAAAAAGCCCTATGACACCAGCCTGTTCGGCAATAACGGCGGTGCGGTACAGTGCCTCTGAAAGCAGCAGCTCTCCAAAACCTTTTCCCTGCGATTTGCGTGAAACAGCGAGTCGCGCCAGGCGCACGGCGGGAAGAGGATGAATCGGATATTTATGCGCAAGCGTTGCAGGCAACTGAACGCTCTCAACCTCACAAAGCGTTAGGGTCACATAGCCGAGAATAACCGGAGTGCCATCCGTCAGCACAAATGTGCGGGAAATCCCTTTGGTGCCATGCTGGCGGGCCGTTGCCTTGAGAAAGATGTTCAGCTCCTGCACACCGCAATCAAACCCGGTGCGGTCGTGGCTTTTATCAAGGACGGTTATTGCCGGCACAATAGATCCTTACGTTTCTGCATCGCCCTTTTAAGGTATTCGTTCGGTTCCGGCGGGTTTTCCATAAGTGCAAACAGCGCTTCTGACGAGGCTGCGGAAAGCCTGATAACCCGTTCCTCTTCCAGAATTGTGTTGGCTTTTTCCAGTGCCGACTGAACCAGAAACTGATTGAGGGTAGCGCCAACAACCTGAGCTGCCTCTGCCAGTCGTTCATACACAGCGGTCGGCATACGCGCGGGGATTCGTTGTTCAGCAATTGTGCGTGACATGGATCACCTCCGGATTTGAGAATAGTAAAGTGACGCCATAATGGCAACAAAAAAACCGACGCTGTGGCAGTGCGGATATGGATGAAGTTGCTGGAGGATTGTTTGAAATTGTATCGCGGGTTGGATATGTGGTAGAGGCGGGACAGAATTTTGCCGGATATGCAGGGGCGATGTACATCGTGGATTGCTCTTGTTTATATCCTCCCCCTTTGCAAAGGGGGATTGAGGGGGATTTGCTTTTGAAGTATTTCGGGTATTGGGGAAAGGCGGAGAGGGACGGTGTTTTGAAGTTTGAAAGGGAAGGAGGGTAAATGAAGACCTATGTGATTCAAATGGAAGTTTCAGGACCAACGGCCATGTGGACGCGACCTGACACGGGCGATTCACCGGTGAGCTATCCTTTGCCGACGTTTTCGGCAGCAAAAGGACTGTTTGAGGGGGTCGTCATGATTGAGACATGGAAATAGGTCAACGTACGAAATATTCCGTACGAGCGCCCGTCCTATCTGGGCGGGCGAGGATTGAAACACAATCTGGGGCCACGACATAACGGGAATGGAATACGAGCGCCCGTCCTATCTGGGCGGGCGAGGATTGAAACTACCGCATAATATCTGATCTCAGTGGCATCAACAACGAGCGCCCGTCCTATCTGGGTGGGCGACGATGATAAGGAGATGGCGGGCGAATGCCTCTTTTTAGATTGCCAGGAAGAGCGATATTAACCGCACAAACAGCCGTTCTCCGGCTCGCAAAATCTGAAAAAACAACTCTGCAAAGGGGCGGGTTGTATATGAAACATACGGATATCTAATGTAGCAGGGGCGGGCACCGGCGATAATGGCGGCAAGACAGCCGGTCAGCAGTCTGTCATCAACCATCAGAATTGAGGAGAGGGGGACTCCGGCGAGTTCCCCTGTTTTTTTGAGACCATCCGGGTATGGTTTCTTCCTGACACCGGAGATGAAGCGCATGGCGGGGAAATGTTGGGCAAACCACTGCCTCCGTTCCTCTGTCGGTTTATTGGAGAGAATGAAAATCCGGTCTCTGCCAAAAACAGCTTCACACCGTTTCAGCCAGCCAATCGCCTCGGGAAGCGGCGTCAGTGAACCGTGAGCTGCCAGGACACCGTCAAAGTCGAGTGCCAGGGCGGCAATCCCGGACGAGAGCAGCTCTTCAGGCACCAGTGTTAGAATAGAGGCGTTACGCGGGGTGGTGTCGAGCAGGCGCCGCAGTTCGAGCCGGTCAGCAAACCCGAGTGAAAATCCGGCCAGAATGTGCGTGTAAAAGGCCATGTCAACTTTTCAGATTTTCTTTCTGGGCAAGGGAGACAAGGTAATAGACGATGCCGAGAATGAGCAGGGTACCCGCCAGGAACGCCTGAGTGGTAAGATCATCCTTGCGCAGGGTGGAGATAAGAATTTCACGGATCATGGCGACGATAATGACGCCGATGAACACCAGAATGTTGAATTTTCCTCCTTTGAGGTTCTTTATCTCGTTGTCCATCAACTCAATCATCATCCAGAGAATCAGCAGTGATCCGAGTGCGGAGAGAATCCCCTTTTCCATATCTCCCCGGAAAATGTGCAGGATGTCCCAGACGAAGAGGATGACAACTGAAATGGAGACCCCCCCGAGTGCCATCACCAGTGCCAGGTTCAGGCCATAGGTAAAACGCTCCGTCGCCTTGATCAGAAACGATTCGACCTTGCGGGAAACAAAGACTTTTTTCATCTCCTCTTCACGATACGACGTACTCATCACGTCAAGGTTCATGTCGAGGATCTTTTCCACAGCTTCCCGCAGTTCACGGCGCTGTTCGCGGTCAGAATAGTTGAAGTCTATCAGGCCGAGCAGGAAGTGGCGGATCTGGTTCATGGCCGCGTTGACAAAGTGGACACTGAGGCCGACCTTGACATGGGCGTGGCCGATGCGGGTCAGATGGTTCATGTAGTGGTTGTCGTATATTCCGGTAAACAGCGACATGAACCAGCTGCTGTGCATCTCCCGCAGACGCAGGCGGTTACTGTTGTTAAGGATCGCTGCCGTTTCGGGGAGGCTGTAGAGATAGTCGTAGAACTCAAGGGAAAAACGTTCCTGATTTTCTTCCGCCAGTGGCTGCAGTGACTGGAGAAGTTCGGCGTCCTGATCCGTAAAACGATAGTGAGCGCGTAAATCCTGCATGGTGAACATTCTTGTTATCTCCCGTACTTATAGGCAGCCGAGCAGGTCCCTTCACTGGAAACCATGCATGCGCCAACCGGTGATTCAGGTGTGCAGAGTGTCCCGAACAGCGGGCAACTTAACGGAGCACGCTTCCCCTTCAGTATCTCGCCGCAGAGGCAGGCAGGATTTTCAACCGCAACCGGGACGTCCAGCGTCATAACCTGTTCCGCATCAAACACAGCATACTCGGGTCTGATTGCCAGGCCGCTGCCGGGCAGCAAGCCGAGACCTCGCCAGATGGCATCACACGGTTCAAAAATACGGTGGAGAAGCGCCCGGGCCTTTGGATTGCCATCCCAGGTAACCGCACGGCGGTACTGGATCTCGACAGTGCTCTCGTTGCGCAAAATCTGGGCCATCAGCATTTCTATCCCCTGCATGACGTCGGCAGGCTCAAAGCCGGTCACGACGCAGGGGATATGGTACTTGTCCGCCAGCGGTCTGTAGGCATTGCCGCCGATAACGGTACTGACATGGGCAGGGCAGAGGTAGCCGCTGAGGTTAAGGTCCGGATCGCCGCTGAGAATGTCCATCGGTACCGGCATGGTCTTGTGGGCAGCCAGGACGCAATAGTTGTCCAGCTTCCGGCGGGATGCTTCGAGGATGCTTGCCGCTATTGTCGGTGCGGTCGTCTCGAACCCGACACCGAGAAAAACAACCCGCCGATCAGGATTGTTTTGAGCCAGTGCCACTGCATCGAGAGATGAGTAGACAATGCGGATATCGGCACCACAGGCCCGCTGTTTCATCAGTGAGGAACGGCTGCCGGGAACACGCAGCATGTCGCCGAAGGTCGCGATAATTACATCAGGTTCGGCAGCACAGGCCAGTGCGGTGTCGACATAGCCGATCGGGGTGACGCAGACCGGACAGCCGGGGCCGGAAACCAGACGGACGTTCTCGGGAAGCAGCGAGCGGATTCCGTACTGATAGATCGATGTGGTATGGGTGCCGCAGACTTCCATGAAATTGACCGGCGCAGGGAGACGTTCAGCCATGCGGCGGATTGTGGTTGCCATGTTCTGCACCAGTTCACGGGAGCGGAACTCATCCTGAAACTTCATGGCGGTCGTCGTATTACCGCTCATGCCATGTCCTCGTCAGAATAAACCTCGCGCATCAAGCGGATTGTCTCCTCCGCATATTCCTCATCCAGCCTTGAAATTGCAAAACCGGCATGCACGATCACGTAATCGCCGACGTCGACATCCTCTCCCAGCAGCATGATGCTGGCTTCTTTCTGTACGCCGTCAACTTCGGCAATAACTGTTTCCCCATCCATACTGACAATTTTCATCGGCACACCAAGACACATATCAGCCTCTTCTCCTTCCTGCTATTGCAGCCTGTCCCAGCGCGATGCCGCCGTCATTCGGCGGCACCAGACGATGGGTAAAAACGTTCAGGCCCGCATTCGACAGGCCAGTATAGAGCATTTCACTCAAAAGGCGATTCTGAAAAACACCACCCGAAAGAATAATACGATCATGGCCGGTATCGTTGGCAATCCGCAAACAGACTTTCGTTGCAGCGGATGCCACGGTCTGGTGAAAGCGATGTGCGATGACGGACACACCGGTGCCGACGGTGAGATCGCGCAGAATCTCAACGATGGCGGAGGAAAAGTCAACTTGAACAGGTTGCTGTACCATGATCTCGAACATATAGGGAACGCACGCATTATACGCACCTTCAGCCAGTTCGGCACACGCCTCCAGCTCAAGTGCGGCCTGCCCTTCATAGGTCACACGGTGCCGTATGTTCAGCAGTGCTGCCACGGCGTCAAACAGTCTGCCACAACTGGACGTCGCGGGCGAATTGATGCCGCGCCGCAGCATCTGGGCAAACAATCCGCGCTCGCTCTCCGGAAGGATTCGTGCAACCGGGTGATCAAGTGAAAATGCGGCTTCTCCCATCGCCTGATAGAGATACGCCAGTGCCATGCGCCATGGTTCGCGTACGGCACTGTCCCCTCCCGGCAGCGGCAGCGGCCGGAAGTGCGCCGCACGACGAAATTCATCGTATCCGCCGACAAGAAACTCGCCGCCCCATACCGTACTGTCGGAACCATAGCCGGTGCCGTCGAATATAATCCCGATCACTTCACCTTCCAGGCTGTTTTCTGCCATGCAGGATGCCAGATGGGCATGGTGGTGCTGAACCCGCAGCAACGGCAGTGCTCTCTTCTCGGCATAGCGGCTGGAGAGATAATCCGGGTGGAGATCGCAGGCAGCCTGTTCCGGCGAAATTGCGAGGATTTCCGACAGATGGGCGACCGTCGCACTGATGGACTCAAAAACAGCGCTGTTCTGCAGATCGCCGATATGCTGGCTGAGAACCGCACGGGTGCCGTCGGCAAGGCAGACCGTGTTCTTCAGCTCGGCTCCTGTCGCGAGCAGCGGCTGTACTGCAAAGGGAAGTTTCACGGCCCGCGGAGCAAAACCCCGGGCACGGCGATAAAAGAGCGGTTTACCCTGGAATACGCGCATGACGGAGTCATCACTGCGGACATGAATCGGCCGGTCATGAAGCAGGAAAAAGTCGGCGATGCCGCCAAGGCGCTGCAGCGCATCAGCGTCTTCAAAGGCCACCGGCTCATCTGAAATATTGCCGCTGGTCATGACAAGCGCCTGAAAATTATCCCGCAAGAGCAGATGATGGAGCGGTGCATAGGGGAGCATCACCCCGATCCAGCCGTTGTCGGGGGCAATCAGAGGTGACAGGCTCGATTCGAGCCGCTTTTTGACGATAACGATCGGGGCTTCCGGTGAGGAGAGAAGGAGATTTTCCATCTCGTTCATCACTGCCAGTTTACCGGCAGTCGACTGCGACGCTGCCATAACGGCAAAGGGTTTCTCATCACGCTTTTTGCGTTGGCGCAAACGTCGGACCGCATTGTTATTGCAGGCGTCAACGGCAAGATGGAAGCCGCCGATTCCCTTGATGGCAAGGATAGCACCGTCTTTGAGGAGTTCTGTCGCCAGAATGACAGCATCATCATGACTGGAAATTATCTTGCCTTCTGAAGAGAGCAGGCTTACCCGGGGCCCGCAGCGGTGGCAGGCGATCGGCTGGGCATGAAAGCGCCGGTCAAGCGGGTTCCCGTATTCGATCATACACTCGGGACAGAGCGGAAAGCCGGCCATGGTTGTTGCGGGGCGGTCGTAGGGAACCCCGGTGATAATGCTGTAGCGGGGACCGCAGTTGGTACAGGTGATGAACGGATAACGGAAGCGTCGGTCTGCCGGATCAAACAGTTCCCGGAGGCAGTCCGGGCAGACGGCTGAATCGGGGGCGATATGGACATCGGCTCCACCCTCGCCGCTCGGGAGTATCGTGAAAGATTTTTCGCGGCAGAGAGGGGCGCTTGTACAGATATGGGACGTCACGTGTGCAAGGGGGGGGAGTGTGTACTGCAGCGCATTTTCAAAGGCGTCGTGCTGAGCCGGGGATCCCTCTATCTCAATTTCGACGCCGGCAGCGGTGTTGCGCACCCAGCCGGTCATGTTCAGTTTGTGGGCCAGACGATATACGAACGGGCGAAACCCGACCCCCTGAACAATCCCCTGAATCGCGTGCCGCTGCCGCCTTCTCAGTGCTGTGCTCCATCAGTCAGCCATTGGTACCAGGCATCCATCCCCTCACCACTCCGGGCTGATACCTCGAAAATGATAATGCCGGGATTTACGCGGCGTGCGTATTCCCTGCACTTTTCCACATCGAAATCCAGATGCGGCAGGAGGTCGATTTTATTGAGGAGCATAACGGTAGAGTTATGAAACATCTGTGGATACTTGAGCGGTTTGTCCTCTCCTTCGGTAACGGAAAGCACGGCGACCTTGTGGTGTTCTCCCAGATCAAAGGCGGCTGGACAGACCAGATTGCCGACATTTTCAATCATCAGCAGGTCCAGGCTGTCCATATCAAAAGCATCGGTGCCATGCATGATCATGTGGGCGTCCAGATGGCACCCGGCACCGGTGTTGATCTGGCGGACCGGAACGCCGGTGGCGGCGATGCGCCGGGCATCATTGTCCGTCTGCTGATCACCTTCAATAACGGCGAAGCGGAACTTCTGCGACAGGTCGCGCAGGGTCCGTTCCAATAAGGTCGTCTTTCCGGAGCCGGGGGAGCTGACGAGATTGAGGACAAAAATCCCCTTGTCTTTGAACAGTGCCCGGTTAAAGCCCGCCAGCCGGTTGTTTTTGCCGAGAATGTCCTCTTCAATGGATATTCTGGATCGTTTTCCCGGTTCGCTTTCATGAGTATGCGTGTGCGCATCGTCGTGTGCGTGCGTATCGGAGGCATCATGAGAGTGGCTGTGCCCATGCTCATGATGGTGGTGCTGGTTGCCATCATGGTGATCGTGATGGTGATCTGCTGTGGAACATCCGCAGGTTGTACACATAGTGTGGCTCCTGAAACATGTGATGAGTAATGCCGCATCCGGATCGAAGCGTTATCTGCCGGCCCGTCTGTGCCTTTCAACGTACGGAGCACGCCGTCGTCACGCATTGCGCCACCGTGCCGGTCTATTTGATGTGAAGCCGGAACAAGGTATCAGGTTATATTTTGAGATGCAATACGTGATGCAGTGGATTGTGTTTACATGCCACCGAATTGCAGCTGATACAGCCGGGAATAGACCCCGCCTGATTGCAGCAGCTCGGCATGGGAACCCTCTTCAACCTTTATTCCATGCTGGATGGTAACGATCCGGTCCGCATCCTGAATCGTGGAAAGGCGATGGGCGATGACAAGAGAGGTGCGCCCCTGCATCAACCCCTTGATGCCCTCCTGGATCATCTGCTCCGAGGCGCTGTCGATACTGGCTGTTGCCTCGTCCAGCACCAGAATCTCAGGATCAAAGGCAACAGCGCGGGCAAATGAGATGAGTTGCTTTTCACCGACGGAAAAATTACTGCCACGTTCCCGTACCTCTTCATTGTAGCCGTTCGGCAGGCGATCGATAAAACGATCAGCTCCGACCGCGGTCGCCGCCTGACGAACGCGCAGACCCGCCTGTTCGTCGCCGAGGCTGATGTTGAACTCGATGCTGCCGGCGAACAGGCAGGGGTCCTGGAGGACGACGCCGACCCGGCGGCGTACCTCGGCAAGGTCAAGTCCCCGGATATTGATCCCCTGCAGAAGAATTTCGCCGCGCTCGATGTCATACAGTCGCGTCAGCAGTCGGGTGATGGTGGTCTTTCCGCCGCCGCTCTCTCCGACGATTGCGATGCGATCTCCGCGATGAACCGTCAGGTTGAAATTGCTGAGTATGTCATTGCCGGCGTGGTAGGAAAAGGATACGTCGCGAAATTCAATCAGTGGAACAGCAGCGGCGGGGGGACGGGGAACCGCTTGCTGCAGCGTGTCATTCGCTGTGTACAGCTGATTCTCCGGGGTATCAAGCAGGGCAAAAATCCGTTCCAGCGCAGCCATTGCCCCCTGCATGACCGAGTATTTGGCGGAAAGGTCCCGGATCGGGGTGAAAAACTTTTCAATATACTGGATGAACGCAACCAGTACACCGAACGTTATGGCACCGCTGAGGATTTCGCCGCCGCCATACCAGATGATCAACGCCACGGCGATCGAAGAGAGAGCCTCGACCAGCGCGTACAGTGACGCATCCCAGAAGATAACCGGCATGTTGGCATCCCGGTACGAGGCATTTAAAAGGCTGAAGCGCTGTTCTTCATCACGTTCGCGGTTGAATATCTGGATAATGCTGATGCCGGAGATGCATTCGTTAAGGAAGGCGTTCAAGCCGCCAAGGCGTGCGCGAACTTCCCGGAACGATTTCCTCATGCGTCGCCGGAACGTATAGGCCACATAGAGCAGTACCGGCAGAACGGAAAAGGTTACCAAAGACAGTTTCAGGTTCATCCAGAGCATGACGGAGATGATGCCGATCAGCAGCAGAACGTCACCGATGATGGTGATGATCCCCGAGGCAAACATCTCGCCGAGTACTTCGATGTCGCTGGTCAGGCGGGTCACCGCACTGCCGACCGGGACGCGGTCAAACCAGGAAACCGGCAGGCGCATGACATGTCGATACACCTCGGAACGAATATCCGACATGATCTGCTGTCCGACGGATTGCAGTAGATACACTTCCAGGAAGGAAAAGAGAGATTCTGCGATGAGAATGCCGAAAAAACTGAGTGCGATCGTTTCCAGCCCGGCAAGTTTTCCGGTGACGATATGGCTGTCGATGGCGAGCTTGATAATCCATGGCTGTGCGAGGCGGCAGGCGGCTACTAACGGCAGTAACAGAACAACGGCCGTGATGGAAAGCCGGTAGGGGGCAACATAGCGCGCAAAGCGCCTCAGCAGGGCTGTGTCGTAGGCTTTGCCGGCTATTTCTTCTTCGTAGATGCCGCCGTGATGCATAAATATGGA
The DNA here is from genome assembly GCA_028688955.1 of Desulfuromonadaceae bacterium. Taxonomy (GTDB): domain Bacteria; phylum Desulfobacterota; class Desulfuromonadia; order Geobacterales; family Pseudopelobacteraceae; genus JACRCG01. The sequence continues at coordinate 24,238 of JAQTXD010000006.1, forward strand.
GTCCGGTATGCGAGGTGAGAGACAGGCGGTACTGTAGCAGATTTATCCGCAATCGGCAAAGCTGATCTCGCCCTGGATCCCGGTTACATCATGTCGACCGGATCAATATCAACAGAAATACGAACTGTCGAGACGACTGTCGACTGTTGCCGCCACGTTGAGAGCAGGCGGTGCAGATCGCCGCGATTGACCGCTTTGAGCAGGATCTGACGGCGATAACGGTTTCTCAGGCGATATATGGGTGAGGGGGCCGGCCCGAGGATTTCCACCCGTATTTTCAATGCTGATTTTAGCTGCGCAAGCAGGCGGGCGGTCGTGTCGGCCTGGTCAGAAACAGTCTGCTCCGACAGACCGGAAATGGCAAATGCAGCCAGATAGGTGAAAGGGGGATATCCTGCGTCACGACGAAATTCAAGCTCCTGCTCGTAAAATCCGGCTGCGTCATGTTCTGCTGCAGCCCGTATTGCGTACTGTTCCGGGTCAATTGCCTGTACGACCACCCGCCCCGGGTTTTCACCGCGACCCGCCCGCCCTATGACCTGGGAGAGCAGCTGGAAGGTGCGCTCGGCGGCGCGAAAATCGGGCATTCCCAGACTTGCCTCGGCGTTGACCACCCCGACAAGCGTCACTTCAGGGAAGTCATGCCCTTTGGCAATCATCTGGGTGCCGACCAGAAGATCGGCGCTGCCGTCGTGCATGCGCGACAGCAAACGCTCATGGCTCCCTTTGCCGGAGGTCGTGTCACTGTCCATTCGGACAATACGGGCCGTCGGCAGCAGTTCCTTGAGGTCGTGTTCAAGTTTTTCCGTTCCGGCTCCCAATTCGCTCAGGGTCGATCCGCCGCAGGAAGGGCAGGTGCCTGGTGCCGGGACGGAGAAGTCGCAGTAATGACAGAGGCTCTCACCACGTTGGCGGTGAAAGGTGAGCGAGACGCTGCAGTTGGGGCAGGTCAGCGCTTTTCCGCAGTCCGTGCAGACGAGAAAAGTGGCAAATCCGCGCCGATTGAGAAAGACGATGGCCTGCCGTTTCTCCGCAAGGGTTTCGGCCAGTGAGTTCGACAGTGGTACTGATATCGTCTCCCTGTTTCCTTTCATCGCCACCCGTTCGACAACCGGCATCGGGCGCCCTTCGACCCGTTCCGGCAGCGGGAGGAGTTTCAGGCGCCCCTCGCCGGCCGCGTGGATGCTGGTTACCATCGGTGTTGCCGAACCAAGTACAACTGATGCGTGTTCCATGCTCCCCCGGACCAGCGCCAGGTCGCGGGCGTTATAACGGAGTCCGTCTGACTGTTTGAAGGAAGCCTCATGCTCTTCGTCAACGATGATGATGCCGATCTTTTCCAGCGGCGCAAAGATAGCCGAGCGGGCACCGATGACAATCCTCGCCAACCCCCGCCTGATGCGGCGCCATTCGTCATAGCGCTCGCCATCGGAAAGTCCGCTGTGGAGGATGGCAATGCCGCCGCCGAAGCGTGCCTGAAAGCGCCCGGTCAGCTGAGGTGTCAGGGCGATTTCCGGCACGAGTACCAGTGCGTTGTTCCCGAGTTGAAGCGCGTGGGAAATTGCCTGGAGATAGACCTCGGTTTTTCCGCTCCCGGTTACGCCATAGAGGAGAAACGGGGTGAAATGACGGTCGTCAAGAGCTGCCGAAATAGCATCCAGGGCAGCCTTCTGGTGGGTATGCAGGCGGCGTGGTTCGTCACGTTTGACGGTGTAATTTTTGAATGGATCACGGTAAACTTCGCGTTCTTCGCTTCTGCAGAGGCGGAGTTCAACCAGACGCCTCAATTGCGGTGTGCAGGTGCCAAAGCGTTTACGCAGTTCTGCCGCTGAAATCCCTCCTGCCTCACGGATGACTCCGAGTATTTCCAGTGCTTTGGCGCTCGGTTGGCGAGGCGGGTCTGTCTGCGGGGCCGGGAGGTAGAATTTTTCCCGACGGGCGGATTTACCCCCGCTCAGCGACTCCTGGACTCCGGCACCCCCTTTGCGGGTTTGAATGTTTATTCCGGCAGGAAGAGCGGTGCGCAGCACTTCACCGAGCGGGTGCTGGTAGTAGGCCGCACTCCAGCGGTAAAACTCCAGTTCCTTCGCCGTCCAGAGCGGTTCAGGGTCCAATAGCTCTATAATCTCTTTCAGATTGACTATTGCTGATTCTGCAGCAGCGCCAAGGATATAACCGGTCAGTTTCCGGTTTCCGAACGGAACGAGTGCTCTCCGACCTGACAGCGTCTGGTCACGCAGCAGTTCAGGAACGCGGTAGTGAAATATCCGATCCAGATAGAGGGGGATTGCTATTTCTACAATATGGGAAGGTTCTTGTTTCATGGGGTGCCTATTGTTATTCGATGGATAGCATAATGGAAAATATCATGTATATTAAAAGTTTGTTTCCTCTCCCGGAATTATCTGTTCGCAGGAAGGTAGGTACACGGTATGAGTCTGAATGATCTGTTAAACATAAAGGCCCGAAACAACCCCGATAGTTTACTGCGCCTGCTGGTAAAGGTCGCGTGTATCTCTGTTTTTGTGGTCGTAATTGTGAGCAGCTGTGGATTTTATCAGGTCTTTTCGACTTTTGTCATTAAAAGCGCCGAGATCGATTCGGTACAGCTCTGCAGGTTACTGCTTGAAGAACAGAGGGACTTCATGCTTAATACCCGGCCCGGAAAACCGGTTGAGTTGGGGTTGCATGGAAATGATACGCTTTTATTTGACAACAAGCTGCGGCATTTTCTCTCACCCTTTGATATTATCAAGGTTAAAATTTATGACCCCGATAAAAAGATAGTCTATTCCACTGATGCGACGTTGATTGGGAAAGTTGACGAAAACAACGAGCGGCTGAAAAATGCATTGACCGGTGCGGTGGATGCCAAGATGGTTACAAAGGATCATGCCAGAGATCTGGCTGACGAACCATTGCTTGATGTGGATGTTGTTGAAACCTACGTACCGATATTGAGTCCGGACAAAAGAGTCCTGGGAAGTTTTGAAGTGTATACCAATATGACTCGCTATCGAGATCAGATCCGTCAGGGTGTCGTACTCGTAACGTCGTTTCTTGTCCTCGTACTGGGTGCGGTATTTGGCTTTACATATGCGTTGATACGTGGTGGTACGGGCCAACTGAAGGAAGCTCAGGCGCAGTTGGAACTGGTTTCCATTACCGACCCTCTGACCGGAATGCACAACAGAGGCTTTCTGATGAGGCGCGGCGAAGAGGAATTTGCAAGGGTGTTGCGAAGCGCGCGTCCGCTCGGTTGTATCATGATCGATCTGGATCATTTTAAAAAGGTTAACGATACCAAAGGGCATGCAGCAGGAGACCGTGTGCTTATTGCCGCTGCGGAGCGATTACAGCAGAGTGTGCGGCCGTACGATGTTGTCGGTCGCTATGGCGGTGAAGAGTTTATGGTGCTGTTGCCGGATGCCACTTTTGAACAGATCGTAGCTGTTGCAAACCGTATGTGCGCACAGATACAGAAAACCCCGTTTGAGCTTGAGGGGGGAGAGCTGATTCCGGTTACCATCAGTCTGGGGGTGGCATGTTTCAGTAAAGCTGACCGATCTCTGGCTGACCTGATCAAACGCGCCGACGACGGGCTTTACAAGGCCAAGGCGGACGGCAGAAACCGGGTTGCCTGGGTGTTTCAGCCTGGGGAGTCTGAAACAGCGGCATAGAATTACCAGTATTTTTTTGGCGGGTCCGTTTTGCCGACCAGGGTGATATCACCATCGATAATTTTGAACATATCACCTGTCTCGGTCGTCCAGGCGTCTCCTTCTTCCGGTGGGTTGGGAAACGAGCGCTGCCCCAGAAACATTTCCACCTCCCCGATATACCCGAACCATTCCAGCGACCCGGTCATCCAAATTCTCGTATTGATTGCCATTATCGTATTTCCTTATGAAAGTCGTTGTTTAAAGTCTTCGTAGCCGAAACTGCGTACTACCTTCAGCTCTCTGCTTTCCGGTTCATAGGTGCAGATATGCGGGTGCTGAATGCCGTTAAAAGTCGTGGTTTTGACCATCGTATAATGGGACATGTCTTCAAATACCAGCCGGTCGCCCTGACAGAGCGGTTGCTCGAACGACCAGTCGCCGATTACATCCCCTGCGAGACAGGATGCTCCTGCCAGTCGGTAGGTGTGGGGTTTTTCTCCGGGATCGAAACCACCCGTAATACCGGGACGATAGGGCATCTCCAGGATATCAGGCATGTGGCAGGTGGCGGAGACGTCCAGAATGGCGATATCCATGCCGTTGCTGACCACGTCGAGTACTTCTCCGACGAGGATTCCGGTGCCGATGGCCGCCGCCTCACCCGGTTCCAGATAGACCTGGAGCCGGTATTTCTCTGAAAAGTACCTGACCAGATCCACAAGTCCGTCAATGTCGTACCCCTCGCGGGTTATGTGGTGCCCACCGCCGAAATTAAGCCATTTCATTGCAGGGAGAAATTCTCCGAAGCGTTCTTCAACTACCTGTGCCGTTCGCTCCAGCGGTTCAAAAAGCTGTTCACAGAGGGTGTGGAAATGAAGTCCTTCAACCCCGCTCAGGGAGCGTCCGTCGAATTCTCTGCGGGGAATGCCGAGGCGTGAGTTGGCGGCACAGGGATCATATATCTCCGTGTGCCCTTCCGAATGTTCCGGGTTGATGCGGAGGCCGATGGAGACGCGCCCCCGCTCTCTTTCCCACAACGGGCGGAACCGCTCCAGCTGGCTAAAGGAATTAAAAACCAGGTGATCAGAAATACGCAGCAGTTCCGCTACGTCTGTTTCCTTGAAAGCAGCAGCAAAACTGTGAACTTCGCCCCCGAACTCCTCCCGACCGAGTCGTGCCTCCCATGGAGAGCTAGCACACACCCCCAGAAGGGTCTGGTTGATGAGCGGGAAAACGCTCCACATGGAAAACGCTTTCATTGCCAGCAGGATTTTTGCACCGCTGCGCTGCTGCACATCGTCCAGAATAGACAGGTTGTGACGCAGTCGGCCCAGATCCACCACATAGGCAGGTGAGGGGGAAAGCCGGATTATGTTATCGACGTCGATACCGGTCAATGGATTACAGTTCCGGCCATGCGCCGCCGTCAATCACGACAGTCGGCAACCCCATCGGTCCGAGCACATCAAGAAACAGCTCCGGATCAAACTGTTCCATATTGAACACCCCGGCGCCGCGCCACGTGCCGGTCAGCATCATAATCGCTCCGACAACGGCCGGAACACCGGTGGTATAGCTGATTGCCTGGGACTGGACCTCTTTGAAGCATGCTTCGTGATCACAGATGTTATAGATATACACCTGCTTTCTCTGGCCGTCTTTCGTGCCGCGGGCGATTACGCCGATGCATGTTTTACCTTTGGTCAGCGGACCCAGGGAACCGGGGTCGGGAAGCAGTACTTTCAAAAACTGAATCGGTACTATCTTCTGGCCGTTGTACTCGACCTCGTCAATGCGGGTCATGCCAACATTCTGCAATACTTCCAGATGTTTCAGATAATTTTCCGAGAAGGTCATCCAGAACTGCGCTTTTTTAATGGTCGGTATGTGTTTTACCAGCGACTCCATCTCCTCGTGGTAGAGACGGTAAATGTTCATCGGGCCGATTCCTTCCGGAAAATCAAAGCAGTGTTTGGTCGATAACGGCGGGCTTTCGACCCATTGGCCGTTTTCCCAGTGACGGCAGGTGGCGGTCACTTCCCGGATGTTTATCTCCGGATTGAAGTTGGTGGCGAAGGGTTGGCCGTGGCTCCCCGCATTTGCATCGATGATGTCGATCTCTTCCACAACGTCCAGATATTTACCGGCAGCCAGGGCGGTGTAGACATTGGTGACGCCCGGATCAAAGCCGGAACCGAGCAGGGCCATCAGCCCTTTTTCCTTGAAGCGCTCCTGATAGGCCCATTGCCAGGAGTACTCGAACTTTGCGGTGTCAAGCGGTTCATAGTTGGCGGTGTCGAGGTAATCAACGCCGGTTTCCAGGCAGGCATCCATGATGTGAAGGTCCTGATAGGGAAGCGCGACATTGATAACCAGTTTCGGCTGTACGTTCTTTATCAGCGCAACCAGTTCCGGCACATTGTCGGCGTCTACCTGTGCGGTGGTGATACTGCCGCCCAGCTGGGCGGCAATTGCATCGCACTTTGATTTCGTGCGGGATGCAAGGGTTATCCTGCTGAAAATATCGCGGCGCTGTGCGCATTTGTGAGTAACGACCTGGCCGACTCCGCCGGCGCCGATAATAAGGACTGAGCTCATGGTAATTATTCTCCTAAGTAGGTATATCCCAGCAATGTGCGGTCAAGCAGTTCGATAAAGTGACTGCTTTCTTCAATGGAGATCTTTTTCAATACGACGCTTTTTTCCAGATTGTCCCTGACACGTTTCAGAATCTCCGGTCCCTTGTACTGAACATACTTTAGTGTTTCCCACGTGGCGTCACCGTTGATGACGGTGTCTATCATATAGCCGGTTTTTTTGTTGAAGGTGATATGCACGGCATTGGTGTCACCGAAGAGGTTGTGCAGGTCCCCGAGAATCTCCTGATACGCGCCGATGAGGAAGAAGCCGATATAGTAGTCCTCGTCCTTGCGGATTTTGTGCAGCGGCAGAAATTTTGAGCGGCCGTTTTCACCGACGAAGCTTGTGATTTCGCCATCCGAGTCGCAGGTAATGTCAGCAATAGAGGCCATGACATCCGGCTTATGGTTGAGCCGCTGCAACGGCATAATCGGAAACAGCTGGTCAATTGCCCAGGAATCCGGAATGGACTGGAACAGGGAAAAGTTTGCGAAATACGTCTGGCGCAGATGCAGCTGGAAGTTTTGAAGCTCTTCAGGTATTGGCTTTATCTTTTCGACGATACTGTTGATCTTTCTGATTATTCTGGCGTAGAGCCATTCAGCAATGGCACGATCATTAAGGGTCAGGTAACCAAGATTGAACAGGCTGACCGCCTCATTAATCAGCTGCAGGGTATCATGATAGTCTTCTCGAAGCGAGTAACGGTCGATGCTTTTGTAAATGTCCATCAGTTTTTTGACTGTCGGGGCGATCTTTTCCGATTGTGCAAGGGTCTCTTCAAAGTCCGGCATCAAGTGCTGCGTATTCGTATTAAGGACGTTGGTTATCAGCACCGAATAGTGTGCAACCGTTGCCCGTCCCGATTCAGAGATGATATTGGGGCATTCCACTCCCGCTTCATCGCAGATGTTTTTGATCTGGTAGATGACGTCGTTGGCATATTCTTCAATCGTGTAGTTGACGCTGGAGAAATAGCTCGATTTTGAGCCGTCGTAATCAACGCCCAATCCTCCGCCGATATCAAGATATTCAATGCCGACACCCAGTTTTCTCATCTCGGTATAGACGCGGGCCACTTCAATCAGCGCGGTCTTGATCTTGTCAATCTTGGTGATCTGGCTGCCGATGTGAGAATGCAGCAGTTTGACAGAGTCGAGCATCCCCTTGTCTTCCAGCATGCGGATGGCAGCAATGATTTCCGACATACGAAGGCCGAACTTTGCGTCTTCACCGCCAGACGTTGCCCATTTGCCGGTGCCCTTGGACGAAAGCTTGACCCGGATGCCCAGTTTGGGCGTTATGCCCGTCTTCTTCGATATTTCAATGATCTTTTCCAATTCGAATAATTTCTCTACAACCAGGGTAATGTCGAAACCGACTCTCGTTGCGTAGAGAACCGTCTCGATGTATTCGGCATCTTTATAGCCATTGCAGATGATCGGCAGGTTGTTGTCGCTGGAGATTGAAATTCCTGCGACAAGCTCTGGTTTTGATCCTACTTCCAGGCCGATGTTGTAGCGCTTCCCGTAGGCGGCAATGGCTTCGACAACCTGTCGCTGCTGGTTGACTTTGATCGGGTAAAACGTCTGGTATCTGGCAGGATAATCATTTTCCTGAATAGCACTTTTGAACACACGGTTAATTGATGCAATGCGTCCCTGCAGCACGTCCATGAAGCGAAGCAGGATGGGGGGTTTGATTTTGCGTTTGATCAGGTCGTCAACCAGGTCGCGCAGGTCAATGACCTGTTTGGAATTAGATGACGGGTGCACGCAGATATTCCCTTTTTTATTAATCGAGAAGAGATCAGAGCCCCAGTTATCTATATTATAAATTTTGGCAGAATCACCAATGGACCATTTTTCCATTTGTTTATGTTCCCCATTTTCCGGTTGGTCTTTAATCAAACAAACTTCTCTATTTATTGCATAGTATGGTCAATGTCAAATTCTATTTATATTTCATCTGAATACCCTTTGCGGAATGTCTGCCTTGACTTTGCCGGACGGAATGGTTACCTTCGCTTTAACCCAGACACTCCAGTACATTACCCCGTTTTTCAGGTGGCTGCATGTCACGTATTTCCGATAGGAAACCCTTTACGCAGGAACTCTTTAATCAGCATGTCAGCGAGATGCGTGGTCTGCTGCATGCGCTTGAGCTGCGTGACTCTTTCGAAGACAGTGAGACTCGACCGAGGCTTGACATGTATGAGACGAGCAGCGACGTTATCATAGAATTTGACCTGCCCGGATGTACGCTTGATGCAATTTCCCTGAAGATGTGTGGCATGACGCTGATACTTGAGGCCTGTAAGCCGCGGGAACAGCATGAGGGTACATTTATCTGCGTAGAGCGGAATCATGGCAGATTCCAGCATGCAGTGCATGTTCCCGGAACCGTCGACCCCGGTGCGATCAGAGCTGAATACCGCCGGGGCGTATTGCGGGTGATCTGTCCAAAAAGCAGTGAACGGCCGGTGCCGATAAAGGAGTTGTAAATTGATTGAGTTAGAGAACGATACAGAACAGGCTTCTGAAGAACTTAAAATCCCCGATGTATTGCCGCTTCTGCCGATTAGGGATGTTGTCGTGTATCCGTTTATGATTATCCCGCTCTTTGTCGGCCGCGAGATGTCGGTAAAGGCTGTAGACAGCGCTCTTGCCGGGGATCGCATGATTCTGCTGGCGACGCAGCACGATGTTGGTGATGAAGATCCGCCTGCCGATAAAATTTATGAAGTCGGCACCGTCGCCATGATCATGCGGATGCTCAAACTTCCGGATGGACGTGTCAAGATACTTGTTCAGGGACTGACAAAGGCCCGAATTACGGAATATGTTACTGACAAGCCGTTCTACACGGTTCGTGTCGAGCGTCAAAACGATATCCCGGTTGGTGATATCTCCCTCGAAACCGAAGCGCTGATTCGCACCGTGCGTGAACAGCTGACCAAGGTTATGGATCTTGGCAAGCAGATCTCTCCCGAGGTGATGGTCATTCTGGAAAATGTACAGGATCCGGGCAGTATGGCCGATCTGGTCTCAAGCAATCTCGGGCTCAAAGTAGCTGACGCACAGACGTTGCTGGAAATAAATGACCCGATTGTCCGCCTCACAAAGGTTAACGAATTTCTGAACCGTGAAGTTGAATTGCTGAGTGTTCAAGCCAAAATTCAGAATGCTGCGCGGGAGGAAATGGGTAAAAACCATAAGGAATATTATCTGCGTGAGCAGATGAAAGCTATCCAGAGCGAACTGGGTGACAATGAAGGTAAAGAGGAGCTGATCGAGATCAGAAAAGCGATCGAATCGGCAAAAATGCCTGAGGCGGTGAAAAAGGAAGCCCTGAAACAATTGGGCCGGCTGGAAAATATGCATCCGGATGGCGGCGAGGCCAGTATTGTCAGGACGTATCTCGACTGGATGGTGGAGCTCCCCTGGAGCAAAGCCACCCGCGACAGCCTGGATATTGTGCGGGCCAAGACAATACTGGATGATGACCATTTCTATCTCGAAAAAATCAAGGAGCGCATCCTGGAGTTTTTGGCGGTGCGCAAACTGAAGAAAAAGATGAAAGGGCCGATCCTCTGTTTCGTCGGTCCTCCCGGTGTCGGGAAGACGTCACTGGGCAAATCGATCGCTCGCGCCATGAACCGCAAGTTTGTCCGGATCTCGCTGGGGGGAGTCCGCGATGAGGCGGAGATCCGGGGCCATCGCCGCACCTACATCGGCGCTCTGCCGGGACGGATCCTCCAGGGGTTGAAACAGGCCGGTGCAAATAACCCGGTCTTCATGCTGGATGAACTGGACAAGCTGGGGTACGACTACAAGGGAGACCCGTCATCTGCTCTTCTGGAGGTTCTTGATCCTGAACAGAATCATTCTTTTTCTGATCACTACATCAATCAGCCGTTCGATCTCTCAAATGTCATGTTTGTGGCGACCGCCAACCAGATGGACCCGATTCCCTCGGCTCTGCGCGACAGAATGGAGGTCATCAATCTGGCCGGGTACACTGAAGAGGAAAAACTGGAAATTGCAAAACGCTATCTGGTGCCCCGTCAAATCAAGGAGAACGGACTTAAAGCCAAGCATATAAGTTTTGATGATGAATCTCTCAGCGAAATTGTCTCAAAATACACCCGCGAAGCCGGCCTGCGTAATCTTGAGCGGGAGATCGGAAAAATCTGCCGCAAGGTGGCCCGTAAAGTGGCGGAAGGCAACCCGCGTCTGGTCAAGGTAACGGCCAAAAGTTTGCACACCTATCTGGGGCCCGAAAAATATATCCGTGAAGAGGATCTGGATAAAAACGAAATCGGCGTCGTCAACGGCCTGGCCTGGACACCGGTGGGGGGAGAGGTCCTTCATATCGAGGCCAGCCTGATGGCGGGTAAACCGGCGCTGACGCTGACCGGCCAGTTGGGTGACGTGATGAAGGAGTCGGTGCAGGCAGCTCAATCCTATATCCGTGCGCATGCCGGGATTCTGCATCTCAAACCTGAAATCTTTCAGGACAACGAGATTCATGTGCATGTCCCGGCAGGCGGCATACCCAAGGATGGACCTTCCGCCGGTGTCGCCATGACCGTTGCGCTGGTGTCTATTCTGTGCCATATCCCGGTGAAAAAAGATGTCGCCATGACCGGTGAAGTGACCCTGCGCGGTAAAGTCCTTCCGATTGGCGGACTGAAGGAAAAAATCCTGGCTGCCGTCAGATCCCGGATGCGGTTGGTGATCATTCCTGAACAGAATAAAAAGGATCTGGAGGATATCCCTCCGGCAATCCTTAAAAAAATCAAAATTGTTGCGGTTTCAGAAGTAGAGGAAGCGCTCAGGCTTGCATTGGAAAAATATCCGCCTGCGGCACCGGCAGCGGGTAAGAAAGCGGGAAAGTCCGCTTCGTCAGCAGCTGCACAGAAGGGTGCGGTCCGTTCCGGAGCCGGGGCATAAGTCTGGAGCCTTTAGACGCTGGGAGCGTTTATACGCTCCTTGCGTCATTCGCGATTTCGAGGTGATGCATGTCTGAAAATATCATCTATGCAGCTTCCTGGTTGATTAACCCTGATGCCCCGCCTGTTGCAGGCGGGGCATTGCTCGTTTGTGACGGTACCATCGTTGAAACGGGGCCTCTGGACGCCCTTCGCAGAACCTCCTCCGCGACGGTACTCAATTTTCCCGACTGTGCGATTCTTCCCGGATTTGTCAACGCACATACTCACCTGGAACTCACCCACTTTCCGTCGTGGCGGCTCCGTTCGGCAGTTGATTACAATCCTCGTCGCTTTACCGACTGGATCATCCAGTTGATCAAGATTTCCCGTGGCCTGACCGCTGCCGAGTATCCGCCTTCAATTCGGGAAGGGGTGCGAATGTGTCTGGAATCAGGCACAACGGCGATTGGTGAAATTGTCACAAACCCCTCTCATGCCGGGCTTTATTACGACTCCTCGCTTGCCGGTCGACTCTACTTTGAATTGCTGGGCCAGGAAGCGGGGCACTTCAAGGGGAAGTTGACCGCTGCAACGACTGCGGCGCTCCAGGATGAGGCATCTCCCCTCCTGACCGGCCTCTCTCCTCACTCACCCTACACCATCGGGCAGGAATATCTTGCCGCGATTCATGACACCGCAGCGGCGCACGTTCTGCCGCTCTCCATTCATCTCTCGGAGTCGCAATCCGAAACAGACTTCATTTTTGACGGCGGCGGTGATCTGGCCACTGACTTCTATCCATTTGTCGGGTGGGAGCGCTTTCGTGGACGCCCGGCCCGGTGCAGTTCCACAGAGCTTCTTGACCGGAACGGCTTACTGACGCCGACAACGGTTGCGGTACACTGTGTTCATGTTTCTCTGGCTGATGCCCATATTCTCAAAACTCGCGGCACTTCGGTTGCGCTCTGTCCCCGCAGTAATGATCTTCTTGATGTCGGGCGTGCCCCGGTTGCCCTGCTGAAGAAAGTCGGTATTCCTCTGGCGCTGGGGACCGATTCTCTGGCGAGCAATAATTCACTGTCACTGTGGGACGAGTTGCGCTTTGCTCTGGAAACATTTTCTGCTGATCTTTCAGAGGAAGACGTGTTGCGGATGGTTACGACCGGCGGTGCTGCAGCACTTGGTATTTCGGCTTCATGCGGGATATTGGCGACGGGGAGGCGTGCTGATTTTCAGGTTGTCGGGAGCTGTCCAACCGGCAACACTGCCGCCGTACTGAAGCAGGTTATGCGCGAGGGGGTCGTTCAGGAGGTCTTCGTCGGAGGGGTGCCCTATAGCGCAGGAATGTAAGTCGCAGGTCCCCGGTGAAACGGGAGCCGATGGTTATTTTCGCGGATCAAACGTTTGTCGCAGATGATGTCCCCGCTCGGATCACCCAAGCGGGGACGGGACAGGTGGTCACCGTTTCCCGGTATCAGCTTTCAATCGCTTCTCTTCCCCTATCATATCGATCGCCAGCAGAAACACTCCGACGCAGATCAGAGAATCAGCCACGTTGAAGGCGGGCCAGTGGTGCCGATACCAGTGTGCGTCGAGAAAGTCGATAACTTCACCCAGGCGGACCCGGTCAATGAGGTTGCCGACTGCTCCGGAAAAAATCAGCGCCAGTGAAATATGTGCCAATTTCTGATCATCGCGCAGTTTACGAAAGGCGATCAGAATAACGAGTGCCGCAATCAGCGAGACCGTGATGAAAAACGGTAGCCGCCATGACGTGTTGGAGAGGAAGCTGAAAGCCGCTCCCTTATTCCTGACGTAGGTGATGTGGAAAAAATGTTCAATTATCGGGATCGAGTCAAACAACTGCATGCTGCTGTCAACGACTGCCTTGGTAATCTGGTCAATAATGATGCCGACGATGGCGATGGTGGCAAAAAGTGGCCATCGTTTCATAGTATGGCCTGTGTACATTTTGGGCAGATGGTTGGGTGGTCGGTGGCAGTACCCAACTCTTCGCTGTAATACCAGCACCGCTCACATTTTACGCCTGGAGCTGCTGTTACCTGGACTTTCAGGCCTTCCAGCGTTTCTGATGCCCAGAAGTCGCCTTCCAATTCCGTTGCCAGAGTTGCTTTGGAGACAATAAAAATACTGTTCAGTTCGGTTGCGTAGTTTTGGAGAAAGCCGAACAGCTCAGGAGGTGCGGCGATGAATACCGCCGCATCCAGAGAGTGGCCGATGGTTTTGGCAACCCGTGCGAGTTCCAGTGCCTTTGATACATCTGAGCGCACTTTAATGATGCGATCCCAGCGCATTGCCAGGGTATCATCGAGACACTCAGGGTTTCTGGGCGGGAACTCCGCCAGGTGGACGCTTTCCTCACGTTCTCCCGGCATGAACTGCCATACCTCATCCGCAGTGAATGAGAGTACGGGGGCGAGAATCCGCACCAGCGTATCAAGAATACGATACATGACCGTCTGGGCACTCAAGCGCTCCAGGGAGCTTGCCTTGCTTGTGTACATACGGTCCTTGAGGATATCCAGATAGAAGGAGCTCATCTCGGTCGTACAAAAGCCATTGACTTCCTGATATATGACATGGAACTCCAGCGCCTGATAGGCTCCCAAAACCCGTTCTTTCAGGATTTCGAGCTGATGCAGAGCCCACCGGTCAATTTCCGGCATCTCTGAAACCGGAACAGATTGGGTTGCCGGATCAAACGTGCTGATGTTGCCGAGAATATAGCGGCAGGTGTTGCGGATTCGTCGATAGGCCTCTGCAACCCTGGTCAGGATCTCCTCGGATATGCGGTTGTCATCCCGGTAGTCCTGGGCGGAAACCCAGAGACGCAGGACGTCGGCACCGAATTTCTTGATGACATCCTCGGGTGCCACGACATTACCCATTGATTTGCTCATTTTGCGTCCCTGGCCATCCAGCACGAAGCCGTGGGTCAACACGCTTTTATACGGCGCAACTCCCCGGGTGCCGACGCTTTCAAGCAGGGATGAATGGAACCAGCCCCGATGCTGGTCACTCCCCTCCAGATACATGTCAGCAGGGGAACGAAGCGTGGAATGCGGCTCCAGGACGGCTGCATGGGAAACACCGGAGTCAAACCAGACGTCAAGGATATCGTTTTCTTTCTCAAAAGATGCCGCGCCGCATTTCGGACAGACCGATCCGGCGGGGAGCAGCTGTTCGGCACTCCAGTCGAACCAGACATCGGAACTCTCTTTTTTGAAAATTCCGGCAATATGATCCATGACGGTGCCGTCGGCAATGTATTCACCGCAGGCGGTACAGGAAAATGCCGTGATCGGCACACCCCAGGATCGCTGGCGGGAAACGCACCAGTCGGGGCGATTCTCGATCATGCCGTAGATCCGCTCCCGTCCCCATTTCGGAATCCACTGGACCTGGTCAATCGCTTTCAGTGCCTTGTCACGCAGATCATTGGCCTTCATGCTGATGAACCATTGCTCCGTGGCGCGGAAGATGATCGGTTTTTTGCAGCGCCAGCAATGGGGGTAGGAGTGGCTGATCTTGGCTGTCTGGAGCAGTGCGCCGACTTCAATCAGTCTGTCAATTACGCTCTGGTTTGCAGGAAATACCTGCTGCCCGCCGAAAAACTCGACGTTTGCCAGATATTTTCCGTGGTTGTCAACCGGGTTGTATATCTCCAGCCCCTCTTTGAGTGCCAGCTCATAGTCTTCCTGGCCGTGGCCGGGAGCAGTATGGACGCAGCCGGTGCCGGCTTCCAGTGTTACGTGCTCGCCCAGCAGTACGATGGAGTCGCGGTTATAAAACGGGTGCGAGCACCGCATCCGCTCCAGTACCCCCGCTTTAAATGTTGTGATAACAACACCGGTCAGGCCGACCGCCGCAAGAAATGAATCTTTGAGCCCTTCCGCAACAATCAGAATGCCCTTCTCTGTTTCCAGCGCCACGTACTCGAATTCCGGATGGAGTGCCACCGCCAGGTTGGCCGGGATGGTCCATGGAGTCGTTGTCCAGATGACAATGTAGGCCTGTTTGCCGGCAAGCTCCGGGATAGCGGCTGTCAGGTCATCCCGCAGGGCGAAACGGACATAAATAGATGGAGAGGTGTGATCGGCATATTCGACTTCGGCTTCTGCCAGAGCCGTTACGCATGAGGAGCACCAGTGCACCGGTTTGCGGCCTCGATACAATCCGCCATTGTGGGCAAACCGGGCAAGTTCGCCTGCCGTCAGCCCCTCATATTCGTAGTTCATGGTCAAATAGGGCTTTTCCCAATCACCAAGAATGCCGAGGCGCTTGAATTCCTCTTTCTGAATAGTGACGAATTTAGCGGCATAGCTCCGGCATTCGCGGCGCATCTCCAGTTTGCTCATCTGATGTTTCTTGGATCCCAGGTTCTTTTCCACCTGCAGTTCGATCGGCAGCCCGTGGCAGTCCCACCCCGGCACATAGGGGGCGTGGAATCCCTCCATACGTTTGACTTTAAGCACGATGTCCTTAAGGGTCTTGTTGAGGGCGTGGCCGATATGGATATGTCCGTTTGCGTAGGGAGGGCCATCATGAAGGACGTAGAGCGGTTTGGTCGTGCCGGCCGCTTCCAGCTTGGCATAGAGCCCGCTCTGCTCCCATTTTGCGAGCATTTCCGGTTCACGCTGATTCAGGTTGGCTTTCATCGGGAACTCGGTCTGTGGCAGGTTGAGAGTATCTTTATATTCCATGGGATGCTGTCTCCGTTTCTGGTTCGTTAAAACTGAACCAAACTACAGATATGTGGACAGAATGTCAAGAAATCGGGCGTACGTTCGAATTATTCCTTCTTGCATTACCTGTCAAGACTCTGCTATTATTTCCAGCCATTTTACCCACTTGATTTGAAACAGTGAAAGGATCACCCCGTAATGTTGAAAATGTTTGATTATCTGTTCGGAATGTTCTCCAACGACCTTGCAATCGACCTTGGTACCGCTAACACCCTGGTATACCTGAAGGGTAAGGGGATTGTCGTCCGCGAACCGTCGGTTGTTGCGGTGCAGAAAATGCCGAATGGCCAGCAGAAGGTGCTTAAGGTCGGCATGGAAGCCAAGCAGATGCTCGGCCGGACTCCCGGTTCCATTACCGCCATCCGTCCCATGAAGGATGGGGTTATCGCTGATTTTGATATAACTGAAGAGATGCTGCGTTATTTTATTCACAAGGTCCATAACCGCAAAACCCTCGTTCGTCCCCGTATTGTCATCTGTGTCCCCTCCGGCATCACCCAGGTTGAAAAACGTGCGGTCAAGGAATCGGCTGAATCAGCCGGTGCCCGTGAGGTCTACCTGATTGAGGAACCGATGGCGGCAGCCATAGGTGCCGGACTGCCCATTACGGAAGCGTCAGGGAACATGATTGTCGATATAGGAGGCGGCACGACAGAAGTTGCCGTTATTTCCCTGGCCGGTATCGTCTATGCCCAGTCAACCCGTATGGGAGGCGACAAGATGGATGAGGCTATTGTCCAGTACATCCGTAAAAAATATAACCTGCAGATCGGTGAGCGCTGGGCCGAGAAGATCAAGATAGACATCGGTGAAGCCTATCCCGGCCCGGAAACTCTGGAAATGGAGGTCAAGGGGCGTGATCTTGTTTCCGGCATACCTAAAACCATCAAAGTCAATTCTGACGAGATACGTGAAGCGCTCAAAGAGGCTGTTAACTCAATCGTCGATACGGTGAGGATCTGTCTGGAGAAAACACCACCGGAACTGGCAGCCGATATTGTTGATCAGGGGATTTTCCTTGCCGGCGGCGGTGCCCTGCTGCGCAACCTTGACCTGCTCCTTCGCGAAGTAACTAAAGTGCCGGTACTTATCGCTGAAAACCCTCTCGACTGCGTCTGCCTTGGCTCCGGACTTGTACTGGACGAACTTGACCTGCTGCGTCGTGTTGCCATTTCATCCTGATTCTCGCCTGAGGTTCATGGAGCTCGGAATTGAACCGGTCTCCATGAACCCCGGGTGCTGATCCCTTTCACTCCAGCCATGACTTTCCCTGCAATTGATATTCTCGTTCCGGTGTGGAACAACCTCTTTGAAACTCGCGCCTGCCTTGCGGATATACTTGCGCATTCTTCCGGAGCACGTCTGATCATTGTCGATAATGGCAGCAGTCGTGAGACGGAACTGATGCTTGAGGAGTTTTCCGAACCCCTGGGCGATCAGGGACTGTTTATCAAATCAGAAAAAAATATCGGACTTGTCGCCGCCATCAACATGGGTCTGGCCCGCTCGGATAACGAGTACACCGTTATAGTCCGTCCACACGTTACTGTCAGGGCCGGCTGGCTCGATGCATTGGTGAACACGGCAAATACGACCGGAGCCGGGATCGTCTCGCCACTGTTCAATGGTTCTGATGCGCCAGACCTGCCGGAACTTGCTCCCGGCTGCTCTGTCATGGAGAGTTGTACGGTTTCGTTTGATACACTCCTGATGCGAACCGAGATGCGTATGGTTGCCGGTACATTTGATGATCAGCTCGATGGCAACGAATGGTGCATGAAAGAATATGTGCGCCGGGTAGCTGCGTTCGGGTATCGCACCTGTCTTACCGGCCTGACTCGCGTTTCCTGTGCCCGTGCCCAACAATTTGGTTCAGTGCAACGTCGCAACGAGATGATTCAGAACAGCCGTTCGGCGTATGTTGCCCGATGGGGGATTGCCCGCCATTATTGTGTGTATTTCGGTGCCGAGGCTGAGGCCGGAACTCTCGGCGATTGCATCTCATCCATCCTGGAGGGTGCCCGACAGGGGCATACGTTTACGCTCCTGCTGCATCGTCGCCAGTATTCAGGTTTTCGGAAAATGGGGTGGAACGGCCTGCATACCGGGATAGATCTGCGTCAGATATCAGTATTGATGCCGCAGAGGGATCTTCAGCGAAAAGTGGCGACATTGCGGAGTGCTTCACCGGATATGCTTGCCGTGCGAGGATGTCCCGGGATCGATTTCCCGGGCTTTGACGCTACGATTACGCTGGACGAGATGCTCTCCGGCATTCAGCTGCAGACAACCAGCCGGGGTACAAAAAATCAGGAGGAACATGAATGATAACGGAAATTGCAGTCCAATTGGCATCCCACCGGGACGTTATCAGCCGGATAGAACAGGAACTGTCACCTCTGATTGCCGAAATGGTGACGCTGCTTGTGGATACGTTTGACCGCGGCGGTAAGCTGCTGGTGATGGGTAATGGCGGTTCTGCCGCTGATGCTCAGCATTTTGTCGCTGAAATTGTCGGGCGTTTCAAGATGGAGCGACGGGGATTGCCCGCAATTGCTCTCTCAACCGACACGTCGATTTTAACCGCCATCGGCAACGATTACGGTTTCGAGCGGGTGTTCAGCCGACAGGTTGAAGCTCTTGCAGCACCGGGGGATCTGGTGGTCGGCATTTCTACCAGCGGAAATTCTCCAAACGTCCAGTGCGCACTTGAGCTGGCGCGTGAAATGGGGTGCCGCACCGTCGGCCTGCTCGGCAGGGACGGTGGGTCAATCAAGGATGTCTGCACCCTCGCTCTGATTGTACCGACCATGGATACGCCGCGGGTGCAGGAAGGGCACATTACCATCATTCATATCGTCTGCGATCTGCTTGAAAAGAAGATGTTTACCTGATATTCCAACTTTGCTCTCAGGGAGGTCGTGTGGATCGAACCGCTGTTGAAACTCTTTTTGCTCATTCAGCAAAATTACGCTGTCTGGTCGTCGGTGACCTGATGCTGGACGAATACCTGTGGGGGAAGACCGACCGCATTTCTCCGGAAGCGCCGGTGCAGGTTGTAGACGTTATCCGGGAAGAACTCCGTTTAGGAGGCGCAGGTAACGTTGTGCATAATCTGGCTGGGCTCGGGGCGCAGGTTTCGGTCTGTTCTGTCGTTGGTGATGATCAGAACGGCCGTGAACTGCTGGGGCAGTTCTGTCATCATCATATTGATACGCAGGCAATATTCTTCGATCATAATCGTCGCACCAGCCGGAAGACGAGAGTCGTTGCGTCACATCAGCAGATTGTACGCATTGACAGAGAGTCACGGGAAGCGCTTCCGGCAGCTGTTGAACAGCAGCTGAGTCACTGGATCACCGCCCATGCGAGCGAATATAACGTCATCGTGCTCTCTGATTACAACAAGGGAGTATTGACTCCTGCCGTTATCTCTGCGGCGATAGCTGCGGCAGCGTCCGCTGGTATACCGGTGCTGATTGATCCGAAGGGAACAGATTATACCCGCTACTCCGGGGCTACGCTGCTGACACCAAATCGTAAGGAAGCCGAGGCCGCTTCCGGTATTTCAATTACTGATGCCGCGTCTCTGGCAGAGGCAGCCGGTGTCATCATGGCCGCGACCGGATTGAATCATTTACTGATTACCCGCAGCGAGGAGGGGATGTCACTATTCTCCCGAGGCGGCGAAATTGTTCATATTCCGACGGTAGCCCGCGAGGTTTTTGATGTATCAGGTGCCGGTGATACCGTACTTGCTGCGTTGGCGGTCGGTATCGCCTCTGGTTTCAGCATGTCTGAATCTGCCAGACTTGCCAATGTTGCCGCGGGGATTGCTGTCGGCAAACTGGGGACTTCGATTGTAACACCTCAGGAAATAATAGATGCCGTTTCGCTGGTGCACAAAGACAGTCACACAAAGATAAAGAGTCTTGAAGTACTGACAACTCTGATTGCAGCCGAGAAAAACAGGGGTAAACGGGTTGTTTTCACCAATGGCTGTTTTGATCTTCTGCACGCTGGGCATGTAAAATATCTGCAGAAAGCACGGAGTCTGGGTGATCTGTTGGTGCTCGGACTAAACAGCGATGCTTCGGTGCGCCGCCTGAAGGGTCCAAAGAGGCCGCTGATTGACCAGGAGGAGCGAGCCCATCTTTTGGCTGCCCTGGATTGCATCGATTACGTCGTTGTTTTTGACGAGGATACCCCGCTGGAGCTGATCACTGCCCTCAAACCATATATTCTGGTGAAGGGGGGAGATTATTCGCTGGATGGGGTGGTCGGGAGGGATATTGTTGAATCATACGGTGGTCGCGTGGAGTTGGTCACCTTTGTGGACGGAAAATCGACCTCAAATATCATCGAGCGTATCATGGAACTGTATTCAGCCGAACCGTCGTAGACCTACATTTATGCTGAACTATATAATCTTATCTGGTCTTCGGTGCAGCTTTCTGTTAAGAGAACACATTCTATGATCACTGGACTGTAGACAGGAGCTGCTATGGCAGAGAGTGCGGAACCACGCAGGGAACTCTGGATAATGGGCGTCACGCCGGAAAGCGGCCGCGGCGACCTGCTTGCGTCATATCTGGAAACAGGCAAGTATGACTGCCGCATTGAACGGTATGATAACCTTGAAACAGGAAGACCGTTGGGCATAGTGCTTGATATTTCCCCTTTTTCTGATGACGGTTGGGGAGTGCTGCTCAAGATTAAGGGCTCTCCTAAAACCTGCAATATACCGGTGCTGCCGGTGTTTTTGGGTGCGCTGGGAACAATCGGCGGTGTTTTTCCCGTCGCCGGTTTTTTTATGTTGCCGGTTGATGAGCAGTATGTTCAAAATCGCCTGGCAATCTATGGGCTGACGGAAGAGGCGGAAACCTGGGACCTGCAGGCCATGGTGGTTTCCCGCAGTGGCGAAGAGAAGCTTGCCAAGACCATCGAGGCGCTGGGATTCGGAGTTATCAAAGGGTATACCGGTAAGGAGGCTCTTGCCCTCGCGTCCATTCATCCGGTATACATGGTTTTCTGCAGTCATATGCTCTCGGATATGTCGGCATTCGAGCTTCAGGAGCGGCTCAGACTTGATCCATACAGCAGCAACACGCCGATGTTCGTGTTGATAAAGGACAACATGAAAGAGGGAGAAAAACTGGCTATGAGCAGAGAAATCGCCCATCTGGTCAGAAAAAAACAGCTTACCTGTGAAGAGTTTCTGGGGTATCTGCGCCGCAGGGAATAAATTGCAGGTGAGTCCGTATAAAAAAAGCCGTTCTCCCGATTGCGAGGAGAACGGCTTTTTTAAATCCATGTATCAGGGGGCTATTTAGTCTGCCCGGGAGCCGATTCCACCGCAGGTGCCTGCACGTTGGCCACATCCTTTATTTCAATACTGGCCTTACCGCGCAGCTCTTTGGCCCATGCATTAAACCGTTCTTCTGATTTTTTGCGGTAGAGTATCTCTTCGATATCGCTTTTGACGCTTTCAAAGGGCTTGGTTACTCCAGCCATCCGGGTTTCCAGCTTGATGATGTGAAACCCGATCGGAGTGGAGACAAGATCACTTATTTCCCCCGGTTTCAGAGAAAGGATGGTTTTCTCCAGATCCGCCTGCATATCGCCCTTTTTGAAGCTCCCCAGGTCGCCGCCGTCTTTACGGGCTGCCGGATCTTCAGAGAACTTTTTTGCTAGTTCCGCAAAGTCTTTGCCCGCTTTGGCATCTGCGAGGACTGCAAGGGCGGTTGCCTGTGCGCGTTTGATCTCGTCCTGCGATGCCTTTTCACCGGTTTTGAAAAATATATGCCGGGCGCGAAAGGTTTCCTCTTCGGTATATTTTGATATATTGGCGGTGTAATAGTCGCGCATTTCAGATTCACCGACCTGAACCTTGGAGCGTACCTCCATGCTTACCAACTTCAGTTTTTCGATCTGTTCATGGAGTTGGGACCTGTACTGGTCAAAGGAAAGCCCCTGGCTGGCCAGAGCGGCGACCAAGGCTTCCTGGGATGGAATGTTGTTCTGTTTGCGTACATCATCAATCGCCTGTTTAATCTCTTCGTCCGATACCCGAATGTTCAGTTCTTTAATCTTCTGATCAGTAAGTTTTTTATCAATCAGTCGATCAAGGGCAGTGCGACGAAGCCGGCTTAGTGCCGTATCACTCAAAGGTCCTTTCTTCTCCGCTTCACTGATGGCACTCTGCGACTCCCGGTCCACGTCGTGCATTGTAATTATGTCATCGTTGACGATGGCAACGAGAGCGTTAGCGATACTTCGCTTCTTGTTTTCTCCGGTTGAGGCGTTCGGTAATGCTTCTGTCTTGATTGTCGTCACGGTTTGGTCCTTGACCAGAACCGGATCAGTGCTGGCGCATCCTCCCGCGGCAAGCAGGGCTAAGGCGATTGGCAGTACTGCCAGAGTACGGTGGCTCATTGGGTGAACTCTTTTCTTCATAAGATGTCAAAACCGGAAGGGGGACACACTCCCGCACTTCCGGTTTATCTCTGCTGCATTTGTTACCGCATTATTGATGTGCCAGCGTTATTTTTTTGCCGGTTCTGCCGGTTTCGGCGCTTCAGCAGGTTTCTTGTCATCAGCTTTCGGCTCATCCTTCTTGCCGCCCATGCTGTTCAGTACATCTTCCTTGACTGATATCTTGGCGGTCTTTTTCAGCTCTTCCTTGATTTTCTGGAAAACTTCCTGCTGCTTGGTCGGCATGATCGCGCCTTTAATCTGATCTTTCACCTCTTCGAACGGTCGTATACCGGCTGGACGTTTCCCGGTCAGCTTGATGATGTGGTAACCAAAATCGGATTTAACTATATCGGAAATCTGACCTTCTTTCAGTGCAAGTGCAGCTTTTTCGAAAGCTGGTACCATGCTGCCTTTGCCGAACCACCCAAGATCGCCACCTTTTGCAGCGGAGGAGTCAGCGGAATGTTTTTTTGCCAGTTCTTCAAAGTTGCCGCCAGCTTTCAACTGTGCCTGGATATCCTTGGCTTCTTTTTCAGTCTTCACGAGGATATGGCTTGCTTTAATCTGATCGCCGGACTTGAACTTGTCCTTATTTTGCTCATAGAACTTTTTCATGTCTTCATCTGATACCTTGGACTCAACCTCGACTTTTTTCTTGAGGAACGATTCCACGACCAGGCGTTTTTTAAGATCCTGCAGTTTCTCCTCAATTTCAGGACCTTTGTCGAGGCCGTCTTTGGAGGCTTGCTGCAGAATCAATTCGCGAATAATCATCGTATCGAGCATTTCCTTGCGTCCCTGGGGAGTTTCGGCCATCGCCTTCAGGTATTCCGGCAGATTTTTCAGCTCACGCTCGAAATCACCTGTGGTGATGCTGCCCCCGTTAACTTCAGCGAGAACTTTCCCTTCTTTCTTTCCTTCAGTTTTTGCTCCGCCAGTTGTTGAGCTACCCTGACAGCCGACAAGTGCAACCATACAAAGTGTGGCAGTAAACAGTTTCGTTGTAGTAATGATTTTCACGTAAAGCTCCTTTTTGGGTATGTTCAAACGCATGTAAACCGCGAAAAAATACCATATCAAACTGGTCGTTGCAACATTATTTCATGGCGTACATATAAAGCTTTTTGCTTGCCATTAAAGTCTGGTGCGCTACAATACCGACCCCACTACTACCATGAAGCTTTGAGATAGATAATTACATGCATACACTGAACCTGCCATGAGCTCTTCATCTATTTCTTCACTTGCAGCCATCGGTGAATTTGGCCTTATATCCCGTATCACCGGCAGGGTTGTAACAAATGAAAGTGTTATTGCCGGTATTGGTGATGACGCCGCAGTGACGGCACTTTCTCCCGGAATGCAGCTGCTCACGTCCACGGACATGCTTCTTGAAGACGTGCATTTTCGCCGTTCATGGCATGACCCCTACCGACTGGGGCGCAAATCACTGGCGGTCAGCATTTCAGATATTGCCGCCATGGGCGGCATTCCACGATGGTCACTCCTCTCTATCGCAATTCCTGCAGATCTTCCACTTGTTTTTATTGATGATTTCATGTGTGGCTATCTTTCAATGGCTGCAGAGAACAATGTCATCCTCATCGGTGGTGATACCTGCTCATCCCGCGCCGGTCTGGTGCTGTCCGTAACAATCATGGGGGAGCAGCTGCCCGAACAGGTTGTGTGCCGCTCCGGCGCACAGCCGGGGGATGATATCTGGGTTACCGGTACTCTGGGCGATGCGGCTCTCGGATTGAAATTGTCTGAAGATGGTGAACCGGTTTCGGAGGAGCTGATTGCCCGTCTGCTTGACCCCGCACCGCGAGTTTCGGCAGCCCGTGCGCTAACGGAAGCCGGAGTGGTCACCGCCATGATTGACGTCAGTGACGGGATCCTTGCTGATTTCGGCCATATTGCCGAACATTCCGGAGTCGGCGGCTGTATACAGATAGGCGCCCTCCCGCTTTCCCGGTACTTCTGCAGCTACTCGGCAGATTTCTCCGATATTCCGTACCACCTGGCACTGTCCGGCGGAGAAGATTATGAACTTTGTTTTACCGCTGATAGATCAAACAGGGAAAATATTTCAGATTGTATGAAAAAGTGTGGTATTGCGATGACACGTATTGGTATAGTGTCAAGCTCCGTCGGGGTAAGTGCGGTCTACCCGGATGGCAGTATCTACAAAGCTCAAAGAGACGGTTTTACCCATTTTAAATAAAGATACATACTACCTACATTGAAAGGAATTCCCATGCACCACATTATGATTCCCGCTGACAAGGCACGGCGCTGCGCCGATGCAATCCGTATTATCTCCGCAGAGGCGGTCGACAGGGCCAATTCCGGCCATCCCGGCCTTCCGATGGGGGCGGCGGATTGTGCCGTTGCTCTCTGGGGAAATTTTCTCGAATTCAATCCTGATGATCCCCGCTGGCCAAATCGCGACCGTTTTATTCTCTCGGCTGGTCATGGATCGATGCTCCTCTATTCGTTGCTGCACCTGTTCGGTTTTGACCTCCCGATGGAAGAGATCAAAAACTTTCGTCAATGGGGGAGCAAAACTCCCGGGCATCCTGAATTTGGTCATACGGTCGGTGTTGAGGTAACAACCGGGCCGCTGGGGCAAGGGTTTGCCAATGGTGTCGGTATGGGCATTGCTTCCAAAATGGCAGCGGAGCGCTTCAATACTGCTGATTTCAAACCGGTAAATCACTACATTTATGCACTGTGCGGTGACGGCTGCCTGCAGGAAGGGGTCAGTTATGAGGCCGCGGCTTTGGCTGGTCATCTCAAGCTTGGCAACCTGATCTACATTTACGACAGCAACAGCATTACCATCGAGGGAAAAACCGATCTGGCCTGGTCCGAGGATGTTGAAGGACGATTCAACGCCAGCGGTTGGCATGTGCAGAAGGTTGACGGCCATAACAACGATCAGATAGGTGCCGCCATTGCAGCGGCAAAGGCTGAAACCGGCAAACCGTCAATCATCATCGCAACTACCCACATCGCCTTTGGAAGCCCCAAGTGCCAGGGAACATCAGGTGCACATGGTTCTCCTCTTGGCACGGATGAAATTGCCGCTACCCGTGCCAACCTCGGTTGGGATTCCGCACCGTTTGAAGTGCCGCAGGATGTGCGCGATACCTGCAAACAGAGGGTTGAAGAGCTGAAACTGCGACATGCTTCCTGGCAGCGCGGCTTTGAGTCCTGGCATGCCGCCAATTCGGAAAAATCAAAGCTCTGGGACGAAATGTGGCATAAACATCTGCCGGCAAATTTGACGGAAGAGCTGCTTGCCGCAGTTGCCGGCAAGGATGGCGCGACCCGCGCCCTTTCCGGGACGGTATTGCAGAAAGTTGCAGCGCTGGTTCCGTCTCTGGTTGGCGGTTCTGCCGACCTCTCCCCATCCAACAACAGTGATATCAAGGGGGCTCCGTCGGTGCAGGCCGACAATTTTGCCGGTCGCAATCTGCACTTCGGCATTCGTGAACATGCCATGGGTGCGGTCATCAACGGCATGGCTCTCTACGGGTGTTTTATTCCCTATGGCGCAACATTCCTGGTCTTTGCCGACTACTGTCGTCCCGCAGTCCGGCTTTCGGCACTTATGAAGCAGCAGGCTGTTTATATCTTTACCCATGACTCCTTCTTTGTCGGTGAAGACGGGCCGACCCATCAGCCGATTGAGCACGTCGCCTCACTGCGCCTGATTCCGGGTCTGCAGGTTATCCGTCCGGCAGACGGCGTTGAAACGGCCCTGGCCTGGCAGGCCGCCCTGCAGTACAGCGGTCCGACTGCACTCATCCTCACTCGCCAGAAGCTGCCGGTAATATCACGTCCGGCTTCGTTCACTCCTGATGACGCGCTCAAAGGGGGCTATATCGTTTCGACACCGGCAGGTACTCCTGATGCCGTCATCATGGCGAGTGGCTCCGAGGTGCATATTGCTGCAGAAGCGTCTGTGGTACTGGCGGGAAGGGGAATTAATGTCCGCGTAGTTTCTATCCCCTGTCTGGAAACCTTCCTTACCCAGTCGGCAGAGTACCGTGCTCACGTCGCGCCTGCCGGGATTCCGCGTGTGGCATTAGAAGCAGGCTGCGGTCAGCCATGGGGACGCATTGTCGGTTGTGACGGCCTGTTTATCGGTATAGATCATTTCGGTGCTTCTGCTCCGGACAAGGTTCTTGCTGAAAAGTTTGGTTTCACTACGCCGCAGGTGGCCGAACGGGTACAAGCGTTTTTGAAGAAATAATATTATTGTATTGGGCGTCATGGAACTTATCGAACAACTGAAAAAACCGCTGCTCTTTTCCGGCTTGAATGAGTCCGACCTTTCTGCGCTTGCTGCCATTACGGTGCGGCGGGCGTTCAAAAAAGGTGAAAGTCTGTTCAGTGAAGGTGATGAGGCCACCGGTTTTTATCTCCTGCTTTCCGGGAGTATAAAGTTGTGCCGGATGTCCCCGGACGGGCGGGAGAAAGTGCTCCATTTCGTCAAACCCCGTGAAACATTTGCCGAGGCGGCTTTTTTTGGTGACGGCAAATATCCAGCGGAGGCGCGTGCCATGGAAGCGGGAGAGGTCCTCTACCTCCCCCGGCAGGGTTTTATGGAGCTGATGAGTCATAATCCCAACTTTGCCCTGAATCTGGTGGTCTCTCTCTCCCTCATGCTACGTCAGTTTGCTCGTCAGATTGAAGAACTCTCCTTCGCCGATGTTACGTCGCGCTTAGCCTCCTTTCTGGTCCGGCGCGCGGCCGAAAGTTCGACCTATTTCGATGGTATCACCTACATTGATCTGGGAATTAAAAAGGGCGAGCTGGCTTCCCGCCTGGGAACAGCCAGCGAAACCATCTCCCGTACCCTGCGAAAATTGAAGGACGAGGGGATCATTGAGGTGCAGGGCAATCGGGTTGTGGTGCATCAGATGGAAAAACTGCAGAAAATGTCGGAACGCCACGAGTAAAGTGAGGATGCACTATGTTAATCGTAATGAATCATAACGCCACCCAGGCGGATGTGGATGCCATCTCAAGAATAGTTTCCGATATGGGGTTCAGGGCAGAGCCGATTCCGGGAAGTGAACGCACCGCCATCGGTGTGCTGGGAAATCATGGCTATGTGGATGACAGCAAAATATTGGAACTGCCGGGAGTACAACGGGTTATCCATGTTTCTAAACCATATAAACTGGTTTCACGGGATTTTCATCCTGACGATACAATCGTCGATGTTGCCGGTGTCAAGGTCGGTGGGGGGAATCGTCAGGTTGTTGTCGGTGGTCCCTGTGCGGTAGAGAGCCTGGAGCAGATCGTCAAGACGGCGCTTTTCGTAAAAAAATCCGGGGCGGACATGCTGCGCGGAGGTGCCTTCAAACCGCGAACCGGGCCTCACACCTTCCAGGGGCTACGTGAGGAAGGACTCAAGCTTCTGGCAATTGCCAGCAAAGAAAGCGGCCTGCCGATAGTGACTGAAATCATGAGCCCGGATAACGTCGGTCTGGTTGCGGAATATGCCGACCTGCTACAGGTTGGTGCCCGCAATATGCAAAATTTTGATCTGTTGCGCGAGCTGGGAAAAATCCGTAAGCCGGTGCTTTTGAAGCGAGGAATGAGTGCTACTGTTGAAGAATTTCTGGCGGCGGCGGAATACATTCTGGCAGAAGGCAATGATCAGGTTATCCTCTGTGAGCGGGGTATTCGTACATTTGAAACCGCTACCAGAAACACGCTCGATCTCTCCGTTGTGCCGCTAATCAAAGAGCTCTCGCATCTGCCGATCATGGTTGACCCTTCCCATGCAACCGGCAAACGTTCACTGGTTTCACCAATGGCCAAGGCCGCGCTGGTTGCCGGAGCGGATGGCGTTCTTGTTGAAGTCCACCCCGAACCGGAGAAAGCACTTTCTGATGGGCCGCAGTCATTAACATTTCCCGCATTTGAACAGATGATGAATGAAATCGGGCTGTTGACTGACTTCTTGCGGAAAGATTGATTGCGTTGACAAAACGCTTGATATGTTCGGTTCAACGGAGTAATAATTTAACAGATTTTTGTTCTCTCTACCCTGCCCGTTAGTTGATGCGCCCGGGCGGAATGCTATATAACATGGGGGTCGTTCCCTGCTGTGGTGTGCTGCCTTCAGTACGCGGGTCTGCCTGAAACAGTATATTGATTCCCGCAATTAAGGAACTCGCCGGAGGCCCTTAAAATTGACGACAGGGTGGAGAGAAGATTAAAAAGGGGATGCCCAGCGGCGTCCCCTTTTTATTATAAAATTTCAGGTTAGATCTGCTACGGCATATAACGAGGATAATCCGTGTAGCCGGCAGCACCGGGCGAATAGAACGTCGCCTGATCCGCATCAATCAGCGGGGCATCTGCCTGTAACTGCTCTACCAAATCAGGATTTGAGATAAACGGTCGTCCGTAGGCGATCAAATCAGCCGCACCGCTCATCAGGTCTGCTTCGGCACGTTCCCGGTCGTAGCCGCCGGAGAGGATAACAGCCCCTCCGCCAGATCCCCTGAACTTTGTGCAGATTGCCCCAACGGTTGCCTGGTCCGGTTTGGGGGCTCCCATGGCTGAGTGATCAACGAGATGAACATACGCAAGGTGGAGTCTCCCCAGCTCCGCTGCCAGCTCCGCGTACTGCTCTGCAATCCCGTCGTATGTCCCACTCATATCATTAAATACACCATGGGGAGAAAGCCTGATCCCCACTTTTTCAGTGCCGATTGCTGTCGCAATCCCCCGCGCAACATCCAGGGCGAAGCGATTCCGATTACCCGCCGTTCCACCATAGTCGTCAGCTCTGGTATTGGAGCCGGGGTCAAGGAACTGGGTGATGAGGTATCCGTTGGCCCCGTGGATTTCTACACCGTCAAAACCGGCGGCAATGGCATTGCGAGCTGCTTGAATGTACTCTCCCACGGTCGTACAGATGTCGTCCCGCGTCATTTCCTTTGGGGTATCGTATGGTTGCTCTCCCTGACTGTCTGTCCAGATATTGCCACTTACCCGGATCGCCGAGGGAGCCATGATTTCAGCACCCGACGGAAGATTCAATCTGTGAGCCACGCGGCCGCCGTGCATCAGCTGGATAAATATCCTGCCGCCCCGGTTATGAACCGCATTCGTGACATGCTGCCATCCCTCGATCTGCTCCGGGCTATGGATGCCGGGGATGCGAGGGTAGCCAAGACCATTGGGAGAGGGAGACGTTCCTTCGGTTATAATCAATCCCGCAGCGGCACGTTGACCATAATATTCAGCCATTAATTCATTCGGCACGTTACCGGGGGCACGATTCCGGGTCATGGGTGCCATGACAATCCGGTTTTTCAGGTCAATAGAGCCAAGCTGCAGCGGAATAAAAAGTTTCATAGTCATACCCCTCTTTCTTTCATGTACGCTGAACGGGTGCAGCGGTTACGCACGAATATCTGTGATGGACTATAGCACAGAGCATTTTTATATATAAAGGATAAATTTTATCCTGTTTTACGGATTCGCACTGTTTTGGAAACTATATCAAGGGAAATACAGGGAAAAAGAGGATTAGCTCTCGATGGCGAGATTCGGCGGCTATAGCGCCGAATGCGATGAAGCGGTTTGGGTGAAAGCCGGCAAAACAGATGTTTCAGTTGATAGTACGATGGATACCGTGGTTTGTATCCAAATAGGCCATATTCTTCATGTCATCCTTGAGCACGTGGCCTAGCAGCCACTCACCGAGTACTATGATCAGTTCCTTGGTTACTTCCAGGTCGTTGTTATGATAATGCTCTCGTAACGCATCTATTCTGCAGGTGAACTTTCTGTGTTTCTCGATATGAGGGTCAATATCGGCAACGTTCTTGTCACGCATGTACTGTTCTTCTGTTGAAAAATGAAAGCTTGTCCACTCCGATAACAGATCTATTTTCGGTAGGACACTATCAACTTCCAAAGAATTCATGGTGTTTTCGTAGAGTGAATTCAGTATGGAGAACAGCTGCTGGTGCTGGCTGTCGAGGAGTGTCTGATTAACTGAATATTCCGGTTTCCAACTGAGTAATGACATGTGAAAATACTCCCTGCATATGCATAATAATCGTTTGTTATATCCGCATAAACTGTGTAACAACATGACCGGTATCGTCAAAAGGCTTATTTCTACGAATATCCTGCCAACACGTAGTGCTTTTCGATACAGAAATAGCAGCTATTCATCACGTGTTTACCATGATATACGCTTGATTCAGCCCGATCTGCACAAACTACCTTGCAAAATAGCTGCCTGATATATGTAAAAAACTGCATACGTTACATTTTATTGCCGACGGAGAAGCTGAACTATGCCAAATAAACCAGATTTTCCACTCCGGGTGTTTTATGACGGTTCATGTATAGTCTGTGCTGCGGAGATAGAGCATTATCTGAAGCTGGATCATGGTGGCAGACTTCAGGCTATTGATATCAGCGTTCCGGAGTTTGATCCCGAACTCTTTCATATCCCCTTGTCTGCATTTATGTTCGAGCTGCACGCTATTGATGGGAACAATCGGATATATCGGGGTGTTGAAGCATTTATCGCGATCTGGCAGGCGTTTCCGGTTTCAATGAAATATTCTGTTTTATCCACCATCGTGACCATGCCCCTGATAAATCATTTCGCCCGTCTTCTCTACCGGGGCTTTGCCCGTATGCGTGCATACTTGCCGAAGAAGCATGATTGCACTAACGGTGCCTGCAGGATAAACAAAACACGGTAGAAAACAAAACGCCGCAGACAGTGGCTGTGGCGCTTTGTTCTCTATCCGTAAAATTGACATCGTTCTATCGAGCCTGAATAAACAGCTCCAGACTGATAGTGTCATGCACCAGATGCATGCCGAGTCGTTCGAACAGTTTTCCTGAACCATAACAGACATTCCAGAGCGTTCGATCGATATCAAATGCAGCATGAGCCTTGATACCGCCATCGGTTTGTGGAGCAACTATTGCGGGAAAACTAACCTGACGGGTAACATCCTTAATGGTCAGTTCTCCAGTGGCAATACCAGTGAGAGATTGCGGAAAGGACCCTTCCTGTGTCTCCCACCCGCCAAGGCGGAAAGACGCGGTTTCAAAATGGTGTATATCGAAGAAATCATCCGACAGTAAATGGCGAATCAGCAGGTCCCTCCACGTGGTATCCTGCAGATCCATATTTGAAATACTCTTCATATCCATAATAACGGTGCCACTGGCCGGTATGCTGTTTTTTATAACCAGCTCACCGCTCTGGATAGCAACACGTCCGAAATGGCGGTTGTTGATGTTGCGACCGATCCATTCCATCACGCTTTTTTCTGTATCGATCCGGTACGTAGCGTCTTTCAGCAGCATATCCACCTCAACAGCCTGATCACCCGGTTCTAGCGGAAGTCCTGCTGCACGCCAGGCTGAAAGCCCACCTCCAAGTGTGGCAACATTGCCATATCCGGCCTGATTGAGCCGTTCCCGAGCCATTTCTGCCGCACGGGTGGTGCCGCTGAAGTCATATACGACAACCTGGGTAGTTCGATCGGGAATGTATTCCGAAATGCGCTCCAGAAAAGCCATCTCATATATGCAGGCGTTGTGGGCGCCGGGTATGTGCCCGGCGGCGTAGTCCTCCGGAGTTAATATGTCGACCACCACCACACCTGGCGCACTACATTCATTAAGTTCGTTGCACGTCATAGTGACTTTCATCGTTCGCAACTCCTTCCGTAATGTAAGGAAAAATGCTTTCTAGAAGTTGAATAGGATGCTTTGTGTCCTGTTTATTTTGACACTACGCCACATTACGGAAAAAATCTGCAACTTTTATTCATAACTACCTGTAATGCCCGATTAAATGCTGCTGTATCGGGAATGAACGAGCCAGAAAAAAAACGAAAAGATCACTCCGAAATGTTCACCCCTATCTGGCTTATACCATGTGTATTCATTCCTTTAATCGTTCATTTCCCCTGATCGTTTCCAGCTCCCGTCTTGTTGATAGCAGTTCCGCAAGGAGGCGTTCCTCGTTGAGTACCATGGTTCGAATGCGCGATATTGTCATGGTCGTCGTGAGGAAAGAGAGCAGTCGCATGAACATTTCCCAGTAGATAAAATATGATTGTGAGTAGGGGTGGTACGTGTATTTATCGGACAGGTACCAGACTGCTGCTGATCCAAATGCGATCTGCAGTCCGAGCCTTCGTCCGCAATACCATGAAGAAATTGCTACCGGAATGAAATAGAAAATGAAGAATCCAAACTCATACCCGGTTACATAGTCAAGTCCGCCAATGAGGACGAGAACTGCAACACTCACCAGCATGATTACTGTGCAGTTGCCGGCATATCTGTCTGGACGCGAGAACTGCCAGCGGTTGCTCCGGTAAACTGACTCAGCCGTCTCATTGGGCGTACCCATAGTGGAAGTGGACTTCGTAATGCGGTTCTTCTCACCACCCGTGCATGACGTGCACTGTTCTTTCACGTTATCCCCCGTTTGCACAAACGTAGGTAAAAACCCGGTGTTCACGGCGCCCGATGAATAATTGCCGGGCCGTGCTGCGCAGTACGGGCAAAGCAAACCGCTGGTTTGCCAAAAGACATAACATAGCCGATGATGTGATCAGCCGGGATGCCAAGACGAGCACGGGTTTCTGGCAACAGATCGTTAATAGCCACTTTGGCGAGGCCGTTCCATACGGTGCCGACGCCGTTAGCCTGGGCAAAAAGCTCAAAGTAGGAGAGGGCAATCAGACAGTCTGGAAGCGGTGATGCCACGCTCTTCGGAGCCGAGGCAATCAGCAGGTGCGGAGCACCACGAAAAATGACGTCAAAGCGGTTGTTATCCCACATCTTGATGAAGTCAGCGTAGAACTGCATGCTTCCTGTCAGACCATTATCCCGTACCAGTCCGGTCAGACC
Source organism: Desulfuromonadaceae bacterium (assembly GCA_028688955.1). GTDB lineage: Bacteria > Desulfobacterota > Desulfuromonadia > Geobacterales > Pseudopelobacteraceae > JACRCG01. The sequence continues at coordinate 57,654 of JAQTXD010000006.1, forward strand.
GGACATCACTTCTTCGCGAAGTGATGCCATCTTTTCCTTGTCATCTACGACGGTAAAACGGACCTGTCGCGTGTTCATGCCGGTCGGAGCGTGCCAAGCGACCTCCAGCAGGCGTTGCAGTAATGCAGGCTCCAGATTTTCATCCCTGTAGCGTCGAATCGAACGTCGACCTTTGAGTAATGTTTCCAACGCGTCTGGTTTTGGGAATCCTCCGGCAAGAGGTCGGCTCCCGGTCGGCTTAAGCCCTAAAATAGAGACCGCACCGACCGGGCAGATTGCAAGACAATGCTGACATTTGTAGCAGGTTGTTTCTTTGTCCGGGGCTATGTCAGGATAGCCGTTTTTCATGGCAATAATCATTGCCGGACAGTCGGCGACGCACTGGCCACAGGCCGTGCAGAGTTGCTGATTAACGACAAAATTGAGCATGTGATTCTCCTCCTGAATTTTGAATAACGGAACAAATGAATTGACTGATGGTCTCATAGCATCATTTTACGCATAAAAACAGCACCGACAATTGCCATTATAATTAAATCTGTTAGTATGCGGCACATACGCAGAGGTTCGGCGGCGATGATAGTACAAAAAAAGTGGGGGCATATAAATGGCGAAAATTCTGATTGTTGATGATTCGATTGTGGCCAGAATGAGTGTTAAAGGCTGCATTCCAAAGGATCAGGATCACGTATTGGCTGAAGCCAGTGACGGTGCGACAGGGGTTGCACTGTTTCGGACGATGCAGCCGGATGTAACGTTTTTGGATATTACAATGCCGGACAAAAGCGGGCTTGAAGTGCTGGAAGAGCTTCGAAAAGATTTTCCGTCCGCGGTTATTATTATCCTGTCGGCTGATATTCAAAAGCAGACACAGGAAAGGGCACAACAGCTTGGGGCCTTTTCAATAGTCAAAAAACCTCCGGTAAAAGAAGTCGTGCAGGCTGAACTTGCCAAGGCTCTGGCTGTCGCGGGGGTTAATCATGGATGAAAGACCGCTTCTGAGCCCGCTCGAGAAGGATGCCTTACAGGAGATCATGAATATTGCCTTCGGACAGGCGGCGGCCGATCTTTCAGATGTCATTAATTTATACGTCACCCTGACAGTGCCGTATATCGATCTGCTCAAGTTTGACGGCATTATGCCGCTTATCAGCAAAGATATTGAAAACAGTAATGACATGAGCATGGTCAAGCAGTTTTTCAGCGGTAAATTCAACGGGGCGAGCGTACTTATATTCCCCCATGGAGAGGGTAAAAAACTGTTGCGGTTGTTCGATGGCACTACGGATTTTTCCTCGTCAGGATATGACGTCGACATTCTTGAGAAAGAGACGCTTATCGAGATCAGTAATATTATTATGGGTGCCTGCATCAGTAAAATTGCCGGTCTCCTTAAGGATGTCGTCAGCTATAGCCCTCCTCGCTACTACTCTCAGGACCAGATTCACAGCACTCTTCAGAGTGCGTTTGCCGATAAAGAGTCGTTTGCCATTTTCTTTAAGACCATGTTTCATTTCAAGGAGTTTGATGCGAGCGGGTTTCTGTTTCTGATAAGTGATCAGACGACATTGGCGTGGTTAAAAGTGGCCATTGAGGACTATTTAAGCCAGTATGCTTGATAATGCACAAATCATAGAAACAATTGATCTCGGTTTGATTGTGCTTGATCGGGGGATGGTTGTTCGTGGATGGAATCGCTGGATGGAGATTCATAGCGGCGTTTCGGCGCAGGAAATCATCGGCACCGTTATCACTGATCGCTATCCGAATCTTGGCGAGCCAAAATACCGGAGGATGCTTAAAAGCGTCCTGACCTTTGGCAGTTACGCCTATTTTTCCCAAAAGCTGCACCAATACCTGATCCCCCTTGAAAATCCACATTCAACCGTTGAGCAGATGCCGTATATGCAGCAGAGTTGTTCCGCTGCTCCACTCAGAGATCAGCAGGGGATGATAACCGGTCTTTTTATTTCGGTGCACGATGTTACAGAATATACAATCTACGAGAACAAACTGCTGGAAATGACCAAGATCGACTCGTTGACACGGCTGTACAACCGCAGTTATCTGGACAAGCGTCTTACTGAAGAGCTTGAGCGAACGCACCGTTTCGGTAATGTTTTCAGTGTAATAATGATTGATGTCGACTATTTCAAAAGGATCAACGACACACGCGGCCATCTCTGTGGTGATTATACGTTACGTCAGTTAGCGTTGATTTTGCTGCAGGTTGTCCGCAGTGTTGACTTCGTCGGACGGTATGGCGGAGAGGAATTCTGTTGCGTTCTTCCGGAAACCAGCGCAGCCAATGCCTGTATTCTTGCGGAATGCCTCCGCAAAAAAATTGCTGACGAACAGTTCGTCTACGGCCAAGAGAGGTTTAGCATTACCATCAGCCTGGGAGTTGCCGAGTACGGTGACGGTGCTGATACATTGGAAAGGCTGGTAGGGTTGGCCGATGCAGCACTGTATCAGGCCAAACGTGAAGGGCGCAATCGTGTTGTGTGTGCGGAGTCGTCCGCTCTGCCGTTGTTTGCAGATGATCAGGAGTCGAGCGTATGGTAGATCCGGACCTGCTTGAAATACGCCAGGCGTTTGCAATTGAGGGTGCTGAACTGCTGGCCGATATGGAGTCAGCGCTCCTGGCGCTGGGAGGCAATCCGAGTGCGGAAGATGAGTTTGCCCGGTTGTTCCGGACGGTTCATACGATCAAGGGTTCAGCCAGTATTGTCAGATTCGAGGAGATAGAGTCCTTTTGCCACGCTATCGAACATATTCTTGTCAGCATCCGGGAGCATACGTTAACACTGAGCCTGCAGCTTGTGGCACTGCTGCTGAAATGCCATGACCATATAAGTGCCATGATGGAACAATACAGTGCCGGCGTGGATGAGAATATAGAAATTGTCCTTCCACCGCTGCATGCTGCATTGTGTGATGAGTTACAGGAATGGTCGGGAATTGTCCCGGAGGAACTGCTCACATACGGTATGCTTGACGATAGTTATCTGGACACACCTTCAGAATCAGACCACTCCGGTTTCAATCTGTTTGAGAACGCGGACGAGATTCAGCCTCAACTGAATCAACAGGCAGCCAGTGTAGATGACACTGCCGGGGCGGTACATGAAAAGAACAGCAGAAATCTGCGCAGTCTGCGGGTTGACGCTGCCAGAATTGACGAGCTGTCAGATCTGGTTGTCGAACTGGTAACCGCATCTTCTGTTATGGAGGCGCACGTTCGTCGACTTGGCGATCTTTCATCAACAGAATCGGCGCTGCATGTTGCCGACCTGATCAAACAGATTCAGGAAAAAACCATGTCGTTCCGAATGATTCCGGTACAGACGCTGTTTCAGCGTTTTCATCGGATCATCCACGACACCGGCAATTCCCGCGGCAAACAGATTCAGTTGGAGATCAATGGAGGCGAAACGGAACTTGATAAAGCGGTTGCCGAGAAACTCCATGAACCGCTGCTGCATCTGGTGCGCAATGCCATTGACCATGGGATAGAGACGGCTGAACAGCGGACGGCCTGCGGCAAACCACCTGTTGGAACAGTCCGCCTCAATGCCTTTCATGATTCAGGAGCAATTATCATCCGGGTCGGTGATGACGGCCAGGGCATCAATATCGATAACGTTGTCCGCAAGGCTATTGAGCAAGGTTTAGTGAAAGTGGATGCGCTTCCTGTTGGTACGGAAGTACTTCGATATATTTTTGAACCGGGATTTTCAACTCTTGAAGAGGTCACCATGCTTTCGGGGCGTGGTGTCGGTATGGATGTTGTTCGAAAAACTGTCGAGTCTCTCCGCGGCAGGATAGACGTAGAGACCCATGAAGGGGTCGGGACAACCTTTCAGATCAGTATCCCGCTCTCGTTGTCGCTGGTAGAAGGGTTCATGGTGTCGCTCGGGACGAGTTTCTACATCCTGCCGATGAATCTGGTGCAGGAAACCCTGGAACTGCCGGATGCCGGACGTCGTGCCGCGATGCCGAACGGCAGCCTGCAGGTCAGAGATAAGCTGCTGCCATGCCTTGATCTGCGAAAGGTCCTTGGTATTCGCGAAACATCGCCGCAGGTACAGCATGTTGTTGTATTCAAACATGGTGATGCTGGGGTGGGATTAATTGTTGATCAACTCCATGGTGAGATAAAAACGGTTATCAAGCCGCTTGGTCGTCTGTACCGTAACGTAACGTGCATCTCCGGGGCAGGTATTCTTGGTGATGGCTCCATAGCCCTGTTTCTTGAAACCGGCAAGCTGGTTGATGTCTCTCTTGCCCGATAGTGACCCGGTTTCACTGATTTTAGGAAATACATAATTTATCAGCAACCGTTTTCACCGCTGCAATCAGCTGTTCTGCTTTAAACGGTTTGTTCATCCAGCCGAATGCCCCCGCTTTCTTTGCTTCAGCAAGTTTCCCCTGTGCATTTTCAGTCGTCAGCATGATGATCGGAATCGAGCTATACTCCTGTATGCCTTTTACCCTTTGAACCAGCTGGTTGCCGTCCATCCCCGGCATGTTGATGTCACAGACGATGAGATCAATTTTCTCTGCTTTTAATCGTTCCAGCGCCTCTTCACCGCTGGCTGCTTCAACCACCTGATGACCGGCCTGTTTCAAGGTAAGTGCAACCATCAAACGTACCGAACGGGAATCATCCACCGTCATTATAATCATAGACCTTCCTCTCCAGCTTTTATTTGAAATTGCAGTGCTGCTTTACTGACGTCCCCTGTAGGTGTTCATTTAAACGCAACGTACAATTCCTCCTGACAGTTCATGACAATCGTTCCATCAAGGTAAAGATGACATTGACTCCTCGAACAGTTGTCATAATGCCCTCCATGCTGTAAAGTGACGGCTTCGAAAACTATGCATCAGAGTCGCTTTCAAGTGCAATACTCTATATGCGCGCTCATAATATTTTCTGTCGGCATTTTATACGAGGTATGCAGCATGGCATTCTCCCGATTTATTTCCCGTCGCATGGTGTTGGGCGGGGTCGTATTACTGATTATCGGCGCAGTCTCTTTTATACGGTTGCAGGGTAAAAAAGTCACGGGTATTCCGGTGGAACGGAAGGATCTGCTCCAGACTGTTGTAACTACCGGCCGGGTGACGTCTCTGGCGAGGGTGGATGTGGGGAGTCAGATCCTTGGTTCGGTTGCTGCCGTTCTGGTTGATTCGGGAGACCGGGTCAGGGCCGGTCAGATACTGATTCAGTTGCGGGATGATGAGGCACGTGCTGCGCTTGACCAGGCGCAGGCTGTCGTACGTGAACAGGAAGAACGTCTGAAACAGATTGGCAATGTTGATCGGCCGGTCAGCCAGCAGCGGGTTGCAGAGGCTGAAGCGACCCTGCGTCAGGCCACAAGCACGTATGACCGGGCCCAAAAACTGTACGATGCAGGAATCACCAGTCGCGCCGATTTTGATGATGCGGTGCGTGCCCGGGATGTGGCCGCCGGGATCGTTGAACGAGAACGTCTTCAGCGGAGCAACAGCCGTCCGCAGGGTGGTGATATAAAACTGGTTGAAGCCCGCCTTAGTCAAGCGCGGGCCGCGGTTGACGGGGCGCGGGAACGTCTGGTCCGCACAGTAATTACCGCTCCCGGAGATGGTACGGTGATTGGTCGGAAAGTGGAAGTCGGTGATGTTGTACAGCCTGGTGTGCCGCTTCTGGTGCTTTCCCGCACGGGACGCACCCAGATAACCGCCCAGCTTGATGAGAAAAATCTTGGCCTGTTGCGGGTTGGTCAGACTGCAGTCGGTTCGGCGGATGCATACCCCGATCGCTCGTTTCCGGCCCGACTGGTTACCGTTGTCCCCGCTGTTGACCCGCAACGAGGTACCGTGGAGGCGCGCTGTGATGTCACTGAACCACCACCCTACCTTGTGCCGGACATGACCGTATCACTTGAAATAGAAGTTGCCCGCCACGCCAGGGTGCTGACTGTGCCGTCGGAAGCGGTACGGGATGCTTCGTCTGCTCCCTGGGTGATGGTTGCCAGAGATGGCCGGGCGGAGCGTCAGGATATTTCCCTCGGCATACGGGGGAGCGGCTCCAGCGAAGTTAAAAAAGGTCTCAAAGAGGGGGAAATCATTCTATCAGGAGCAGAAAAAATAGCTGTCGGCAGCAGAATCCGCCTGCAGGTTGCAGCCGCTGATAGAAGAGCCGGTGATAAATCAAATGCGCATTGAGTGGCTGCTGGCACTCCGTTTTCTGAAAGAGGGGAGAGCACAAACCTTTTTCATGCTGGGCGGAGTCACGATGGGGGTAGGGGTCATCGTCTTCCTGACTTCGCTGATCACCGGACTGCAGCGCAGCATCATTCAGAAAACCCTGGGGACCCAGGCTCATGTGGTGATGCGGACGCCGGATGATGAGGCACGGCGCATCATCTCCCCGAACAACATGCTGGCGGTTTCCGCCAATGTGGAGCGTCGCGCACAGCGCCTCAGTTCCATTCTGCAGTGGCAGCAGACCATACATGAGTTGGAATTGCGCCCTGAAGTGACCGCCGTGTCTCCGCTGGTGTCCGGTCCTTCATTTGCTGTTCGCGGGAGCGCCACCAAGTCGGTTGCCTTGATGGGGATTGATCAGGAAAAATACACCAGAATAGTACCGATGGCGTCATTCATGAAAGAAGGAGAGTTTCGCATTGCGGCCAATGATGCCGCAATCGGCATTGATCTGGCGCGGGAGCTGGGGGCGACGCTTGGCGACAAGATCCGCCTGCAGACTGCAGGCGGCCGTAGCGAAACAATTACTGTCGCCGGAATCTTCGACGTGGGGATCCGTGATCTCAACCGACGCTGGGTGTTCATTACGCTCCGTTCGGCACAGAACCTCCTTGATTTGGTCGGGGGGGTTTCAAGTATTGATGTGACGGTACGTGATCTCTTCAGTGCAGAAATTATCGGTCAACAGCTTGGTGCCATGACCGGTCTGACCGCTGAAAGCTGGATGAAAACCAATGCCCAGCTGATGGTAGGTCTCAAGTCTCAGAGCGCTTCCAGCCTCCTGATCCAGTTTTTCGTCATTATTTCCGTTGCATTCGGCATAACCAGCGTTTTGGTTGTTTCGGTTATCCAGAAATCACGGGAAGTCGGGATTTTACGGGCAATGGGATGCTCGCGGCGCCGTATCACGCGAATATTTCTTCTTCAGGGCGGCTTCGTCGGTCTTGTGGGTTCTCTGCTTGGCTGCGGGCTGGGGGCACTGTTGGTGACTTTTTTTGCAAGTACCGCCAAAAATCCTGACGGAACACCGATCTTTCCGGTCGTTCTCGAACCGCGCATGTTTTTGATAGCGGCGGGAGTCGCAACGGTTACGGGAATACTCGCTGCCGCTGCCCCGGCGGTGCGGGCGGCGAAACTCGATCCTGTGGTGGCGATCCGCAATGTCTGAAACTTCCTTTCCAATAATTAAACTATCCGATCTTCGCAAACAGTACGGCAGCGACGGGGTCTCCACCGAAGTGCTCCATGGAGTTGACCTGACGCTGCAGCAGGGTGAATTCACCGCTCTGATCGGTCCATCCGGGTCCGGGAAAAGTACCCTGCTGAATATCATCGGCTTGCTTGAGCAGCCGACGGCTGGTTCAATCCAGATACAGGGGCGTGAAACGGCACTGCTGACGGAGGATCAACTGACAGCAGTACGGGGCAGAAGTATCGGATTCGTATTCCAGTTTCATCACCTGATACCGTCTTTTTCAGCACTTGAAAATGTTATGATGCCACTGATGCTGGAAGAAGGACGACCCACAGTGATGCATCGGGAACGGGCGGCAGCGCTTCTTACGCGGGTGGGGCTGGCCGACCGCCTTGATTTTAAACCGGCAAAACTGTCCGGAGGTCAGCAACAGCGGGTTGCCATCGCCCGCGCACTGGCGGTAAATCCGCCGCTGATTCTGGCTGATGAGCCAACAGGAAATCTTGATACGGCTGCAGCCGATGAAATATTCAAACTTCTCTATGAGATGAATCAGGAATTCGGTACAACCTTCCTGATTGTTACCCATGATCCCCGGCTGGCAAAACGCTGCAGGAGGGTGGTCGAACTGGTTGACGGGCGTATTGTCCTGTGATTGTTGTGCCGACAGTATTTTATGATAGACTCGCAGCAATTGATGATTGTCCTGAGGGGCGTCACTTCTTAATTACTGGAGTTCGTATGTGTACCGCACTGATAAATTTGACTCGTGTCGCGCGTGGAATCCGTACTTTTCTGGTTCTCTTCAGCCTCCTGTTGATTTCAGGTTGTTTCGGCGACTATCAGCTTGTGTCGTTTGGATCGGCTTCCAATATCTCCGGTTGGCACCAGTATGTAAATCCGAGGAAGCCGGTGAACCCGACCGAGGAGATCGTCATCAAGGTTGCTCAGACCCGAAAGAACGGTGAATATTCTGATTCTGAAATAGTTTATATAGTCTCTGATAATACCAAGCAGAGGCCAGTACATATTGTTGATGTTATTGGAAAGCCTTTGAATGATACTGCATACCCGGAACGACTGGTGTCCCGCTATCGGGTCTCCGACGGGATGATCGTTGCCATGTCGGAACCGGCAACCGAATTCTATGTCGATGCAAACCTTGAACGGGCAATACTTCGTGCCATCTCTAAAACCTGGTCGTCAGATCGAGTGGTAATCTACAACAACGGAAGTGAATCTGTTGCAATAATAAGCCACGCGGTTAACAATTGTACTGCCGATGTCAAACTTTTCAGGGATGCCGGGGGGTTCGGTACTCCACTTGTCGAGAAAAGAGTGGCATTCTGTTTTGTACGGTGAACGGTGATTAATTCACTGAACACGTAGTCTGTAATTGAGGGCTTCCACGTCCTCCATCACTTTTACTACCGCCAGCTCCTTCGCTTTCGCCTCAATATCCACCGTCATATTCCTTCCCAGCCAGCAGTCCGGAAAATCGTTTCGGTCAATGAAGTCAGCATGTGATTTGATGGTGCCGCTGTCCCAGCCGTTTCTGGGGGATGAAAGGTGACAGTACTGCTCCCGTCCGACTGACGTCCATGTAAGGCACGCCCGTTCTGTTGCTTCCTCGATGGAAAGGGAATCCGGGTTGCAGCGGTGGTGATGAACGTCGTAAACCAGGGGAATCCTCTGTTGTTCACAGAACGGCAGCAGATCCTCCGGAGTATAGCTGACATCATCATTTTCAAGCGTCAATCGGTTGCGCACCGCCTCCGGCAGTTCAGCAAAGACCGCCGCGAACCGGTTCAGGGCTGAAGTTTTGTCTCCGTACGCACCGCCGGCGTGGATATTAATGACATCTGCGCCAACTGCCTCAGCCAATGCAGCCTGATACTGCAGTTCCATTATGGAGTTGGCAACGACTCGCGGGTTGGGTGATGACAGCACTACAAACTGGTCAGGGTGAAAACTAAGCCTGATCTGATGAACGAACGCGAAATCTTTACATTCTTTCAGCGAGGCGTTAATTGTTTTTCCATCAGGCAGTTGCTCCAGCGAGTATCCTGCTTCAGGGTGCGTCATACGCGGGAAGAGCGGAGACATGATGCGAAAGGCACCGATACCAAGGCACTGGACGGTTTTCAATGCCAGCAGCAGATTTTGAACATTGTGCAGGCTGATTGCGGATAATTTGAGTAGTTGCTCATTGCGGGGCAAAGGAACAAGGGCTTTGACGGTTGTGGTGCGGAATGATACCGCGTGATCTTTGAACAGGCAGCAGAGGCCGAAACGGAGCATGGAAATACACCTTGCGAAGACAAACGGGCAGAGACATCTCACCTCATTTGCAGGATGAAATTTAGTGATTCTGCAGATTGCTCTCCGCTGCAATGAACTGCCGGCGTATCTGTTCCATCCGGCTGCGGTTCTTGCCTAAATCTGAATAACCGAGGCGGGATGCCGAACGAACCTGAATGACATTCAGCTTACGATCGAGCAAAAATTCTCCGTCATCTACAAACAACAGCGTACGCAGTTCTACACGCAGATATCCAGACTTTTCCTCGATAATGGTGGCATCATCCCGCTGTTTGAGTACCCTCTTCAATAGTGAAAAAGCCACCTCCGGAGCGCCGTTGAACGTCAGCGGTGCAATCTGATGCTTCTCGTCGGCTGCCTGGCTGGAAACGCAGTTGGGGGAGGCGGGGCAGGCGCTCAGGGCTTTCCCCGTCGTACCCAGATTATTCGGACGTTCCCCGGCGCACCCCAACAACCCCAATAATCCGATTGTCATGGCACGTAAGCTCCGTGTGAGATTCTTCATAGTCGTACCTCCCTTGCTTCACCACACTAACTGAGGCGCGGCACCAGGACAGCATCCGAAATACAGCCGACGGTGGATGGGGCGCAGCATGTCCCGGTGTTATTCTGGCCAGGCAGACACCAGCTGGACAGAATGTTTGAACACCACCGCTTCGGGATAATTGCGCAGCGACTCACTAGGTGTCAAGATTCGCCTGTCAATATACCCGGTTACTGACAGAGAGGATATGCTCCAATCGATTAGTATGGACAAGTAACATATTACTTGTTAATTTTACTCAGTATTAATATTTTGTCCAGGACAATATTGTGACAGATACCCACCTCTTTTCAATTTCCGAAATTGAACGGGAAACCGGGCTTGCCCGTGACACCCTGAGGGTGTGGGAGCGTCGCTACGGGTATCCGCTGCCGCTGCGTAACGAGCTGGGAGAACGGAAATATGACGGTGAACAGCTGAATCGTCTGCGGCTGATCAAGCGGCTTATGGACAGCGGCCTACAGCCGGGCAAGCTGATACCTCTGGATAACCGGCAGTTGCAGCAGCTGATGGTCTCTCCGGGCACGTTTTCCTCAGAGGTTGAAGAGGTGCTTTACATCCTGGCGAGCGGAGCGCTGCATTTACTCACTCCCTGCCTGAAGGAACTGCAGCGCCGTCATGGATTGCGTAACTTTTTAACCGATGTCGTGGCACCATTGAACGAAGCCGTGGGGGAAGCATGGTTTTCTGGACGGATTGGTGTTCGTGACGAACACTACTATACCGAACAGCTCCGCAGGGTGTTGTTGCCCGTATCGTTTCCTAAAGAGGAGTTTAAAGAGACAGCGCTGAGAACACTGCTCACCACGCTTCCGGGCGAACCTCATGGAATCGGACTTCTGATGGTGGATTGTACGTTATCACAGGAAGGGGTGGAGGTGTTCCCCCTTGGGGTGCAGACGCCGCTCGATGAGATTGTCCAGGGGGCGGTCGGGAATCAGTGCCACATTGTCGGCATCTCCTGCAGTGAATATATGAACCGTCGCACACTCGCTGCACAGCTGGTAAGCCTTCGCAAGCTGCTGCCGGAGAATATTACCCTCTGGGTTGGCGGCAGCGGTGTCCGGAATATGACTCTTCTGGACAAACATATCCGGATTTTTACCGGCCTGTATCAGCTTCCCGAAGCAGTATCGGCAGAAATTAGTGCACGCGTTCTCCGGAGCCGTGCCACATCCCAACACCAGTAAGGAGAAATACCCATGACACTTTCAGAACTCTTTGCCGTTTCCGGACTGGCGGTAATGTCAACCGCAGCCGCAGACGGCAGCGTCAACAGCGCCGTCTATGCCCGTCCGCATGTTATTGATGAATCAACCCTAGTCTGGGGGATGACTGATAAACGCACATTCCGGAATGTCAGTGAGAACCGTCACGCATCCTTTCTCTTTAAAACAAATAATCCCGGCTTCAGCGGTGTCCGGTTGACCTTGGAACTTCTCCGCACCGAAGAGGAGGGGGAGCTGTTGTCGACCATCAAGGCAAATGCCGAGGTCGTTGCCGGTCCCGGTGCCGGTGCGGCCATCACTCATGCCGTCTGGTTCAGGGTTACGGAGAGGAGGGATCTGATTTGAATGGTAAGCATGCTGTTTAAGGAACCGTGCTGCTGAGATAATGTCAGCCATGTATGGTATACTCGCACGCAGTGAACGTGCGGGATGTCCGCTGATATGAAGGGACGTGGCAAATAATGCGTACAACGTTGACTCCACAACATGGGGTGGTGTGGCACTCCCTGAATGAACAGCAGGTCATGGCGGATATGGAGTCCGCTGCCGGCGGTCTTGATGATGCAGAAGCGGCGGTACGGCTTACCCGGTACGGTGCCAATACCCTTGTCAGAGCCGTGAAGGAGGGACCGTGGTTGCTCCTCTGGCGGCAGATACACACACCGATCGGATGGCTGCTGATCGCGGCCGGATGTGTGGCGGTTGCCCTCGGAAAATACTCTGACTCGACGGTTGTGTTCGGTGCGGTGGTTATCAATGCAATTATCGGTTTTCTTCAGGAATATCGTGCCGGAAAAGAAATTGATGCTCTTACGTCTCTGGTACCGCGTCTCTCCATTGTCATTCGTGCCGGTCAATCCAGGGAAATTCCGGCAGAACAGCTGGTTCCGGGAGATCTTGTCACGTTACAAAGCGGAGACCAGTCACCGGCGGACCTGCGGCTTATTCAGGTAAAAAACCTGCTGGTGGATGAATCGGCGCTGACCGGTGAATCATTGCCGGTTGCCAAACGGATCGGTGTTGTTGCCGTCGATGCTCCCCTCGGCGACCGGTTCTGCATGATCTACAGCGGAACACTGGTGCTGCAGGGCACGGCAACCGGTATTGTTGTCGCTACCGGCATCAGGACAGAACTCGGAAAGATCAACGCACTGCTGGACCAGGCTGCGCCGCTTGAAACTCCTCTGACCCGACAACTGGTAAAGGTTACCTTGTGGATTACGGTTGCAGTTGTTGTCATGGTCATAGTTCTTGTTGCATTCGGAGTGCTGATAAAAGACGCTCCGATTCCGGATGCACTGATGGTCGCTGTTTCTCTGGCAGCTGCCGCTATCCCCGAAGGGCTCCCCTCTGTTATCACCATCGCCCTTGCCATCGGCGTCCGCCGTATGGCGTCCCGCCATGCCGTCGTGCGGCATCTGCCTGCGGTTGAAACGCTAGGATCAACATCAGTCATCTGTTCAGATAAAACCGGTACCCTGACCCGCAACGAGATGACGGTTCAGACGGCGTGGTGTGAAGGAAACGAATATCGCATATCAGGTGTGGGATATGCTCCTGATGGAGAAGTCGAGCACGACGGGATACGGTTGACTTCACTGACGGCAGCCGTGCAGGAACTGATTACGGTTGCTGTCCTTTGTAACGATGCCACATTGCGTCAGGATGGGGATTCCTGGGTTATTTCCGGTGATCCGACCGAAGCAGCAATGGTGGTAGCCGCGCGGAAAGCCGGAATCGATGAGAATGAACTGCGTGCCAGTCACGAGCGTCTCGATTCCATTCCCTTTGAATCTGATATCAAGTATATGGCCACGCTCAATCGTTTTGCGGGGGGCAGCCGGGTACTTCTTAAAGGTGCGCCGGAGACGGTTCTTGACCGCTGTCAGCTTGATGAAACCATGCGCCGGAATGTGCTGGAAGCAATGGAAACCTACGGCCGGCAGGGAATGCGCGTCATTGCGTTAGCCTGGCGGGAAGCGGGTGACATCTTGCAGATATCTGCTGCAGATGTTGCCCACGGACTGACGTTTGCGGGTCTGATCGGTATGATTGATCCGCCTCGCAGTGAGGCTGTTGATGCCATCCGCGTCTGCCACGGAGCAGGTATTGTCGTCAAAATGATTACCGGTGACCATCTAACCACTGCCGAAGCCATCGGCCGCCAGCTTCATCTGCTGTCTGCCGGTCAGACAGCCGTGGCGGGGTGGGCATTGGAGGGATTGTCCGATTCAGAGGTGCAGCAGGCTGTTGCCGCTACGAATGTCTTTGCCCGGGTTGCACCGGAACACAAGATCAGGCTGGTACGGGCGCTGCAGGCAGCGGGACACGTTGTCGCCATGACCGGGGACGGCGTTAATGACGCCCCGGCGCTCAAACAGGCAGATATCGGTGTCGCCATGGGCATTACCGGTACGGCGGTATCCAAGGGAGCTGCCGCAGTGATTCTCGTTGACGACAACTTTGCCTCCATTGCGGCGGCAGTGGAGGAAGGGCGGCGTGTCTATGACAATTTGATCAAATCTCTGGTTTTCATATTACCGGCCAACCTTGGCCTGGCGTTTACCCTGTGCGCCGCCATGTTTTTCTTTCCGACGATCCTGATTGATGGCAGCCATGTGCTTTTGCTCGCCATGTCACCCAGCCAGACCCTCTGGATTAACCTGATCGCCAGTGTTACCCTGTCAGTCCCTCTCGCCTTTGAAGTGCTGGAACCAAACGCCATGGAGCGGCAGCCACGCTCACCATCTGAGCCTGTTTTTTCAGCTTTTATCGTGATGCGGTTGCTGTTGGTTGCTACACTCATGTCCGCAGCTGCCTGCGGTCTGTTTCTGCTGGAATATTACCGGATTGCAGGGCCGGGACCGGAGTCATTTCGACTTCATGCTGCCGCGCTGGCAGAGGCACAGACCAGTTGCGTAACCGCGATCACTTTTGCACAGGTATTTTACCTGCTCAACTGCCGATCTTTACGTAATTCATTCATGTCACAGGGGATGTTCAGCAATTTGGCAATATATGTTAGTATCAGTGTGCTGCTGCTGTTGCAGGCATGTTTCGTCTACGTTCCGCCACTTCAGCAGCTGTTCGGGACAACCGCACTTGATGCGGAGGCATGGCTGCACGCCGCGTTGGCAGGCGCAGTCGTGATGCCGGTTATTTCGTTTGAAAAGTGGATACGAAACCGTCACGTTTGAGCTGACAGGAGGTTGTTGATATAATGCGGGCTGCTGTGAGATGTTTTGACATCTGCCTGAGCGCTTTACTGCTGGTGACCATGAATGGCGGTGCAGCTTTGGCCGTCAGTTGTACTCCGACTCCGTGGGACGAGGTCGGGCCCTTCTATCGACAGAACGCTCCGGTTCGTTCGTGCCTTGGTAGAGGGTATGTGCTGAGTGGTACGGTACGGTCGGCTGCTGATTGCCGTCCGTTGCCGAACATCCGGATTGAGGTGTGGCAGGCGGGACCGGGAGGGGAATATGATGATGGCCACCGGGCAACTCTCTACTCGGATCATGCCGGGCGGTATCATCTGGAGACCGACGTTCCTCCGCCATATGGACGGCGGCCCCCGCACATTCATATTCTGGTTGATGCAAAGGGTTTTGAGGGGCTGGTAACTCAGCATTACCCTGGCAAAGGGAAACAGAGAGGATCATTGGATCTGGTGATTGTTCCCGAGACGGACAGGAAGTGACAGGCACCAGAGCAGAAAATAACCATCCATACTCAAATGAAGGAGGACGCCATGCCGGAAAACTTGTTGATACCATCGGTGGACTTGAGGATCGGATCTTTGGAGGAGTACAACCGCAGGCAGAAGGAAAAGGCGGCGGCCCATCATCGAAAACCGAAGCCGCGTCCCTGTATTTCAATATCCCGCGAATTCGGCTGCGAGGGGTATCCGGTAGCCGAGCGATTGCGGGAGCTTATGATGCAGAAAACCGGCGATGAATGGGTGTTGATCGACAAAGCCATACTTGAAGAAGTTGCTCGACGCCATAATATTTCAGAGGAAATTCTCCAGACCCTGGGGGAAAACAATCAAATCCTGAATGAGGTTTTTGCGACGTTTTCACAACGATGGAAAAGTGATCACGAATATTTCAAGCTGCTCTGCCGTCACGTGGTTGCCCTTGCGGAGCAGGGGAACGTTATCATCTCCGAGTTGGGAGGAGCAATTATCACCCGTCATATTGATCATTCCTATCATTTCAGAATCTACGGATCCGAGGCGTTTAAGACTGCTACGCTTGCAAGCCGCCTGCAGGTTGAACCGGATGCGGCAGAAAAAATTATGCACAGGCAGCAGAAAGCACGGGATCATTTCACCAGGGATTTTCTGAACCGGGACGACCATGATCCGATCCTGTATGACCTGCTCTTTAATAACGACCGCATGTCGCCAGGGCGGATCGCTGCGACAATTGCCGCGTATGTTGAATCCGGGCTCCATTGGGACTATCACACAGGCGCAACACCATGAAAAAATGGAAATGTGAAGTCTGCGGCTATATACACAGTGGGGACGCATCACCCTCATCCTGCCCCATCTGTGGCGCAGAGGAGGATTGTTTCAGTCCCTTCGAGATCACTTCGGAGCATAAAGACCCCGTTGTCACTGGCCTTTGGCGCTGTGGCGTCTGCAATTACCTGCACAGTGCTGCAGAAACGCCGGCTATCTGCCTTGTCTGCAGTGCGACCGGCAGTCTGTTTGCTCCCGTGCATGCCTTGGATTCCTCTGTCCGGCAATTGGACGATATCCACCGTATTGTCATACTCGGTGCCGGTATCGCAGGGCTGACGGCGGCAACGGAGGCGAGACAGCAGGCGCCCCATGCTGATATAACGTTGGTGTCCCGTGAAGAATCGCTTCCCTATTATCGTCTCAATCTGACGCGTTTTCTGGCGGGTGACGTAGAGGAAGAAGAGCTGTACATGCAGTCCCGGCAATGGTTTGAGGAACAGCGCATTGTTTGCCTCTCAGCCGAAGCAACGTCGCTTGATCGGGAACAGCGGATAGTTCATCTGCGCAGTGGAGAAGAGATTGGCTATGATCGACTCGTATTGACAAACGGTTCTCATCCGTTTATTCCGCCGTTCCCGGGTGCAACGCGTGACGGAGTGACCGTATTGCGCACACTGGAGGATGCCCGGGCAATTCAGCGGAGACTTGCAAAAGGGATACAGGTTGTCTGCATCGGTGGCGGTCTCCTGGGGCTTGAAACTGCCGGAGCGCTGTCTCGACAAGGCGCCGTAGTCACTGTTGTGGAAGGATTCTCGTCCCTGTTGCCGCGTCAACTGCCTCCTCGTGCCGGTAATCTGCTGCAAAAACGCCTTGAGGTCCAGGGCCTGACGGTATTCTGCGGCGAAACAGTTCAGGAACTTGTGGGTGATGAAAGTGTACGCGGGGTCCTGCTGGAAAGCGGTCGTCGTCTGGCCGCCGACCTCGTTGTGATAACTGCGGGAGTTCGACCTAACAGCTATCTGGCCAGGTTGGCGGGACTGACAGTACACCGTGGCATTGTTGTTGATGACCGGATGTTCAGTTCCGACCCGTCTGTTCTTGCTGCCGGAGATGTGGCCGAGCATCGCGGCACGCTCTACGGGATTTGGCCGGCGGGATATGCTCAGGGAAGTGTGGCCGGCCGTAATGCCGCCGGTGGGAGCGCGGTGTTCAGTGGTCTTGCCCCGTCAACCAGAATCAAGGTGCTTGATATCGACCTGTTCAGCTGTGGCCTGATTCACCCGGAAGATGCCAGTACAAGCATGCACGAGTTTGGGAAGGATGATGTGTACAGTGCCCTTTTCTGTCGGGACGGCCAATTGGTAGGCGCGGTGTTGTATGGCGATACCTCGGGTGCGGGGACGCTGAAAGATATCATCGAGAGTGGTCGCCAGTTGTCTGAATTTCCTGAACTTGCCGACCTGTTCCCGCAAATTGTGTCACTCCATCGCGAGAAGGCTTCTCTGTGACCACGCCGATCAAAATCGGCGTGAGTGCCTGTCTGTTGGGCGAGCACGTTCGTTATGACGGTGGTCATACCCATGATCACTTCATTACCAATACTCTGGGGGCGTATTTCACGCTGCTGCCGGTCTGCCCCGAGGTCGGCTGCGGGTTGCCTGTTCCCCGGGAGGCGATGCGCCTGGAAGGTGATCCCGCTGCTCCCCGGTTGATGACCCGACACACGCGTGTGGACAAGACCGAACAGATGCTTGAGTATTGCTCCGTAAAAATAAAAGAGTTGGAACGGGAGGAACTGTGCGGATTCATTTTTAAAAAGAATTCTCCCAGCTCTGGTCTGTACCGGGTCAAAGTGTACACAAATGGTAAGATGAAGAAGGCTGGCAGCGGACTGTTTGCGGCAGCCGTGGCACGCCGTTTTCCGATGATGCCGATGGAGGAGGAGGGGCGGCTCAATGACGCTTCCAACCGGGAAAATTTTATCGAGCGGATATTTTGTTATCGACACTGGAAGGATTTTCTCGCGGAGAGACCAACGGTCGGGCGGTTGGTGGAGTTTCACAGCGGCCAAAAGTTGCTGATGATGGCGCACAGTCCGCAGGTATATCGCCAGATGGGGGTGCTGGTGGCCCACGGTGGCGGAATTCCGCAGCACGAACTGATGCAAAATTACGAAGAGCTGTTCATGAAGGGGCTTGCCTTCCATGCTACAGTCAAAAAAAACACCAACGTGCTGCAACACATCATGGGCTATTTCAAAAAGCAACTTACAAATGATGAAAAAGCGGAACTATTGGATATCATCAGCCGGTACCGCGGTGGTTTTCTGCCGCTGGTTGTGCCGTTAACCCTGCTCAGACACTACACTAACCGATATGATCAACAGTACCTGAAAGGACAGATGTATCTTGCCCCCCACCCCGCACAACTAATGCTGTGCAACCATGTTTGAGCCGATAAATCCCCAGAAATATCCTTGACAAATACGGAGGTGCTTATTACCTTTGGACTGTTAGCACTCACCAGTGACGAGTGCTATTTTTTTGGGGTGACGACATGGATGTGGAACTTTCTCCCCGTAGTAGACAGATACTGGAAGCGATCGTTGAGGATTATATCGCAACCGCAGAGCCGGTTGGCAGCAGTGCCGTTGCCCGCCGCCATGCCCTGACCCTTTCATCAGCTACCGTGCGTAATGTCATGGCCAACCTTGAAGAGATGGGCTTGCTGACATCACCGCATACATCTGCCGGCCGAATACCTACTGAAAAGGCCTACCGGATTTATGTGGACTCTCTGGTCGCATTGCGTCAGGTCAGTCGCGTTGAAAAACGCCATATTATCAGCCACTGCCGTCAGGCCGGAATCGGCTTGTCCGGGATTCTGAAAGAGACGAGCCGGACGCTGTCTCAACTCTCAAACTATATGGGTATTGTGATTGCCCCCAGTTTTACTGCAGATATGTTCCGACATATCGAATTTATCCGTATCGGCCAGAGGAGGATTCTTGCCATCCTCGTTTCCAGTAACGGTGCCATTCAGAACCGTCTTATCGAGACAGAAGATGATTACGGCTCTGAAGAGCTTGTCTGGATGGCCAACTACCTGAATGACAGAATGCAGGGGTTGACAATCGCACAGGTTCGCGCGCTGATCCTGGAGGAAATGGTTTCCGAGAAAGTACAGTATGACCAGATTCTTGCCCGGGCATTGAAGATTAGTGAGCAGGCGGTGCGGGTCGAAGGTGACGAAATATTTGTAGAGGGACAGGCGCGCATTCTTGATCAGCCTGAGTTTAGCGATGCTGCGAAAATGAAGGAAATTTATCAGGCGTTTGAGCAAAAAGGAGCGCTGGTGCAGCTTTTGTCCCGTTGTATGAAGTCCGAGGGTGTGCAGATTTATATCGGGGCGGAAACATCGCTCAGTCAGTCAGCAGGCATCAGCCTGATTACGTCACGTTTTGTGACCAGCAGTAACACTGTCGGCATGTTGGGAGTAATTGGACCAACACGGATGGGTTATTCAAGTGTGATCCCGATTGTTGATTATACCGCCCGGATGGTTAGTAAACTGTTAAGTGAAGTGAAATAATTTTTGGGTAAAAGGATACTGAGCATGGAACCAAAAGATATTGTGGATGTTGCGATAGTTGAAGCGGGTGCAGATGAAAAAATAAGTGATGAGGTGCCGAAAGCACCGGAAGTTGAATTGTCAATTGAAGAACAATTGGCCGCCAAGGAAAAAGAGGCTCGTGAAAACTGGGATCGTTTTCTGCGGGAACGGGCCGATCTTGAAAATTACCGTAAGCGGGTAGGGAGGGAAAAGGAGGAATTGCTGAACTACGGCAATAAGTCGCTGCTTGAAGAGATACTGCCGGTAATTGACAATCTGGAACGGGCTTTGACGCATGCCTCTGAAGATGGTCTCGGAGGTCTTATCGAGGGGATCCGCCTGACGCATTCGATGCTGCTGGCCACGCTCAAAAAGTTTAACGTTACCCCGATTGAAGCCGTGGGTATGCCGTTTAATTCGGCTTTTCATCAGGCGATGGCGCAGGTCCCGACGGATCAGCACGAGCCCAATACTGTTGTTGACGAATATCAGAAAGGGTACATGCTTAAAGAACGCCTGCTTCGGCCGTCAATGGTGACGGTTGCCACATCGTTAAATTAATTTTTCAAAGACCTTGTTTTTTATACACACGATGAATATCTTGCCAACAGAGCATCTAAAAAGGAGGACGACACGTCATGAGTAAAGTAATCGGAATCGATCTCGGAACAACCAACTCTTGTGTTTCAGTTATGGAGGGTGGTGAGCCGATTGTTATAGCCAACTCCGAGGGGGGGCGCACGACACCTTCAATGGTAGCTATTTCGGATAGCGGTGAGCGACTGGTCGGTCA
>JAQTXD010000160.1 GCA_028688955.1 Desulfuromonadaceae bacterium
CCCGCATGGCCGCCACCGAGCTGCAGCAGAATCCCGCCCTGGCCCGCTTCTCGCCCGGCGGCCTGCTCGCCGGCCAGCTCTTTACAACGCTTACCGCAGGCACCTTGCTTGTTACCCACAAGATCCTCTGGTGGCTCCACTTCGCACTGGTACTCGGCTTCTTCTGCGCCATCCCCTACACCAAGTTGCGCCACATATTCACCACCAGCGCCAACGCCTTTCTGGCACCATTTGAACCCAAGGGTTTCATCGCCACCATCAACCTCGAAGACGATTCGGTCGAGCAGTTCGGAGCCGCAGTCGTCAGCGACCTCAGCTGGAAAGACATCTTCGATGCCGACGCCTGCACCTCCTGCAAGCGCTGTCAGGATCGCTGTCCGGCCGCCACCACCGACAAACCGCTCTCGCCGATGAAAATAGTCAAACAGATCGGCGAACTGGCCGAAGGGAATCCGGCAGGGAGCCTGATCGAAACGGTCAGTCAGGACGCCCTCTGGGCCTGCACCACCTGCCGCGCCTGTCAGGACATCTGTCCGGCCAACATCGAACATGTCAACAAAATCATCGAAATGAGACGCAATCTCACTCTCATGGAAGGCGCCTTCCCCGGCGACGAAGTAAAAGCCGCCGTCAACAACATCGAAGTCAACGGCAACCCCTTCGGCCTCGCCTACGCCGCCCGGGGCGAGTGGGCGGACGGCCTGCAGCTCTCCGTGATGGAACAGGACAGCGACGTTGATATCCTCTACTTCGTCGGCTGCTACGCCTCCTTCGACAAACGCAACCAGGCAATAGCCCGCAACTTCATAAAAATCTGCAGCGCCGCCGGCGTAAAAGTCGGTATCCTCGGCAAAGAAGAAAAATGCTGCGGCGAACCGGTCAGGAAACTGGGTAACGAATACCTCTACCAGATGACCGCCAACGAAAACATCGAGCTGATCAAGGCATACAACGTCAAAAAAATAGTCACCACCTGCCCGCACTGCTTCAACACCCTGGCGCGCGACTACAAAGACCTCGGGCTGGACATCCCGGTCGAGCACTACAGCACCTACATCAACAGTCTGCTGAACAGTAATCAGCTCAAGCTGGCACCGGAGCCCTTCAGCTTCACCTATCACGACTCCTGCTATCTCGGCCGCTACATGGACATCATCGAGCAGCCGCGCAATATTCTCAGGCAAGCCGGCGGCACCATCACCGAGATGGACAAAAGCGGCTACGACAGCTTCTGCTGCAGCGCCGGTGGCGGCCGCATCATCGCCGAAGAGAAACTGGGGAGCAAGATCAGCGAAGCCAGGGTCAAGATGGCGGTCGACACCGGTGCGCCGACCCTGATATCCAACTGCCCCTTCTGTCTCACCATGTTCGAGGACGGCATCAAAACCGGCGGGGCGGAAGGACAGCTGCAGGTCAGGGATCTGGCGGAGATTGTTGCTGAACGGATAAGTGCTTAACCACACTATAACACAGAGCAACGGAGTAACAGAGAGATGCAAAAACAAAACAAAAAAATGAGGGTAAAGCAAAAATAGAAGTTGGTTTCCCCCAAAAAAAAGTCTGGTTTTCTCCGTAGCTCCGTTGCTCTGTGTTTCAAAAGAATTTACTGGAGGTATCCATGAAACTGCTCGTCTGCATCAAGCAGGTCCCGGACCTGGAATCCCGCTTCAAGCCGAACGCAGAAGGCGTCTGGTATAACGAAACAGACCTCGCCTTCCGCATGAACGAATATGATGAATATGCGGTAGAGCAGGCTGTTCAACTGCGGGAAAAGCTGGGGGAAGGCACCGAACTGACAGTCCTCTCCATCGGCCCTGATCGCGTCGTCGAGGCGATCAAGAAATCCCTCGCCATGGGGTGCGATAACGCTGCCCATATCCAGGATCCTGCTGCCTCATCCAAGGACCCGTGGCAGATTGCTTCGATAATCTCGGCCTACGCCAAAGACAAAGGGTTCGACGTCATCTTCACCGGCATGCAGTCCCAGGACCGCGGCTCGGCCCAGGTCGGCGTCACCGTCGCCGAGCTGCTCGGCTTCGCCTGCACCACAACTATCGTCGGCTTCGACTATGACAACGGCACTATTACCGCCAAACGCGAACTGGAAGGTGGCATCAAGGGGGTCGTTAAGCTGAAGACCCCGGCGCTCGTCACCTGCCAGCTCGGCCTCAATGTGCCGCGCTACCCAACCCTCCCCAACATCATGAAGGCGAAGAAGAAAGAGATCGTTGCTATTCCGGTAGCCGACCTCCTTAAGGAAGAATCTCTGGCAACTACGGCCAGTTTCCATCCCCCCGCAAAAAAAGGAGGCGGTATCGTTCTCGAAGGTGATGTGGGAGATATGGTGGAAAAGGTCATAGCGATCCTCAAAGACAAAACAGCGGTATTGAGATAGGAGACGTTCATGAAAACACTATTGATCGGTGAATACCGCGAAGTAAAACTGCTCGAATCCACCTACGAACTGCTCGGCTTTGCCGCAGAGCTGGGCGCCGATAGCTCCATGCTGCTGGTGGGTAGCGAATCTCAACTGCCGCTCTATGGCGGAACGCTCTATCTGGCTGATGCGGCAGCCTGCGGTGAGTATAATCCCGACCTGCACAAACAGCTGATCCTGGACGCGGTACAGAAAGAAAACCCTGACTATATCGTCTTTCTGCACTCGTCATATGGCTGGGATTTGGCTCCGCGGGTTGCGGCTGCACTGAAGATCGCCCAGATATCGGAAGTGATTGCCATTACGGATGGCGGCTTTGAAGTCGGCTGCTGCAACGCCAAGATGCGTCGCAGTGTCAAGCCTGCCACGAGCAGAGCGGTGATAACGATCCAGGCCGGCGCCTTCACCGCTGTGCAGCCGGGGGGCACACCAACCATCCAGAAGTCGGTTGCGACAGGAGTAGGCACGCTTGAATTCATCGGCTATGAAGCGGCTGAAAAGAAAGATGTGGATCTGGCCAAAGCCGAGATCATTGTCTCTGCCGGCCGGGGCGTCGGCAAGAAGGACAATATCCCGGTTATCCAGGCGCTGGCCACGGCGCTCGGCGGTGAACTGGGCGCCAGCCGCCCGGTGGTGGACGCCGAATGGGTTAATCACAGCCATCAGGTCGGCACCACCGGCCAGACGGTATCGCCGAAACTGTATGTCGCCTGCGGCATCAGCGGCGCGATTCAGCATCTGGCCGGGATGAAGAAGTCGGACTTCATCATCGCCATCAACAAGGACAAGGATGCACCGATCGGGGAAATTGCCGATGTGCTGGTAGTGGCCGATGTCATGCAGTTTGTACCGGCGTTTACGGCGAAACTGGCGAGATAGGTGGCGGCTGTGGCCCTTGAACGAGGATTAGTGCAGGTTTATACCGGTAACGGCAAAGGGAAAACAACAGCTGCCCTGGGTCTGGCCCTTCGTGCGGTAGGGCGCGGGTTGCGGGTCTGTATGATCCAGTTCATCAAAGGCGGCGGAGAGTATGGCGAACACCTGGCGGCTCAAAAACTGGCCCCACAGTTGACAATTCACCAGACCGGGAGGGATGGCTGGATATTCAGGGACAACCTCGACCCGGAGGATATCCGCATTGCGCGGGAAACTCTTGTGTTAGCCGGCAAGGCGCTGACAGACGGTGAGTATGATCTGGTGGTCCTTGATGAGATCAACGGAGCTGCCTGGTTTGGAGTGATTACCGTTGATGACATACTCCGTTTAATAGCGGAAAAACCTGCCAATGTCGAGCTGGTGCTGACCGGGCGTAGCGCCGACGGACGGGTGATTGCAGCAGCCGATCTGGTTACGGAGATGTGTGAGATCAAGCACTATTACCAGCAGGGAGTGCAGGCCAGGGTTGGGATAGAGAAGTAGGGATGCAGTTTACTGATAGTTGCAAATGCTAAGGAGAACCGAGATGGGCGTGCTTGACGGTATCAAAATTGTAAACATGGCGCTTAACCTGCCTGGACCAGCTGCTGCCCAGCGTCTGAGCCGTATGGGCGCCGATGTGGTAAAGATTGAGCCGCCTGCCGGGGATCCGATGCAAAACTACTATATGGACTGGTATCGGGATATGGCCAGAGGCCATACTCGTGTCACTTTGGATCTG
>JAQTXD010000073.1 GCA_028688955.1 Desulfuromonadaceae bacterium
CAAAATTGAGGATGCGGTCACTCTTGCTGAACTGGAAACTGCAGTAGGCGAGGGGACAGTCAGTTCTCTCTGTCTTTCTCCAATGGCTGCGCTTGGACATCTTCCCGAAATTCCATTGACATCTGACGGATTGGAAGGACTCCGTTTCGGGAGGTCGCCATCCTGGAACGCGACACTTCTTGAAGCGCCACTTACATATCCCTGTGGCACAACAGTACGACTGACGTCAGAAGGGGGTCTTGTTGCCATAGCAACGTTGAGCCCTGGTCGTGATTCTGATATTGCTATCGTATTAAAGCGGGTACTGGTTTGATAATTGCCTTTACATGCTCATAGCAGTGTGATAAATTTCCCAACTCAGTTTCATACGTTTCGGGGTTCCCCCCCTGATTTCGTAATCCCATTAATTAGTTTCATGGAGGAGCAAACAGTGCTGGCAACCGAAAAAAAGCAGGAAATAATCAATGCATTCAAGAAACACGACAGTGATACAGGTTCACCAGAGGTTCAGATCGCAATTCTGACCGAGCGTATCACCTATTTGACGGAGCATTTTAAAACACACAAGAAAGATCATCACAGCCGCCGTGGCCTTCTCAAACTTGTCGGCCAGAGAAGGCGTCTGCTGGATTACCTGAAGGGCAAGGAAGTAGCCAGATACAAAACAGTTATCGAAAGACTCGGCATTCGTAGATAGTAAACGGCGGTATACCTGTCAAACCGGATATACCGCCTCACTGATTACAGTATGCTCATTTAAGAAAAGGGCTTTGCGGCCCTTTTTATATTTGTTGGGGGCGTGGTTGGAGTCTCTGCGTCGTTTGCGCCGCAGAGACTGTGACGACGGCCCCAACGCAACCGAAGAGGAGAAACATATATGGAACAAAGTGTTCAGGTTGAGTTCGGGGGCAGGACAATTACGCTGTCTACCGGAAAAATGGCGAAACAGGCAAGCGGGGCTGTTGTCGTCAGTTGTGGCGATACAGTAGTACTCGTAACAGTAGTGGCAGCAAAAGAAGCGAAAGAGGGGCAGGACTTCTTCCCGCTGACCGTTAATTACACCGAGAAGGCGTACGCCGGCGGCAAGATTCCGGGAGGCTTTTTCAAACGCGAAGCGCGCCCGACTGATCCTGAAACGCTGACCTGTCGTCTGATCGACCGTCCTATTCGTCCGCTGTTTCCTGAGACGTTTTTGAATGACACCCAGATTATCGCAACAGTTGTTTCGGCTGACCAGGATAATGACCCGGGGATATTGTCAATGATGGGAGCCTCTGCAGCTTTGATGATCTCTGACATCCCGTTCAACGGCCCGATTGCCGGTGCCAAGGTGGCACGTGTAGACGGCACGTTCATCTGCAACCCGACTGCTGAAGAATTGGAAAAGAGTGATCTTGAAATAGTTGTTGCTGCAAGTCGCGATGCCATCATCATGGTTGAAGGTGAAGCGAAGTTTGTCTCTGAGGCTGATCTGCTGGAGGGTGTATTTTTTGCCAAAGAGGCGATGCTGCCGCTGATTGAAGCCCAGGAAAAACTGCAGAAACTTGCCGGTGTTGAAAAGCGGGCTGTCAAGCCGGTTGTTGTTGATGAAGTCCTGCTCGCACGAGTGAAGGAACTTGCCTACAATCGCATCAGCGATGCCGTTAAGCTTAAAGCAAAAAATGAGCGCCATGACCAGATAGATCTGATCAAGACAGAAACGATCGATGCACTCAAGGAAGAGTTTGAAGGCTCGGCAAAGCAGATTAAGGCGTTTCTTGGTGACTTCGAGTATGATTGCGTCCGTGCTGACGTCCTTGATACCGGTATCCGCATTGATGGCCGCACCACGAACTGCATCCGCCCGATCAGCACTGAGACCGGGTTCCTCCCCCGCGTTCATGGCTCGGCGCTCTTTACCCGCGGTGAGACACAGGCTCTGGTTGCCGCAACGCTTGGTACTTCCAGTGATGAGCAGCGCATTGATTCTCTCTATGGTGCGTCACGCAAACGCTTTCTGCTGCACTACAACTTTCCTCCGTTCTCCGTTGGCGAAACCAGTTTCCGTCTGGGACCTGGTCGTCGTGAGATCGGCCACGGCATGCTGGCTGAGCGTGCTCTTGCAGCAGTACTCCCGGCCCATGATGATTTCCCGTATACGATCCGTGTCGTTTCCGAGACGCTTGAAAGTAACGGTTCCTCCTCCATGGCTGCCGTCTGCGGCGGCTGCCTGTCGATGATGGATGCGGGAATTCCGGTTACGGCACCTGTTGCCGGTATCGCCATGGGTCTGATCAAAGAGGGTGATAAATTTGCCATCCTCTCTGATATCCTTGGTGATGAAGATCACCTCGGCGATATGGACTTCAAGGTTGCCGGAACGGCTGAAGGCGTTACCGCACTGCAGATGGATATCAAAATCGGCGGAGTTACCAAGGAAATCATGGAGCAGGCTCTCAAACAGGCACGCGAAGGTCGTCTGCACATCCTTGGCAAAATGGCTGAAACTCTTGCCGCACCTCGGGCCGAGATGTCTCCTTTTGCTCCGCGCATCACCACAATCTATGTCAAAACTGATCGCATCCGCGACGTCATCGGTACCGGCGGTAAAAATATCCGTAATATTACGGAAACAACCGGTGTAACAGTTGATATCGATGATACCGGGCGCATCAATATCGCCAGTACCAACAAGGAAGCCTGCGACCTGGCCATCCAAATGATCCGCGGCCTGACTGATGAGGCTGAAGAGGGTAAATTGTACATGGGTACCGTCCGCAAAATCATGGATTTCGGCGCTTTTGTCGAAATCATGCCCGGTACGGACGGCCTGGTTCATATTTCCGAACTTGACACCGCTCGAGTTAAACTGGTTACCGATATCATGAACGAAGGTGACAAGGTTCTGGTCAAATGTATCGGCGTAGACAAGAACGGCAAGATCAAGCTCTCCCGTAAGGAAGCGCTTGGATTTAATCTTGACGGCTCCAAAATAGACGCCGCATAGTATTACAAATGTACAGTGTGTGAAAAAAGGCGGAGCCGCCAACGGCTTCGCCTTTTCTTTTGTCTTTTGTTGATGCATAGTGTCTCTCACATTCATCAGGAGGTGTTCCATGAATAAAAGTCGGCTTGCCGCCATTGACATAGGTACAAATTCGATCCGCTGCATCGTTGTAGAAGTAGATCAGCAGGGGCGCTACATGATACTCGATGATGAAAAGGCGACCGTGCGGCTCGGTGAAAATCTGGCGGCATCCGGTGCTGTTTCGGCAGCGGCGTTTGCCCGGGCAGTCGATGCAATGTCGCGCATCCGCAAGCTGATAGATGGTCTGAAAGTGACTGATGTTGAAGCGGTTGCCACCAGTGCCGTGCGGAGCGCGTCCAACGGCGATGAACTTGTAACTGTCCTGAATCGTGAACTCGGACGGGAAATCAGGGTTATATCGGGAGACGAGGAGGCAGAACTGGTTGCTCTCTCTGTGCGACACAATTTTGATATGAGCGGCAAGCGCTATATGATCATCGATATTGGTGGCGGCAGTGTGGAGATCATGAGTGCCGTGGCCAATCATGTTGAGAGTTGCCACTCGCTTGAACTTGGCGCCGTACGCATGACCGACCGCTTTATAAAATCTGACCCGGTAAGCGATTCTGAAATAAGCAGACTCAGGAGTTATGTCCGCTCTGAAATGAAGAATGCGTTTATTGATGAACGTCCTACCGTGCAGACCTTCATCGGTTCCGGAGGTACTATTACGACCCTGGCAAGCATGGTAATGAGCATGCGTCGTCAGGCGTACTCCACCTCCCACGGTTTCGAGGTCCTCCGCTCGGAAGTCGTGCACCTGTTGGCGATGCTGGCACGCAAGGATGTAAAGTCATTGAGGAATATACCCGGTCTTAACCCGGATCGAGCCGATATCATCGTTGCCGGTTTGGTCGTGATCGATGAGATGATGAAGTACTTCGGAGCCAATATGCTCCTGGTTAACGAGCGAGGCATCCGTGAAGGGTTGATTATCAGCTGTATGAAACGGCTAAAGCTGCTCCCTGAATCGTCAACTCAGCGAAGTTGGAAGGAATCTGTCCTTGAGTTTGCCCGTTCGTGCCACTTTGATGAACCACATTCACGCCATGTTGCCAAGGTTTCCCTCTGTATTTATGATGCGATTGCAAAAGAATTCGGACTGAAGAAGAACGACCGGAAACTTCTCGAATCGGCAGCTCTGCTCCATGACGTCGGTTATTTTATCAGCTATAACAGCCATCACAAGCATTCGCACCACCTGATCCGCCACGCCGAACTGTTTGGTTTTTCGCCGCGGGAACGGGAAATGATGGCTCTGATTGCCCGTTATCATCGTAAATCACTGCCGAAGAAGAAACACTCAGAATACGAGAGACTTGACCCGAAGGATCAGCAGATTGTCAGTCGCCTTGGCGGTATTCTGCGATTGTCGGACGGCCTTGACCGACGCCGGAGCGGGCTTGTTGAAGTGGTGGCGCTCACGCGAAACAGTGAAGCCTTCCGAATTAAACTGCTCGGAACTGAGGACATCTCAGTAGAAGTCTTTGGAGGAAATTCCAAAAAAGATCTCTTTGAAAAAGCGTTCGGGGGAACGGTTGTTTTTGAAGTCTAACGACACGTCCGGTACCTTACTCCAGCAGATAACCTCCCGCTAATTCTGAAAACGCGGCAGCCTGCGACTCCTGCCAGTCGCGGCTGTGTCCAAGTTCCACAGCTATCAGTTCAGCAACCTTCGGTGCAGCGGCGATGCTGGCCCTGGCATCAAGCAGCAGAGCTCTGGTGCGGCGGGCAAGAATATCCTCGACACTCCGCGCACCTTCGTAGCGCACTCCCCATACGACTTCACCGACACAATAGGGCAGTCCTGGATGCAGCTTTTCACGCCAGGTCGAGTGCTCCACCAGCAACTGTTCAAGTTTCGCCTGGTCACTACCGTATACCTGCAGCGGGTCGGTGGCATTTCCTCCCTCCAGCCAGCCGTGAATCTTCAGTTGGGCGGTGACTGAAGGACGGTCATCCAAGCCGGCTACCTGGGCTGCGGCGTTGACCGTATCCTCCCCCATTTTTCGGTAGGTGGTCCATTTGCCTCCTGCGATGGTCACCAGTCCGCTCTGTTCCACCAACAGAGTGTGATCACGGGAGAGGGACGCGGTACTGCCGCCGTCGCTGCCGTGGACCAGAGGGCGGATTCCGGCGAAGACGCTGAGTACGTCAGAACGCCTCGGATGACGGGTCAGATAGCGTGCCGCATGGGTGAGCAGGAAGTCAACCTCGTCCGGCAGCGGACGCGGTTCAAGAGTGGCTGTGGGGATCTGCGTATCAGTGGTGCCGACGATTGTCCGGCCATGCCACGGGACCGCAAACAGGACCCGGCCATCATCGGTATGGGGCACCATGATGGCGCTTTCACCCGGAAGGAACGAACCGTCAAGCACCAGATGAATTCCCTGGCTCGGGGTAATCAACTCTTTGGCTGCGGGATTCACCATTTGGCGTATACGATCAATGAACGGCCCGGCAGCATTTATGACGACCCGTCCACTCATCCTGAACCGGCGTCCACTCTCTCTGTCCTGCGCTTCAACGCCTGATACCATGCCATCAACAGAGGTGATCCCGGTGACCGGTAGATAATTAAGCACAGTGCCGCCCAGATCGGTCACTGTCAGGGCAAGGCTGATTGCGAGACGGGCATCGTCAAACTGGCCGTCATGGTAGATTACGCCACCGCGCAGGCCATGAGGTTCAACAGTCGGAATCTGTTGCAGGGTCTCCTCCCGTGACAACAGTCGTGATGGCCCAAGTCCCAGTTTGCCGGCCAGAACGTCGTACAGCTTGAGACCGATTCCGTAGAAAGGGCCTTCCCACCAGTCGTAGATCGGCACGACGAAGGATTGATTATGCACCAGGTGGGGTGCGTTGCGAATCAGCAGGCCGCGCTCCCGCAGCGCTTCCAGCACCAGCGACAGGTTCCCCTGCTGCAGGTAACGCACGCCGCCGTGAACCAGTTTTGTACTGCGGCTTGACGTCCCCTGGGCGAAATCTCCCTGCTCAAGCAGCAGTGTCCGGTACCCGCGGCTCGCAGCTTCAACCGCCGTACCAAGCCCGGTGGCTCCTCCGCCGATAACGATCATGTCCCAGACTGTTTCGTCGGTAAGTTGTTGTACTAATTCCTCACGTTTCATGGCTGTGCCCATCCCTTTGAACGCTCCAGTGCCCGGCTCCAGAGATGACGGAGTTCGGCGGCCCTGTTCCGCTCCATGGCCGGTGTAAAGCTACGTTCCGCCCGCCAGAGCTGGCGGAGTTCATCCCGGTTCTGCCAGTAGCCGACCGCCAGTCCCGCCAGGTAGGCTGCTCCCAGTGCTGTTGTCTCACGCACCTGTGGCCGCACGACCGGGACACCAAGAAGATCGGCCTGAAACTGCATCAGCAGATCGTTGGCGGTGGCACCGCCATCGACCCGCAGTTCGGCCAGCGGTGTTCCGGAATCCGCTTCCATGGCTTCCAGGAGGTCAGCGGTCTGAAAGGCGATACTTTCCAGAGTTGCCCGGGCAATGTGCCCAGCGGTCGTACCGCGGGTAATGCCGAAGAGAGAACCACGGGCATAGGGATCCCAGTGTGGTGCACCCAGACCGGTAAAGGCAGGGACAAGGTAGACACCGCCATTGTCAGGTACTGAGGCGGCCAGCGGTTCGACGTCAGCTGAGGTACGAATGATGCCGAGACCGTCCCGCAACCATTGCACCGCCGCACCGGCCGAAAACACACTCCCTTCCAGGGCATATTCAGTCCGGTTGCCTGTGAGGCTCGCCACGGTGGTAATGAGGTTGTGCCCGGATGTTACTGGTTGGGCACCGGTATGCATCAGCATGAAACAACCGGTGCCATAGGTATTTTTAACCATGCCGGGGTGGTCGCAGAGCTGGCCGAACAGTGCCGCCTGCTGGTCGCCGGCTATCCCGGCAATCGGAATCTGTGCGGCGAGAAAACGGGCCGCTGTGTAGCCGTAGAGTTGGCTTGACGGGACAACTTCAGGGAGAATGGACGGGGGAATACGGAACAGATCCAGCAGGTCATGATCCCAGGTGCCGGTGTTGATGTTGAACATCAGTGTGCGGGAGGCGTTGCTGGCGTCCGTAATATGGCGTTCGCCACCCGTCAGGTTCCAGACCAGCCAGGAATCAATTGTGCCGAACGCAAGTTCTCCCGCCTCGGCCCTGCCCCGGGCGCCCGGCACATTGTCGAGCAGCCAGGCCAGTTTGGTGCCGGAAAAATAGGGGTCCAGAACAAGTCCGGTTTTTTCCCGAAAGAGCTGCTCATGTCCCCTGGTCCGGAGCAGGTCACACTCCGCCGCGGTGCGCCGGTCCTGCCAGACGATGGCATGATGGATCGGTGTCCCGGTCCTGCGGTCCCAGACGACGGTTGTTTCCCGTTGGTTGGTGATGCCGATGGCGGCAATATCAGCGGCTGATACTCCGGCACGGGCAATGGCCTCTACCGCTACGCCCAGCTGTGACGCCCAGATCTCTTCGGCGTTGTGTTCCACCAGGCCGGGAGCGGGGAAGAACTGACGGAATTCTTTCTGGGCGAGACCACGGACCGTACCACCATGGTCGAATACCAGAGCACGGGAACTGGTCGTCCCCTGATCAAGGGCAAGGATAAAGCTCATAGTTTATGACCTCCCGGGCAATTATTGTTACTTTACGTATCAATTCATCATTACCGCTGAATTAATTGTTAATTGCCAGTCCGGCGAATGCCGGTTTGACTGGGCTCTTGCGGTTGTTTGCTCCGTTCAGGCTGCTGCTCTCATTGATGTCTTTCGGGTATCATGTCTGAGATCCACACAACCCGGTAAAAGTTGTTCTGTTAATTCTAGGTGGTGAGCAACACACCGCTCATATCGTTGTCTGCGTGCCGTATGAAGCGATTCAGATCCATATCTTCGAGAGATGCCATCTCGCCAAGTGTGACCGACTTCAAGGTGTCGATTTCTTTGTCACTACTATTGTAGGTGGTTGTATAAAATGCGATGCGCTTTTCCCGGTCAAGCCCCATCTCCAGCAACTGCCTGGCGCCGCTCCGTATCAGCTGCAGCTTACGGTGCAGGTCGGGCAGATCCTTTACCGTCCAGACCCCAAGATAGATGGGACTGTTGATATTCCGCACGTCACCGACAAGTTCTCCTCGGAGCAGATAATCCCTGTCGCGGGAGAGATACGGCACAAAGTCAAGATGCTCGGCGAATTTGCGATCGGTCATCAGGAACTTGCCGTTTTCGGGGTCAAGGGTGAATATTATGGTGCGACCGACCGCTTGACTGTAGCTTTGGAACAATACATCCTTGAACTCTTGATACGGTACATGCTGGGCAATGTAGGTCTCGTTCCTGCTGATACGGCTGGTCATCCCCAACAGCCAGGACCCGATAGAGGGATTATCTATGCGGCATTTTCTCACTTCGTCTTTCAGGAGGCTGAAAGATGTGCCGCCAAAACGGTACTGCAAGATACTCTGGAAGATGTCACGGACATTATTATACCTGCTGAAATGATAGATAAGGTCGTAGCTGAACAGCTCCATCTGCCGGAGCTGCCAGATGAAGGCGGCAATTTCATCCCTGCCGCTGTCTGCACTGAGCTGAATCATCTGCGTTGACTTGATGAACCTGATATATCTGCTGCCCAGGTCCGCCAGCAGCGCATCATCCCGTGTGGTACTTCTCTTCAGGGAGATGGTCCAGCGGGTAAACTCTCCCTCCCGGCTTTCCACTGAGATGTGGTCGGCACCGAATGTGGCATACGTCTGCCTTGTCCCGACCCCTTCGCCCATGACACCCTTGGTGGACCTGCCAACAAAGAGCGGCACATTATCCTCGCCGCGTAATAATCTCTCTGCCGCAATACCGACACCGTTGTCATTGATGGCAAGGGTAACGGTATCGCCGTGCTGCTCCAACGTGAACTCCAGCAGACCGGGCCGCCCTGCTGACTTGATGGCATCCATCGCATTGGAGACGATATTTATCAGGGCGCGGCTGAAGTTTATGTAGCTGCCGTTGACCGGATCAATCCGGTTCTTGAGGATCAACCGCACCTCGCACGTACTGTCGACCGCTTCCACAAATGGAATGACCCGTTCAGTAATCAGGTTGTTAAGAGATACCTTGTGTGAAAGGTGGGTCGTATCCTCGTACATATTGAGCGTGTTCAGAAGAACCGTAGTCTCGCGGTTAATATCCTCGGCAACCTTGCTGAAATTGTCTACCGACATCATAGATGTCATGTCAAAGAGGACCTTGAGCGATTTTTTTACATCGTGACGGACATTTGACAGCTCTTCGACAATTGAAACCTCGGGGCGCTGCGTTGAAACAACCTTTTCCCTGAGCGTCCGTGCTGTTACGGACATCAGGTGAAACTTCATCTTGCGATAAACAACCAGATCTTCGATACAGAAACCTTTGCTCCTGAAGAAATCAATGGAGCTGATAAGTTTATCCCAGACATAGAGATAGATATGAGCATCAGGGGTCACCGATTGGGCAAGATAACGCATAAAAGCCGTACCGATACCCTTGCCGCGCCCAAAGGGGCTGGTCACCTGTCGGTAAATGTGGAATTTCTTCCGGTCTGGCGTCGCATAGATCAGTATATAGCCAAGCAGCTCCCCTTTTTCCTCCCACACCAGGCTGTGCTCGTAATCGATGTCAATCGCCTTGTCCAGAATATAAGGGGAAGGGATAAGGAGCGAGTCAATGTTAAGAAGCGGGAGATGTGCAATCGTCTTCTCGTAATCAGGGGTCAGCTTTTTAATGTATGGAAATTGACTCATCTGCCTTTTCATTGTGTCATTGGCCTTTCTGTTTTTGGGAACGGGGGGAAATGGAGCATAGCGACCGACCCGTCCGTCAGCTGCAATGCCGGCTGATGCGCCGCTGAACCAATCCAGTTCGATCTGATGGCTTCGTAGATAGCCGACAACGATAAGAACGTTGTCCATTCGCGTGACGGCCTTTCCTTCCGTCGGTTCGCGGCTGGTCCCCGCACGTGCGGCGGGTGGCGCAAATCGTAATAAGATCACACCGTGGTGGAGTTTTGGTTTGGCATGACCGGTTTCGAATGGAATTCTATGTCAGAGAATAGCACTGAAATCATACTTCGACCGTTAGAAATGGAGCCGATCCGGTCTGTCTCCTGATTGATTCTGCATTCTGTAACCATTTCCCCGCATTACTGGTCCGGCAGGCTCAGTCGGTAGCAAACGCTATATACCCAGTCTGGCGGCGCCACATGTTCCTCAAAGCTGAGCTCATCACAAACCCGGTCCTTGCCAAAACCACTGTTGCCAAAACTTGCGCTGCCAAGGTGCTGATAGTCACCGGTCCAGTCGAACGGTCCGGTAACCAGATTATTATCCACCTCATTGCTTTCATAGAGGTTGAATTCCAGGCTATTCTTGAACAGGATATTCTTTGCATCGGGATGTTTGCCCGGTGACCAGCTATTGAAATGGGACCAGGTTGAACCTTTGTCGAGATGCAGTGAATAGAGGAGCGGCAGGGATTTATTGTCAACAATCATCTTCACGAACGGCTCGTCCGTTGCCCAGCCGACGACCGCATTGTCTTCGGGAATTTTATTCACGATTTTCAGCAGCTCAAATTTCCTGAGATCGGTAGCAAACCCCATCCGGAACCAGCTGGGTGCCGACGTGTCAACCCTGTGGATCGCCAGTCGGAGCCCCTGGGCCGGCTCCGGCAGTTTCGGTACGGCAAAAGTCACTGGCTTGTAATAGTTGTCCAACGTTATGGGTGCGCCTTTGCTCAACAAATTCTTCTTGCTGTCAAGAAAGTCGAACTGAAGGACCTGACCAGGTGTTGTTGTCCAATTACCGTTCTTGTCTGTTGGCATCCAGCTTAATTCCATCTTTTGGGGTTCTTTATTCCACGCCTGCTGGAGATTGAACCGGAAGAAGAAGGACTGCTGGGGCTGGCTGTTGGGTGGATTATCGAAATGTTTGAAGATGTCGCAGCATTTCAGGCCGTACACACTCACACTGCCAAGATCGGTGAAGCCGATCGGAAACGCCTTCTCGAATGTGG
This sequence comes from Desulfuromonadaceae bacterium, assembly GCA_028688955.1. GTDB lineage: Bacteria > Desulfobacterota > Desulfuromonadia > Geobacterales > Pseudopelobacteraceae > JACRCG01. The sequence continues at coordinate 11,118 of JAQTXD010000073.1, forward strand.
AACCATCCATTTCAACGACGGTCTGTACGAAGGCACCATACGAAGTGTCATTCCGTGCCTTGAGCCGCAGGTAGAACGGTTTGTTTACCGCGAAAACGGGACCAAGTTCTCGGGAATACTCGTCCGGCAATTCGGAGATGGGGTCCGAAATGTTGTAGTCGTAATAGGCCTCGGCATCGATCTGTGTGCCATCTTTCAGATGCCCATGACGAAAACGGAATGCGCCACCTTCGGGAAAGTAGAGCCACTGATACGCTCCGGGACCTGGAATGCTGAGATTGAGATCGAAGGTCCCTTTCTGGGACACGGTCAGCGCTGTCTGGGGAGAACAGTGGCTGCCGCTGGCGGTTATAATCGCCTCCACAGGCCAATGGTCGGAGAGGTCATGACCTGCACCGTCCAGCGGCGGGTAGACATCAAAATCGTGCCGTACCCGCATGTGGCCGATACACGGCTGCGGCCGGTTGCTGGCACCGCCTCCGATGCGGCCCGCAATGTAATCGAGGCGCTGCGGGTATGGATCCCCGTAATCGTTGTCATTCATCACGTACTTGGCTTCGGCACCGTCACCAAAATTGCGTGTAAAACCGGGGTCCTGCGCAGGACTCGACACCCGCCACAGATCTTTGATCCCCATGCCGGCAAGCCCGCCTGATCCGGCAATCTGCGCCGGATATTCGCCGGCGGATGTCAGCGGTGTGCCAAAAATATAACTGCCGTTATCCCCCAGCGTATTGAAATCACCCAGAACCAGTACATCCTCGTCACGGGCCATCTTCTTGATAAAAGCGCGAAGTTGTTCGAACTGCTGCGCTCGTATTTTCTGATAATCAAGCGGTGGAACCGTCTCGGGATAATCGGCCTGAGTGTGGGTAACAAAAATATTGAGAGGGGCTCCTGTACGGGTATTCCAGACACGCACCCATATGATCCCCTTGTACGCGTGACAATCTTCTCCGGCGCAGGTTTTGTTAAAGAGCTGCGGATATTCCCTCGGATTGATCGGTATCTGGATGTTGGGGTCTGCCGGATGGGCATCGAGGAACGTGTGCAATGCGGCGGAACAGCCTTTGACCGGATCGTAGTTCAGCGATTTACTGGCGGTGAGGGTCCAATAGCCGCCATTTCCCGGCATGCCAAGGCATTGGTGATGGTCAAAATGGGTATAGTCGGTATAAGACGGAAGGTCTGAGCGCGGGTAGGGGCGTAGGCGTGTAAAGATTCCCAAACCGTTTCCGGTTGAAAAATCGCCGGGATTTCCCGGTCCCGGTGAGAGTTCCATCTCAGCCACGTAGTGAGGCAATTGGCCAAGGGCCGGCGTCGTAGAATCCGTTAAACCTTTGTATGCATCATGGAGATCGGAATCCTTGTAATCCGGATCCCCGGCCAGGAGATCGGCAAAACCTTCCTGAGTCGTATCAGTCCATGCTTCATTGAGTGCAACGATATCGTAGTGTCCCGAGAGGATTCTTCGCGCCTGGTGCGGAAGCCGTTCGGAGGTGTGTAGTCCCGCCACAGAGAAGATGCACTTCTGCCCTTCCGGCTGGAAGAGGCAGCTTGACTCCTCGGGCAGGTTCCACAGGTTCCACGTCAGCACCCGCAACGGTGCCGGTCGTTCGGTGTTCCCGCTGTCCCCCGGGGCCTTCTTGTCGCCCGCGCCAGCTGCCTTAAACATATCGACAACAGAGGGGCGCGTCCCGGAGTTCTTGATCGAACCGTCAATCCTTGCACCTTTCAACTCTGCACCGATACCAGCTTGTGTCCAAAAAAACAGGGTGGTCATTATGACAATGATTTTTTTCACGGAAGGTTTCCTTTCGAATCAGATATGAGATATATCATGCCGTTGACAGAGTAAGGTCTCACCCCATGATCGGTTTTGGAGAACTCACCCCTCCAATCTTTCCTGACAACGTCAAGGTAAGGGGGGGGCAGACCCGCATGAACGAAGCATTGCGGGAATGGTTGAAAGAACATCCGATGAAGCATGCCTGATTCAAACTCCGAATTCTCTCCCTTACAAGTTCTCTTATCGAGTTGAGGTTGTAAAAGCGACTCTTATACCCAGAGCAATTAAAACTATGCCTGTAACACGTTCGATCCAGTGACTAACTGATTCAACTCTTTGTCGCACAGAGTGGTGGCCAATGATTGCGGCAAGAATGGCAAAACACCCAAATTCCAGCACCACGATTGTTATACCGTAGACTGTTTGTGCAAGAAACGGTGTGCCTGGACGAATAATTTGCGTGAAGAGCGCAAGAAAAAATAGTGTTGCTTTGGGGTTGAGCAAATCGGTGAAAAAACCTGTGCGTAACGCGGAAAACCCTGTGAATGAAGGGCTTGAGTTTTCTTGAATAAAAGAAGGATGCGGTTGAGCGCGCAATGATTTGAAGCCAAGATATATTAAGTAACCTGCACCAAGCCACTTGACTATATTAAATAAAAGGATCGATTTACTGATGAGGAGACCAATGCCGACTAAACAATAAGCAATATGAATTAGATTGCCAAATGCAAGCCCTGCCGCAGTATATACGCCTGCTCTGTGTGAATGAACAAGGCTATTCCGGATAACTATGGCCATATTGGGGCCGGGAGTGATTACAACGAACCAACCAATTATAAGTACGGTGAGCCATTCACTCAGGTGCATATATCACTCCTTTTTGTTGTTTTATAACGTCGTTGGTAATATTCATGCCTTCCGTTATCTGTCCAACGGTGCCGAGCCTGACCCGCCCTCGGTGAGTCTTGCCGAGTGGTTGGGTATGTCCCCCGGTCCTGAAATATGAGAAAGGCTTTTTCTCAGATTAGTCGCTGAAAAATAGCCTTTCTCCTTTTAGCATCTGTATTCATTAACTCCTAACCGCCTGATTCATTTAGTCGCAATAGCCGATGCCCTTCAAAAACCGTAAGTATATCGATACGATCACCATTCAATCGGTAGACAATGCGATATCCTTGGTAAGTAAGCTCTCGAATATCATGACTACCTATTTCAGGTACAGTCCTTTCGCTTCTCGGATTGTCAGCCAAAATTGCTTCAGTGTGGTCAATGAGGGCATCAACAAACCGGACAGCGCGCTCCAGGCTGTCACGTGCAATGAAATCCTCTATATCAAGCAGATTTTCGCCAGCTTCCCGTGACCATGTTACGCTCATGGATTACCAGCACTTCTTCGAGATTGCAGGGCTTTTCGTAGTTCGCTTGTAGTCTGGGTATGCCCGCTTCCAACGTCTGCAATCCCCTTCTCAACAGAATCAAGAAAGGATTTTCGGTAAACTAATTCATCGTAATCCGAAGCGGACAGCAGTACACCAGCTGGTTTGCTGTTTTGGGTAATGATAAGTGGATGTCTGGAGGTTTGAAGTGTTTTGAACCACTTGGAAATGTTGGTTTTAAATTCTGCGATTGGAACAATGTCATTACTGATTGAAATAGCTCTCATTGTTTTACCTCCTTGATATGGATCTTTTTACGGCCTAAATATAGACCAATAAAACGACCAATGCAAGTACTCGGTTTCATGCTTCGGCCATCGGGGTGCGCCCTTGACCGGCGGTGTCAGCCGTCCGCATCTGAGAGGTGTGAATCGCCACCAGTTATCTAGACACTCGCTGTTTTCATGAAGAGTCGTCTTTCAAACTCAACCGGTGACAGATCGTGATTGTAACCGTGACGACGGATCGGATTGTAGAACATTTCGATGTAATTAAAAATTCGTCCAAGGGGCGGCTTTGCCAGAGATTGATTTCTTCCGTTGCTGCTTCGGTGGCCTGAGAGATCAGATTTTTTTTGCTGTTTGTTTAGCTTGACAATAGCCGGCTTGTACGTATGATTGCTGCAATCAAATTACTGGATGGTAAATAAAATGCCGGTTGTTGAATGGAATGACAACTTCAAAGTTTGGGTGGAGCCGTTTGACGAGCACCATAAGCACTTGGTTGACCTGCTAAACCAGTCATATATAAAATTAGTGCACGATGCTCCATTGGAAAATTGCGGGGAACTCCTTGATGAATTGTCTGACTATGTCAGCTATCATTTTGTGTCTGAAGAACTCTGGATGATGGAGAATTCTTATCCCCAGTATGAGCAGCATATTGCTGAACACAACAATTACATCAAACAGCTTCAGGAATTTCAACAAGACTACAAACAGGGCAAGGCTGAAACCTCTCTGGAGATATTCATATTTCTAAGGCAATGGCTCATTGATCATATCCTTAAATCAGATGCTGAATATGGTCGCTTTATTTCCACTCATAACAAGAAACCTGATTTATAACCTGACTGCACATATAATTCTGGCAGTGATATGAGGCCATACTGATTGGCTTACACAAAGTATTGGCACTCAAAGACACAAAGCATTGGTGTCAAATCTACTCAAAGCATTGGTGTCAAACCTACACTTTTTATATTTTAAGATTTTTTCTTACTTCTTCAACCCGTTTCAGCAACTCTTTATCACATTCCAAAACCTGTGCAAATCTCCGGCTCGCCTGTGAGACTGCTGATTCCTTAGTACCAAACTTCTCGCCGATCTCCTTAAGACCTGATCCGCTGTATTTGTGACAAAGATAGATACTCGAATTTTTGGTTATCCCTTTGCCGGTGGTAGTTTCTGTTGACCGACTAAAAACGATGTTTGGGGATTTATAACGGTTCAAGGCGTGACCTGCGCGGCGGGTTTTGCCGAGTCAGAGTCAACGCCGTTGTTAGGAGGCAAAGGGAACCGACAAGCAGGATCTTTCCCCCCACTTCCACCGGCAACACCGCCGGGGCCAAAAAAAAGAACACCACCACTCTCAACAATATGTCGTGTATGAAGGCGTGTTGCTTCGTTGCCCTGAAATTCAATTCGGTCAAATCCTTCGCACACAGGAAGAATAAACGGAACAGGAAGAATTAATACAGGAATCACTCCACACCATAAATGTCTATTGTATATCCAAGTTTCCACATTTTCAGAAGAAGGGATAATCTGATCAGGCTTACCCCATTCTTTTAAGAACTCTTCTTTGTTAGATACTTTTGGGACTGGTACTTCTGGGATCACTAAACCGAATATAATATCTTTTTGGGGGTGTGGTTTTTTCCAAAAAATGTCGTGAACTCCTGTGAATGGAGTTTCGTTTTTACACTCCTCTGGAGAGTTTATTATCAACCCCACACAGCCCGTTTGAGTAAAAGCCACAATAAAGGCGCAAAAGGTTACTAATATTAGCTTGCACATTTATTGCCTCCTAACGGGTGTGAGGCGCAGCGGGTTCACCGCTGCCGCCGATAGTTGACGGTTTAGTTATTCATTCTCTTCGCTACAATTTTTGCTTAGAGTCGTTCTACTTGCCAATTTGATGTCAGCATGCTATTGTACAATATCTTGTCATTACGGAGGTTGATATGCAGGCAATCACATACAGCGAAGCACGCCATGATCTTAAGAATGTTATGGACGATGCTTGCAGCAATCATGAACCGATCCTTATCACTCGTCGAAAGGGTGAGAGCGTGGTTCTTGTAAGCCTTGAAGACTATGAGTCCATTATAGAGAGCGAATATCTACTTTCCAATCCTGCTAATGCTTCACGACTACTGCAATCGCTTAAAGAGGCACGGTCCGGAAAACGAACCCCCATGGATGCTCTTGGGCTATGAATGTTACTTTCACACCGACTGCTCTCGACGACCTGCGTTATTGGCTCAAGACTGATAAACGCCAGGCCGAAAGGGTCTTAGCACTTCTTGAAGAAATTCGGCGAACCCCTTTTGAGGGCACAGGAAAACCGGAACCCCTCCGTTTTCAGCTTGCCGGTTGTTGGTCGCGCCGTATTGACCGGGAACATCGGCTTGTCTATCAGGTGGAAGAAGCTGAGATTGTCGTTATCGCCTGTCGCTATCATTACTGATTCCATCCTCTCACAATCGCAGCACTTCAATTTTTTTTCAATTTATTCTTCCAACGCCATGGAGAAAACTAAGGAAAACTAGGGAAAACTAGGGACACTCCCTGGTTTTCTTTTTAGGGCGTCCAGGCTTCTTTGGTTTAAGTATCTGATTTAACCTAAATTCCAACGTGTCGACGAAGGACTCCGATCCAAAAGGCCGTCCGGAGTTAGTGGCCTTGCGGATGGCGCTATTCGTTTCTTCATCTTCAAAGGCCACAAACTCCCGATACGCATTGCGTTCCTGCG
>JAQTXD010000074.1 GCA_028688955.1 Desulfuromonadaceae bacterium
ATGATTTCATCCAGTTTGCCGCCGGCACCGCCAATGAAGACCCGATCCGGGTCTGGCAGATCATCAAGCCCATCCGGAGCATAGGCTTCAATCAATTTTACGTTGCGTGTACAGAACTTTTTCAGATTCTCAGTGATAAATCCAATACATTGCGGATTCTTTTCCACGGCAAAAATCCGTCCTCCCGGCATCAGGTTTGACGCTTCGATAGAAACGGAGCAACTTCCGGCGCCGATATCCCACAGCACCAGATCATCCTGCAACTGGAGTTTAGCAAGCGTTACCGCACGCACTTCTTGCTTGGTGATCAGTTTCTTCGAGGTATGGAATTCATCATCATCTATGCCGATCAACGGATAGTGGACGAGATTGGGTTCGTAGGTACGGATAAGAATCAGGATGTTCAGTTCGGAGGCCGGAATATCCCGCAATCCGCGTACTGTCGTTTTGGTGAATTTTTCCGTAGCCATGCCGAGATCTTCACAGAGCCAGGCTTCGTAACCTTCTGCGCCACGCTCGAGTAATTCCGCGGCGATGGCGGCCGGGGTGTTGGTTGCATCAGTAAGTACGCAGGCCTTTTCAGCAGCAATAATCTTGTCGACCGCCTGATGCATGCCGCGTCCATGAACCGAAACAAAGATGCCGTCATCCCATGGTTCCTTGATGCGGGCAAATGCATACTGCATGCTGGTGACGTTCGGAAAAATCTCCAGGCGTTCTTTGGGAAGGTTGCGGAGCAGGAAGCGTGATATGCCGAAAAAGGTCGGATCGCCGGAAGCCAGGAGGACGATACGTTTGTCGGTGCATTTGAGGAATTCTATCAGGGCGGGAAGGTTGCCGAGTTCTCTTTTCTCGCCGGAAAAATCGGGAAAAATTGCCAGATGCCGCTGGTGGCCGATCATGATGTCAGCCGCAGCTATAATTTCCAGCGCCTTGGCCGGAAAACCATCCCAACCGGTAAAACCTGCTCCTATCAGATAGATCGTTTGCTGTGTCATGGTATTTGCCCCGTATCGGAAGTCAGATTCTCGTGCGGCGGACTATACCACCGGGATAGTAAAAAATCATCCGATACTTTGACGCAGCAGTGGCTTTACAGAACCTGGTTTACACGCTCCAGCAAGGCTTCGGCAGTAAAGGGCTTCTGCAGATAGTTGATGCCATCCTCCAGTCTGCCCCCACGCATACTTGGATTTATCGGGTAACCGGATATGAATACGACCTTGAGACGGGGTATCTGCACAATCAGTTGTTCGAAAAGTTCCGGTCCGTTCATGCCGGGCATGACAACGTCGGAAAGGAGCAGATCGATCTGTACGGAAGTATGTGCCAGCAGTTCAATAGCCTGGTTGGGGTCAGCAGCTGTGAGGACGGTGAAGCCGTGGTCTGTCAGCATTTCCTGCACCATTTCTCTGACCATCTTGTTGTCCTCGACAACCAGAATAGTTGCCTCACCGGCAACGGCACTGCGTTCCGATGGTGCAGGCGGCGTAACCATCAGCGGTACCTGGGCACAGACCGGGAAATAGATGTTAAATGTCGTCCCCTCTTTTTCACGACTGATGACAGAGATGTAGGCATTGTGCTGTTTAACGATGCCATACACGGTTGCAAGCCCGAGGCCGGTCCCGTGGCCGATCTGCTTGGTGGTGAAAAAAGGTTCGAAGATATGGCTGATGACTTCGGCACTCATGCCGCATCCGTTGTCACGGAACGAAAGCAGCACGTATTCACCCGGCACCATACCGGGATGCATGCGGGCATTTTCCCCATCCATCCACATTTTGCATGTTTCGATGTTTATTCGTCCCTGTGAACCGTCAAATGCATCCTGAGCGTTTACGGTCATATTAAGAATAATCTGCTCAATCTGCGAACGGTCACCCTTGATAAATGATCCTTCAGGGTCGAGAACCAGATCAATGCGGATACTCTCCCTGATTGTCCGTCGGAGGATCGTGTTGAAAGACAGGATGACTTCATTGATATCGATAATTTCCGAAGCAATTGACTGGCGGCGTCCAAAGCTCAGAAGCTGGTGCGTGAGGGCCTTTGCCTTATGAGCGGCTGTAATAATACCGTTTAGTTTTGGTGCCAGCTTGTCGCCACTTGGTATTGCCGCTGCAGCCATTTCGGCATATCCCATGATCGGAGTCAGCAGATTGTTGAAATCGTGGGCAATCCCCCCTGCGAGGTGGCCGATCGCTTCCATTTTCTGTGCCTGTCTGAGCTGTATCTCCATCTGTCGATGATCGGTAATGTCCCGCCCCACAATGACTAATCCATCCTGACTTCCATCGTTCCTGTACATCGGGATTTTTATCGTGTCAAAAATCCGTTCCGTGCCGTTCGATTCGGTGATGGTCTCTTCTGTCTGGGTAAGGCATCCACGTTCCCAGGTGGCGTTATCTGTTTGACTGCATGCGAGGAGGGCATTCCGCCGTTGAGGTATCATTTCGGCAAGCTCGACGTCCGTCTTGCCGAAGTAATCAATATTCTGAAGTGAGAACAGTTCAATGCCGGCGCTGTTGACCAGCAGCCACTTACCTGCCGCATCCTTGAAAAAAATTGCATCCGGAATAGCCGAAAGCAGTCCACGAATATGATTCTCGTTTTCAACGGCGCGCTCTTCCGCCTGTTTCAGCGGAGTAATGTCAGAAACAATGTGAACCGCTCCGGTAATGGCGCCGTTTTTGTCGCGAATCGGATCGACAGATATATCGTACCAGCAATCACCCTTTGCTATCTGGATATTGGCCCTCTCACCACTCTCCAACATCTTATGAAATGGGCACATATCCATCGGCGAGTGTCCGTAATGAGCCATAATGCAACAGAAGTTCCCTGGGGTCTGGCCGGAATCCTTGGAAAAAAGAATATTTGTTGCCTTGTTGCTGCGAAGAACATTTCTCTCAAGGTCCATGACCCAGATGACATCGGCAACTGAGTCAAAGGTGGTCTGCCAGGCAACGGCAGCAGAGGCAATTTCAGCCTGCTGTTGACACTGCAGCCGGGATGCCTCCTGAATGCGCCGTATCTGGCGAAGGAGAATGACCAATAGCACGCTCAGGGTAACACAGGCAGCAAGGGTCAATACCCCCTGCAGCAATGTCCCTCTCAGCCATGGGACGGTGATTTCGTCAACACCGACGTTGGTCATGGCAACCATGGGAAAGTTAGTCAGCGATTCGTATGAAACAATGCGGGCATCCGGTTCCAGCAGCGCTTTACCGGGTGCAATGTGAAAGGTACCCTTCGGAGAGCGTGGCAGATAGGTACGCATAAGATGCGATTTTTTGAAGTCTACGGAGTAATCAGATTCTTTAAATGGCTCCGCAATGATAAGTGAGCCATCGGTACGCATCATGACGATACGCCCTTTTTTACCGAGATTGAGGGAGCCATAAAACTTTTGAAAGTATTCCATTTCAAAGCTGGCGGCAACAACTCCATCGAATACACCGCTGGAAGAACGTACAGGGCGGGAAAGTGTGAAATGCCATTTACCGTTGAGGCCGTTTTTAAATGGACGGGAGATGAACGGGGTATCTTCTTTCGGGTGGGTGCTGTGGTAAACGAAATATTCCCGATCAGTTGCGTATACTTCTTTTATGGGGGAATCCACGGTATGGGCAAAGAGTGTGCCGTTGCGGTTTATCAGGGCAATGGATGCGATTTGGGGAGATGAGCGCTTGTAGCGAGACAACACATCACGAAGGTGCCGGCTGCTCTCCCTCTCAATGCCGCCATGGCCATGAACCTTCTCTATAACATCCTGCAGAACATTATCAGTTTCGCTGAAAGCCCGTTCTGCATGTTCCTTGAGTGCCTTGGCGTAGCCACTGGTCTGTTGCTCCGCGGCACGAATAGTCAGCCGATACTCTGCCACTGATTTCCAGACCGAAAAGCCGATCAACAACAGAATCAACGATACAACCGTAATGCTGCTGAAACGCTGGAAGTGTTTATAATCGGGAGTTGTCGTGTCCTGATCCATGCGTTTATCCAAATTAACTGGTAACAGGTTGCTAATAAGGTGAGATCAAACTGGATGATATATAGATTGTAGCTGCATCATTTTGCAACAATATTATAACAAATGGGCCGGAGCAGCTCCCCCCGGCCCATTTAATTAAAATCTGGAAATTACCCTTTTGCCGAACGTTTACGGCGGGTCGGGTCAAGTTCCTTTTTGCGCAGACGGATCGAAAGCGGGGTGACCTCCACCAGTTCGTCATCTTCAATAAACTCCAGTGCCTGCTCCAGGGTCATCAACTTTGGCGGGGTCAGTTTGATCGCATCGTCTGTACCGGATGCGCGCACGTTGGTCAGCTTTTTACCTTTACAGGGATTGACATCCATGTCGCTGTCCTTGTTGTTCTGGCCGATGATCATTCCGCCATACACTTCTACCCCGGCTCCGATGAACAGAGTGCCGCGCGGTTGCAGGGCGTCCAATGCGTAGGCGGTGGTCTCTCCGTGGTCCATTGCCATCAGGGCGCCGTTCTTCCGGCCCGGAATATCTCCTTTGTAGGGAGCATATTCATGGAACGTATGAGTCATAACAGCGGTGCCGCGGGTATCGGTAAGAACTTCGCCACGTAGTCCGATGAGGCCGCGGGCCGGGATAATGAATTCAAGGCGTACCATCTCACCCATCGGTGCCATGGCGACCATTTCTCCCTTGCGTGGTCCCATCTTTTCGATAATGGCACCCTGGAATTCAGAAGCTACATCGACAACCAGATATTCCATCGGTTCCATTTTTACGCCGTCTTTCAAGCGGACGATAACTTCCGGTTTGGAAACTGCCAGCTCAAAGCCTTCACGGCGCATGGTCTCGATCAGAATCGAAAGATGCAGCTCGCCACGACCGGAAACCATGAACGTATCGGCACTGTCGGTGTCGTCAACGCGAAGGGAGACATTGGTTCGCAGTTCCTTGGTCAGGCGCTCGCGGATGTTGCGTGACGTAACCCATTTCCCTTCGCGACCGGCGAAGGGCGAGGTGTTGACGATGAAATTCATTGAAAGTGTCGGCTCGTCGATGGATACATAGGGAACTGCAATCGGTGTTTCAGCCGATGCCAGGGTTTCGCCGATACTGACATCCTCAAAACCTGCTACGGTGACGATATCACCGGTCCCGGCTTCTTCTATTTCAACCTGTTTCAGTCCTTCGTAGCCAAGCAGCTTTGTAATTCGACTCTTCGTGATGGACCCGTCTGCCTTGATCATTGCAACCGTCTCTCCCGACCGGACCTTGCCGTGGAAGATACGACCTGTTGCCATACGACCGATGTAGTCATTGTAATCGATATTGGCGATCAGCATCTGGAACGGCGCATTGGCATCTCCCTTGGGAGGACGGACATTTGCTTCTACAACTGCGAAGAGCGGTTCCATATTGTTTGATTCGATATTGATATCAATCTTGGCATAACCCATTTTAGCGCTGGTATAGACAACCGGAAAATCAAGCTGATCGTCGGACGCGTTAAGTTCGCAGAACAGGTCGAAAACCATGTTGAGGACTTCGTCAGGGCGGCTTCCGGGACGGTCAATCTTGTTGATGACAACGATCGGCTTCAGGTTCAGGTCGAGGGACTTTTTAAGGACGAAGCGAGTCTGCGGCATGGGGCCGTCCAGGGCATCCACCAGCAGTAGTACGGAGTCAACCATTTTCAGGACGCGCTCTACCTCACCACCAAAGTCGGCGTGACCGGGGGTGTCAACAATGTTGATTTTATAGGGACCGTGATGGATTGAAAGACTTTTGGCCAGGATGGTAATGCCGCGTTCTTTTTCAAGGTCGTTCGAGTCCATGACCCGCTCAGTGATGGCTTCGTTGGCACGATACACTCCGGCGTGTTTCAGCATGGCATCAACCAGGGTTGTCTTACCGTGGTCGACGTGGGCAATAATGGCGATGTTTCTGATTCGTTCCTGCATGGGTAAAACTCCTCACGTACTGCAAAATAAAACGACGGGCATTACTGCCCGTCGAAGATTGATGACTATGTCAGATTTTTGTTGATCTGACAAGCATTTATACGATATCAATCCAGGGTTTAATCAAATAACTGCGTCCGGTACAAAATCAGCTGACCCATGACGCATTGAAAATGTCTGGCCGGATGGAACTATGTGTCACTTTTCAGAAGGAAACGGCACCGTCTATATGAAACACATAAATGTGCAACCGCGCCACCCCATTGGTGAATTTATACGTTTTGCCGCAGTCGGCGTACTTAACACCGGTGTCGATATGACGATTTTTTTTCTGTTTACGTGGCTTGGTGTTGCGTACATCGGTGCACAGATTATTTCATATTCCTGCGGAACCGCCAACAGCTACCTGCTGAATAAACTATGGACGTTTCGTTCCAGCGGCCTCTCCTTTACCGAGATGGTACGATTTATTATTGTAAACGGTGCCTCTCTCGGAATATCGCTCGTATGTCTGGCGCTGCTTCACGACAGAGCCGGTATCGGGCTTGGGGCGGCGAAGGTGGCTGCAACCATCGCTGCATTGGGGGTGAACTTTCTGGGCAACAAACTCTGGGTCTTTAATGTGAAGGGGAATTGAGATGACGCCTGGATGGATGATGCTCATGATTGGCTGCTGCGGGCTTTTCCTCGTTTGCTGCCGGGTCGTCTCGAAGCGTTCATCCGCTGCAGCGACCGGGGAGGGAGGCGGCAGGGTACTGGCTCTGATGATGGCAGGTGCGTTTGTGGTGCGGTTGGCCCTTGCTGCGATGACAACGGGACATTCCGCTGATATCGGGACTTTCAGCGCCTGGGCGGGGCACGCTGCCGAGGGATTGACCTCGTTTTATTCACCGGGGTACTTTGCCGATTATCCTCCCGGATACATGTATGTTCTTTGGCTGGTTGGTAAAGCGCGGCTGTTGCTGGCGCTGGATTTCAATACGCCTCCGTTTCTGGTGGTCCTGAAACTTCCGGCAATCCTGGCAGATATCATGACGGTTCTGATTCTCCATCGCCTGGCACGACGATCAGTGGACAATGCAACCTCCGTCGCGCTTGCGGCGTTGTTCGCGTTCAATCCGGTGATAGTGCTCGATTCAGCGGTGTGGGGACAGGTTGACAGTGTACTGACGGTGTTCATACTGGCGGGGGTACTGCTGTTGGAGAGGCATCCGGCCCTGTCAGGGATCTCATTTGCAGCGGCACTACTTATCAAGCCCCAGGCGCTCATATTTGCTCCGCTTCCGCTCCTCTGGTTCGCTGTCGGGTTCCTGCACCGCGAACGTTACGTCATGGCTGATCTGCTCCAATTCGCCGGGGCGGCGATTCTGACCTTCTGTGCCGTCATCCTTCCCTTTGCTGTGAACGAGAGTCCAGGGTGGATCATTGCGAAATATGGCGGTACACTGGCCTCTTACCCCTATGCTTCGTTCAACGCCTTCAACCTTTTTGCGCTGACCGGCGGCAACCTGGCGTCAACTGCAGAGCGATTGCTGTTTCTCCCCTATGGGGTCTGGGGGTCTATCTTTATCATCCTGATCATTCTGCTTTCGGTGGCCGTGGCTGTGCGAGGAAGAGATTCTTCCCGCTTCTGGTATCTCTCGCTCTTTCTTCCTGCTGCGGTTTTCGTGTTGTCGGCAAAAATGCACGAACGCTACCTGTTTCCGGCATTGGTGCTGATGCTGGCATATTATATCGTCACCCGTGATGGCCGGGCTCTCCTGCTGTACGCCGGATTCAGCGTCACCCAGTTTCTTAATGTGGCAGAGGTGCTGGCGCTCAGCTACAGGGAAATATATGCCGTGCCCCGACTTGATCCGCTTCTTCTGGTCGTATCACTCGCTAACGTGCTGCTTATGCTGCTGATGATACGTGTAGGATGGCGTCGCTACCTCCACCCAGGGGTCTCCGGGCAGTGAGGTCAACAACATTGTCCGGCACACTGCAATTAACAATTTCCCGAATGATATACAGTGGCCGCCCTTTTGCTTCGTCGTAAATCCTGCCGATATATTCACCGATAATTCCGAGCATCATCAGTACAATACCGTTGAAGAACAGACTAACCGCCATGACGGACGCCCATCCGGCAACGGTATGGCTGGTGAACAGCTTCAGAAAAAGGACTACCAGCAGGTAGGAAAATCCGGTAACGGAAATCCATCCGCCAACATAGGATGACAGTTTCAGCGGTTTGATGGAAAATGAGGTTATTCCGTCAAAAGCAAGGCGGAGCATCTTATGGAGGGGATACTTTGTGTCTCCTGCAAAACGCTTGTCCCTCACATATTCCACCCCGGTCTGCCTGAACCCGAGCCAGCTTATGAGACCGCGCACATAGCGGTTACGTTCCTTCACCTGCTTGAGCGCGTCACACACCTTGCGATCAATAAGGCGGAAATCACCCGTGTCCACAGGGATATCGACATCGCTCAGATTCTTGAGGATACGATAAAAAACAGCGGATGTTACCCGCTTGAACAGTGTCTCACCCTTTCGCTCGGCCCGCTTGCCATACACAACATCAAAACCTTCCCGCCATTTGGCAATCAGCTCCGGGATAACCTCCGGAGGGTCCTGAAGGTCAGCATCGATAACGATGACGGCATTTCCGGATGCGTAATCCATTCCGGCGGAAATTGCTGTCTGATGCCCAAAATTACGGGAAAAATCGATGAAATGAACCGTGGGATCCGATTCGCAGATCCGCCGGAGGATGATCGGTGTGGCATCGCGACTGCCGTCGTTCACAAAGATCATTTCATAAGGTTCATGCAGCGATTCCATTACCGATTTCAGCCGCGTATAGGATTCGTACGCCACCTGTTCTTCATTGTACAGCGGGACTATGACAGAAATAACGGTCTGTTTCATGTGATCTCCTCGATGCCATGGGGGGATTTTCCGGCATGCATTAAATATAGTATGGTTCGATGCTAGAACAGCCATGTCGGAAACCATCGGAGGCTGGCAATATACTGTTCTGATATCTGCATCCCGGAAAGGGCCGGATAAAAAAGAATAAAAAGTCCGCCTGTGGCTGCAAGATACATCCAGACAGCGGGACGCAGATCGGGAAATTTGTGTTCCATGTTTTGAATTACCGCGACAATGCAGAAAATGGCAAACGGCACCGCGGAAAAAAAATGGTAGATGAACACGAGTCTGTTTACGCCTATCCATGGCAGGTACTGGAAAGAAAATGCCAGCAGCAGTACCACCAGCTTTGCCTGCCTGCTTTTTATGGCGAGAAGAGCGGTAATGAAAATTGCCGGAGCAGTGAGCCACCAGATTGCCGGGTTACCGAAAGAGGCAATTGTGGAGACGATCCCCGGGGGGAGTCCCGCTCCGCTGTACATCCACATTGGGCGATAATCCAGCGGCCACGACCACCAGGGGGAAGAAAACGGATGCGTGGACTTCAGTTGACTGTGATACGTGTACATATGTTTCTGCAGTCGAAACACGTCAGCCAGATCGTGCCCCGGCCCTGGCAGCTGCAGGAACGGGATGTACGCCAGCAGATATATGGTCACCGGTATCAGAACAAACGCAAGAAGACAGACCGTGCCGCGCCGCAGCAGGAATGCTGTCGTACTCTGACCCTGATCTGATCCGATAGTGTGTAATTTAAGGTCCTGTATGGTTTTGAACAGCACCAGCAGTCCCATTCCCCCTCCGGCGTACAGAGCGATCCATTTACACGCAGCTCCGATGCCGAACGCCGTACCGGCCAGCAGAATGGAGGCATTAGTACTCCGCCGGGCGGACTCCCCTTCATCGGTGAAAAGGTCGAGGATGAAATAGTACATGACCAGAATAAAGAACACGCCATAGACATCGATTACTGCCACGCGACTCTGGGCAAAGCGCATGAAATCGGCCATCATCAGGAAGGCCGCACAAAACGCGTAGAAACGCTCCCGGAAGAGCTTCATTCCGAAAAGATACATGAACGGCACCAGTGCAACACCGAAAAGCGTTCCGACAATCCGCCAGCCAAAGCCGTTCATGCCAAAGAGTGCAATTCCTGCCGATATGAGCAGTTTACCCAGAGGAGGGTGGGTCGTTTCATAGGGTTCAATCTGATGAAGCGCCTCCCAGGCGGAGCGGGCGTGATAAATTTCGTCAAAATAGAATCCGGTCAGAAAGGATGGGGCGTATTCAAATGTTCTCTGTTCATCGATAAGATGTTCCGGATTATTCTGCCTTTGATCAGACCGGTTTTTCTCCATAACCTTGAGACCGACAAGCGCTGTTTTACTCCCCCTCTTCACCAGAGCGATTTCATTGAGCCGTCCTCCGGGGGTGTCGGCTGTGAGACGCAGAGCGCTTGTCCTGACCCTGATATCGACAAACTTCCAGATGTTCACATCTTCTTTGGTAAACGAGTGAATCGGGATAAAGGCCCCACTGGAATTTCGTGCAGAAAGGGTGAAGCGGCTCCCGTCACCACTGCGGGAATTGATGCCGCAGTAATAATAAAATCGGGTCAGATCTGTTTCACGCCCCAGTCCGATAGTTACGGATTCACCCGCGGTTTCGGCACACCACCCGGATTCAGGGGAATGATGTCCGCCCAGATTGACGAGTGAAACAGCGAGACAGACGACAGTCAACACAGTCATTACGGCGATGTCGAACCGGTCTATTTCCTTCCGTAGTGGCGCAGGGGCGGGACTTCTCTTCTGGAGGGTGGATGTATTCTTATTGCGTCGAACTGCACGGCCCCATAGCAGGAGCAGCAGTCCGAAACAACCGCCGCCGGCAATGACTTTTCCACCAAGTCTGCTCTGTGCGGCAGGTGCCGCGTCAATGGCCGTCAGGGGAATTATCTGTAGTGTATCAGGGGGGGTATGTGCCTTTTCAACGCGCACGTCTTTGAACCAGGCGCTGCCGCTGTTGAGGCTGCCATAGCCGCCGATGCCCAGAGTGACGGTGAGCGTTCGTTGTGTCGGACCTGTCTTACCGTAGAAGTCAACGGTCTCCCAGCCGTTGCTGCTCCCTTTGATGTCTGGTGAACCATCGAGAATATCGATAACGGAGATTCCGGCGCCACGGGCGGCTGATCCAATATTTTCGGTTCGAACGCGGCAGGAAAAATGATAGATGGTATCAGGATCTACGGATAATTCACGGGTAAAGCGGGCGTCGTTCGGGAGTTCCGATGTGATATGAAGCGGGTTTCCCTGATCGTTGTCAAATCGTGCCGGGCCTGTAAGCTTGTTAGACGAGTTCCAGTCATAGGTAGTCCACAGGGATGCGCCCCATCCTGTCAGGTCCGGCCCCGCAGATCCTTTTTCACCGCCATAAAGGCCGGTTGCCAGTGCCAGCAGGAGTATTGCGGCAAAAAATATGCGTTGTATCTTTATCACTCGTTGTGTCCTTCATACTATGCAAAACCGGGCTGATCGTGGCTGGAGACAGCCGCACCCGTTACCCGCAGCTTGTCAGGCGTCTACTTTATTGCAACTTCTGAAAGTTTCAGGTTGTGCCGTTCCAGAAGTTCGCCGGTATCGCGCCACAACTTCTGTACGCCGTTGGAGAAGGCTTCCAGGGCGTCTAACTGAGCGGCCCGCGCCGTGGTAAAGTCATTATTTGCATTGATTACATCCTGGATTGTTGCAGTCCCGGCAAGATTGTTCTTGAGATATTCCTTATGACGTTCTTCGGCAAATTCCAGGGATTTTTGCGTCGAGCTCAACTGCAGGCGTGCGGATATCAGCGCCCGCTGGTCAGCTTCCACATCATTACGGATTTTCCAGGCGAGTGTGTTCATCTGCAGCTGTACCTGCTCATTTCGTATCCTGCTTTTACGATAGTCGTTGCTGGCGGCGGTGTTGCCGAGCGGCATGGAAAACAGTATCTCCGTTGACCAGGCGGTCTCCTTCCGATTGCCGAGCTGCTGGTAGCTTGTGCCGGCGGTAGGACCACTACCGATAAAACCAGCGGATGCTGATAATGTCAGGTCGGGCAGGGCAAGGTTTCTGGTAACCCGCTCCTGCAGCTGGCTGGACTGTAACGCGATTCGAAGCTGTTTGATGTCGGAGCGGAGTTCCAAGGCTTTCTTGACGGATTGTTCTTCCGAATCCTTCGGCTCATCTTTGGACGGCGGGTCAATCGGGATCAGCTGGGTCTTCTCTTCCATACCGATCAGATACCGCAGGTTAGCCTCCTGGTCACGCACCCTTCTATCCGCATCGATAATATCCTTGATGCGCTGGGCGATACTGAATTCCGCATTGGCAATTTCAATTTTTTGCTGGGCCGTCGGACCTGACCTTCTCTTCTTCAGCAGTTTGTCACGGAGGTCCTGCGTCTCCTTCAACGCTGTATTATGAGAGTCCAGCAGTTGGCGCAGTGTGTACAGGTTATTGTAAGTTGTGACGGTCGTATAGGCTGTGTCAATTGCCGTAAAGCGGAATCGTTCCCGGCTTTCCTTGAGGTTATTGTCTGCCACTGTAATGCCCCTGTCGGTTGCTTCAGGCCCCAGTTTTTTAAGCAGAGGCTGTGAAAGAGTCACAGCTGCATTGGATGTCCACCCGGTTGCCGAGAAATACTCCGGATCTTTGGAGTAGTACGTGTCCGTTGTTGCCGATAGCGTGCCACCGGTCGGCAGTGCCTGACTTAGTCCCACAGATCCGGCAGCATTTGTTGTCATGCGCGAGGGAAAGGTAGCTGTTCTGCCGCCGGTGCTCATTTTAGTTGTCAGCACCGGGTTATAGATATACCGGCTGGCTGCAGCATCCGTTTCAGCCATGGCAGGATTCAGTGCCTCAATCTTCAGGTCAGCGTTCTTGCCGAGAGCCATCACCAGGGCGTAACCGCGTGTCAGAAACATTTTGCCAGGGATTTCTTCGCCGAAACTACTGGCAGTGATGAAGAGTGTAATGCCGAATGTGAGGGCTAAGCAGGAAAGTATTTTCATAGCAGAGGGATCATGTGCCTTTTATCTGATGATGTATACAATGCGGCAGTGACATCAGAGTCTTGTTTATAAAAACTGAAAAGCGCCCTCCCCGTGAGGGAGGGCGCGGGTGTGTATGTACAAACAGCGGGTATGCAGCTACTGCGCTGCCGTAAAATTACAACCCGGCTGCAATTGCGGTAATCTGTGCAGCAGTCAGGCTCTTGAGTGAACCCATGCCGCCAACATTGTTGTTAATGGCGGTCTGAATGACCGATGCTGATGTGCCCTGTTTTCCAGCTCCGTGGCATGAAGAGCAGTATGTGTTGTAGGTTGCCCACGTTTTAACCGGAGCAGGCGTTGCGGTTGGTGCAGGTGTAGCTGTTGGTTTTGGAGTTGCGGTTGGTGCAGGTGTCGCAGTTGGTTTAGGTGTTGCAGTCGGAGCAGGTGTCGCAGTTGGGCGAGGTGTCGCAGTTGGTGCAGGAGTTGCCGTCGGACGCGGTGTAGCAGTCGGACGCGGTGTAGCAGTCGGACGCGGTGTAGCAGTTGGGCGAGGAGTGCTGTGCTCGCGCCTTTCTTTCTGCTCTCTGCCTTCCTTGCGGTCGCCATCAGCGAAACTGGTTGCTACAAGACCTGCGGTGGCGAGACTGATGCTGGCTGCGACTGCTGCAAATTTGATCATTTTCATACGATAATTCCCCTTTTTTTGTTTTGTGATGCTGACGCTCTGCGCCGGTGTTGGATTGTCGTGCTTCGTGAGCACTTCTTCTGGAGATAGGTTCTGTTACACAGCCTCCGGAAGCAGGCAACAGACCCTCTGCGTTCGGCAACACCACTGGTGCTTTTTTTCGGTGTGTGCCGCTTTGTTACCGCTTCACCATTATGCATCGGTGAAGGAGTTGAATTCAGATTTTTGGCAATAAAAAGCCGGGTCGCCTTTTATCAGGTGAGTGATATTTCGGCGACCCGGCTGTCTGCGTGAGACCCTGTAGGTTTTCCGTCCCACCCTCGCGGATGGTTTAGTATTATCGTCTATCCAGCAAAATTTTGTTCAACAGAAAGCTACGCCGATTTTATAAATAAAAAAGCCGGGCCGCCTTTTATCAGTTGAATGATTTCGGCGACCCGGCTGTCTGCGTGAGACCCTGTAGGCTTTCCGTCCCACCCTCGCGGATGGTTTAGTATTATCGTCTATGAACCTTTGACGGGCTAAAAAAAATTGTTCACCAAAGTGAATAGCAAACTGCCAGATACTGAAATAAATGTCAATCAAAAAAATCGGCTATCATTTTAATGTGCCTCTGAGATGCCCGTTCCATGCGGTTTACGGCACGTATCAATGCTCATGATATCCCATAACCACAAGCACGCAGCTGCCGTCGGCAATGACATTGACGCCCCGTTCATGGCAGAGCGCCACCGCTTCAGGGTGCTCTGCCCCCGGCTGCATCCAGATGTTCCGTATGCCCTTTTCAATTGCCAGCGGCACCAGTTTTGCGGTAACTGCCGGGGGGGTTATCATGGAAATACTCAGGGCATCCGCTGGCAGGTCACTGATTGTGGCGGCACATGGTATTCCTTCAATCTCCGCATCATTGGGGTTGACCGGTACGGCATTCCGGCCGTTTTGCAGGTAACAGCGCAGCACTTTGTTGCCGTATTTATCACGGTTTGAGGAGGCGCCGACCACACCAAAAGCCGGTGATGAGAGGAATTGCTGAATCTGTTCTTGAATAGTCATGATCTGCTCCTAATGAATTAAAGAGGTTATATTCTTACCTGTCCATCTCCATACACAATAAACTTGGTCGTTGTCAGATCTTCAAGCCCCATCGGGCCGAATGAGTGCAGCTTCGTGGTGGAGATGCCTATTTCGGCACCCAGGCCGAGCTGCCCCCCGTCTGAAAAACGGGTCGAGGCGTTGACCATGACACAGGATGAGTTGACTTCGCGGATAAAACGCTGGGCCCGGCTGTAGTCACTGGTGATAATCGATTCGGTGTGCAGAGAACAGTAACGATTAATGTGATCGATGGCGGCATCGATATCGTCAACAACACGACAGGCCAGGATAAGCTCCAGATATTCTGCATGCCAGTCATCTTCCGTGGCAGGAGTTGCTGTCGGGGCGAGGCGGCAGAAAGTGTCGTCACCGCGAAGTTCTACACCGAGCGCAGTCAATGCGGCGGCTATCCTTGGAATGAATTCGGCTGCCACATCCGTGTGGAT
This sequence comes from Desulfuromonadaceae bacterium, assembly GCA_028688955.1. GTDB lineage: Bacteria > Desulfobacterota > Desulfuromonadia > Geobacterales > Pseudopelobacteraceae > JACRCG01. The sequence continues at coordinate 15,128 of JAQTXD010000074.1, forward strand.
CAAAAGTGTTTCCAATGCGTTGCAAACACCGGGGCGCTGGGTTTTGCTGTTGATGATGATCTGCTCAGCCTTATCGAAATCAGCGGACTGATCGACAAAAATATGGCAGACACCTTTATAGTGCTTGATGACCGGAATCCGGGAGTTTTCAACGACAAATCTGATCAGGCTTTCTCCGCCGCGTGGGATGATCAGGTCGATGGACTCCTCCTGCTTGAGCATTTCCAGCACCGCTTCACGCTCGGTAAAAGGAATCAGGGAGAGAGCCGCTTCCGGTATGCACATTTCCTTCAAGACACTCTTGAGAATCGTTGCAATGGCCAGATTGGAGTTGATCGCCTCAGATCCACCGCGCAGAACGACCGCATTACCGGCTTTAAGGCAGAGGGCGGCGGCATCGGCGGTCACATTCGGGCGTGACTCGTAAATAATGCCGATAGTACCAAGGGGAATGCGCATCTTGCCCACCATTAAATCATTTGGACGTTTCCACATCCTGGTGACTTCTCCAACCGGGTCAGGTAGTGCGGCTACTTCGCGCAAGGCGTCGGCAATTCCACGGATTCTGCCCTCGTCCAGCATCAGGCGGTCAAGCATGGCAGCCGAAAGGCCCTTCTGCCGGCCAGCATCCAGGTCTTTCCGGTTCTCTGCGATCAGGGTTAACGTTGCATTTTCCAGGGCAGCCGCCATTTTCATCAGCATATCGTTTTTAACTGATGAAGACAGTCGGGCCATCGACAGAGATGCCTGACGGGCATCATGCGCGATTTTTATAACTTTTTCTGAAATATTCACTCTTGCTGCTCCCATGTTAAAATAGCGTAGCGTGCGGAAATAGTACTCAAAAAAGAGCTTCCCAGCAAGATAATTGACAGTACACATCCCCGATGCTACAAAAGCCGACCATGCAGACTATTTCCTCTTCACACGTACCGAACTGTATCATTCCCGTCATACTTTGCACGCTGGTATCGCTGCTTGTCGGCTGCACCAGCCATATTCCCCGCGAATACTCTCACCCGCTTCTGACTGGCAATTCCTCCGAAGAAACAATAAAGCTGGTGACGGTTCCGCTGCCGGTGATCGCTGCAAGCCCCAACGAAGGTATAACATATGGTGCCCTGACGGCGTTTCTGGCCCACAACAGGGATGAAGAAGTTGTTACGCTGATGGCACCTCAGGTAACCTATAACGCTGCGTTTGGGGTTACCGCTTCGTTATACGGAGCATTCTACCCGACAGCCGGTCGAAACATCGAAATGAACATTTCTCAGTCAGGTCATGTGAATTATGATTACGAACTACGGGTCAGAGATACCTCACTACTCAATAACAAGCTTGAACTGAACGGTTTCTTATTCATGCTGGCAGATGGTTCGTCACGTTTTTTTGGTTTTAATTCAAGCAGTTCCCCACAGATGGAAACTAATTATGCCAATAACGAATTTGGCTATAACCTCTCCGGGGGGTATCAGGTAGGGAAACATTTTCAGCTTTCTGTGGGCGACCGTTTTCGGGATGTCAGCATCCGCCCCGGAGCTTTCCGCCGTTTGCCGGATATTAAAGATAAATTCTCGTCAGCAACGGTGCCCGGCATTGATGGCTTTACGACTCATGCTCTGCGTATTTCGCTTTCTTACAGCACGCTTGACAACCGTGACATGCCTGCCTATGGCGGCTATTCCCGGATTACCTTCGAACCGACACTAAAATCACTTGGGGGAGCAGCTAACTACCGCCACTACGAGGTTGAAGCCAAGGGGTATATTCCTGTCAGCAACAGCAGGTACATCAGCGTGTTCCGGCTGATGTACAACCAGACCATTGGAGATGATGTTCCGTTCCTGGAACAGAGTATTCTCGGGGGTGAGAGCACTCTGCGCGGCTATGGCCGCAACCGCTTCATAGATAACAGTTTCCTGCTCTGCAATATTGAAGAACGTATCAGGCTCTTTCGCTGGGAGGTGTTCGGAGTAACGGCAGACTGGGAGGTGGCACCGTTTTTTGATCTGGGGGGTGTGATGGAATCCCTGAACAAGGCCAGCAGTGCAAACTTTGAAGTTAACCCCGGCATCGGCTTCCGGGCGATCGTCCGGCCGAATATCGTCGGCAGGGTGGATCTGGGGTTTGGCAAGGATGGTCCGGCGGTGTTTGTCGGGTTGGGGTACCCGTTTTGACGCTGAAT
>JAQTXD010000007.1 GCA_028688955.1 Desulfuromonadaceae bacterium
GTGCCGTATTTATTGCCATGTACTTCAGCCCACTCAGCAAACGCGTCTTCCGCCACCATGGCGTCAAATACCTCAGGAGTTACAAAATGGTACGCCTCACCCTCAATTTCACCCGGTCGTGATGCGCGGGTTGTATAACTGACAGACTCCTTCATATCAGGAAATGTCTTGAACAGTTCCCGGCAGAGAGACGTTTTTCCGGCTCCGGAGGGGGCCGATAGAATCAGGATCAAACCTTCACGTTTCATGGGACGAACCCCTTACAATAAAATATGGCGTAAAACAAATCAGGATTTTGTTCAAACAGAAGCGGCTTACTCGACATTCTGTACCTGTTCCCGCATTTTCTCCATTTCAGCCTTAATCTGAATGACCAACGTCGTAATTCCGGCATCATTTGATTTTGAACCGATTGTGTTTACCTCTCGATTCATCTCCTGCATCAGAAAATCAAGCTTGCGACCGACCGGTTCAGAACTATTGAGAGCCTCGTCAAATTGATTAAAATGACTTGAAAGCCGGACCAGTTCCTCCGTAACATCGGATCGATCAGCCAAAAACGCAACTTCCTGTGCCAAGCGACCGGCATCAATATCAGCGCCATCCAGAAGCTGTTCCAGGCGAATCTTTAATTTTTGCTGGTATTCAGTCACCACCAGAGGAGTCCGCTCACCTATCTGGGTTGACCAGTCGGCTATCTGTCCTCTTCTGGCCTGAAGATCTCTGGCAAGAGCCTCACCTTCGACAGTCCGCATCTCATTCAGCGCATAGACAGCAGTTCGTACCGCCTCAAGAAGTTGTGGCTGCAGTTCCGTTTCATCAACCGCCCCAGCAGCCTCTTTCATGACCCCTTTTTGTGTCATAATAAACGATGGTGCGGCATCCTGCGGGAGATTAAGTTCTTTTGCCACGCGGGTATAGGCGTCAAAATATCCCCGGGCAACCGCCATGTCGAGTTGAGGAGCAAAAGAAGCGGCAGATGTTTCATCCCACTGTACGGAAATATCAATCTTTCCCCGCTTGAGGACGGCTGCAGCCTGCCGTTTGATCTCATTTTCAAACGCGTAAAACAGCCGCGGCAGACGCACTGATATTTCACCATAGCGATGATTTACTGAGCGAATCTCCACCAGAAAGGTGCCATGTAATGTTGCTGCTTCACCTTTACCATACCCCGTCATACTTTTCAGCATTGATACAATCTCCTATAAACAAGACATAAGCCCCACGTACAGCGGCACGAGGGGCTTATGAGCAGGACTATGTAGTTAATTTATAAACCGAGTTGCTTGAAGAAATCGGTTCCCTTATCATCTACCAGAATGAACGCAGGGAAATTCTCCACTTCAATTTTCCAGACCGCTTCCATCCCCAGTTCGGGGAAGTCGATACATTCGACCTTCTTTATATTCTCTTCAGCCAGAACAGCGGCAGGGCCGCCAATTGATCCGAGATAGAACCCGCCATATTTTTTACAGGCGTCAGTCACCTGCTGACTCCGGTTCCCCTTGGCTATCATGATCAAAGAGCCACCTTTTGACTGGAGCTCATCAACGTATGAATCCATGCGCCCTGCGGTAGTGGGGCCAAACGAACCTGATGGCTTGCCTGCCGGTGTTTTAGCAGGACCGGCATAGTAGATCGGATGATTGAGAAGATATTCGGGAAGCGCTTTACCACTGTCCATGATCTCTTTGAATTTGGCATGGGCAATGTCACGTCCGACCACAATAGTACCGGAAAGCAGCAGTGGAGTAGATACCGGATGTTTGGACAGCTCCGCCAGAATTTCTTTCATCGGTTTATTCAGGTCAATTTTAACCCCGTGCTCATGTTTTCCGCGATACTGTTCAGGAATCAGACGCCCCGGGTTACGGTCCATCTCCTCCACAAACAGGCCGTCCCTGGTAATTTTTGCCTTGATATTACGGTCAGCAGAGCAGGAAACCGCCATGCCGACAGGGCAGGAAGCCCCATGACGTGGCAGACGGATTACCCGAACGTCGTGAGCGAAATACTTACCGCCGAATTGGGCACCAATGCCTAGTTTCTGCGCAGCTTCCAGCAGTTTGTTCTCCAGATCAATATCCCGGAAAGCCTGACCATGCTCATTGCCCGCCGTCGGCAATCCGTCAAGTTCCTTGGCTGTCGCCAGCTTGACCGTTTTCATGCAGGCATCTGCGGATGTTCCGCCGATAACAAAGGCGATGTGATAGGGAGGACATGCAGCTGTTCCGAGATATTTCATCTTTTCTACCAGAAACTTGAATAACTTGTCCGGCGTCAGAAGGGCTTTGGTTTCCTGATACAGCATGGTTTTGTTGGCAGAACCGCCCCCTTTTGCCATGAAAACAAATTTATAGTAATCGCCCTCAGTAGCCAGAATATCTATCTGGGCAGGCAGGTTGGTACCGGTATTTATCTCTTCGTACATGTCAAGCGCAACAGTCTGCGAATAGCGGAGATTTTCTTCCGTATAAGTTTTATAGATGCCCTTTGAGAGCCATTGCTCATCCTTGACACCGGTCCAGATCTGCTGTCCCTTCTTGGCTGCAACCGTGGCAGTACCGGTATCCTGACAGACCGGAAGGTCAAATCCGGCTGCTATTTCGGCATTGCGCAGGAATGCCAGGGCAACGCCCTTATCGTTCATGGAAGCTTCCGGGTCGCTCAATATTTTAGCTACCTGCTCATTGTGGGCAGGGCGAAGCAGGAAGGAAACATCACGCATTGCTTCATTGGCAAGGATTGAGAGGGCTTCCGGGCATACCCTCACGACATCGGTATCGGCAAACTTCTCAACCAGAATATATTTTTCTGAACCTTCTATTTTACGGTATTTCGTTTCATCTTTCGCAAGCGGGAACGGATCCTGATAAACAAACGGTTTGACAGACATCGGTACTCTCCTTTTTAGTAGGTTAGAAGTTATATTCTCCATTTTTCTGAAAGAGAATAACTTTGGTAACGCACGTACCCTGTTTATCCTGACGAAGTGGTGGGTGGTCGATATATGGCACCGATCGCAATAGTGTATACAGGTGCCGGAGATAGTTTAGTAATGCAATCAGCCGTATAAATCAAGGCAAAATTATTCTATTAGAGACAGAAGCAGCGAAGTAGTTTGACCCCGTCTTTAAAGAGCACCTGCATCTTATTCGGAACGGTAACCGTTTTCACGACACCAATACCGAATGTCGGGTGGAGTATCAGACGTTTGGCAACGTATCGATTATTCATGTCATAGGGGAGTGCCTTGTCAGCATCAAACGTCGGGGCGAGTGACGCCCACTCTTCACGCTCGACTTCTGCCGGGTCTCTTTTCGATACGCGAGGGGTTGCGGATGTTGCTCGCGGCTTTGTTACCGCAGTTTTCTTGGGGGCTTTCGCCTCTTTAGCCGTTGGTGGCGCATGATAGTTATGCACGCCATTACAGGTGTTGCATTCAACACGGACGACCTTTCCCTCAACCATGGCAACTATTCTGTGGTTCAGGATTTCACGGCATTTTGTGCATCGTGCTTCAATAATATCGCCGGCGGATAGAACTCTTGTAGTCATCTGTTTCCTTTTTACTGCGCAGTTATTTCGTTACACTCAAACGATCAAAATTAAACATCCAGCAAAAAAGCCGCTTGTCAGCATCACTGCTGGTGAGCGGCTTTACATAAAAATTTAAAACTGTACGATACTAGACCACCCGTTTATCGATGACTCTCTCGGCTTTCCCCTCATGACGAGGAATGCTGTTCGGTTCTACGAGCTTCACTGTTACGCCAACACCAAGAACCGAGTCAATCTTTTTCCCGACCATATCAAGGAATGCCCGCTGTTTTTTCATCTCGTCGAAGAAAATATTCTCCCGCACCTCGATGCACACCTCGAGAACATCCAGAGCACCTTTGCGGTCGACTACAAGCTGATAGTGTGGCTCACACCCTTCTATGGCAACCAGGACCTCTTCAATTTGAGACGGGAAAACGTTAACACCCTTGATAATCAGCATATCATCAGAGCGCCCCATGGTTTTCTTCATCCTCGTCATAGTCCGGCCACAGAGGCACTCCGTACGGTCGAGGCTCGTAATATCACGCGTCCGATAGCGAATCATCGGAAAGGCTTCCTTGCTGATTGTTGTCAGAACCAGTTCACCGACACTACCGGGTGGGAGCACCTGACAGGTTTCAGGATCGATTATTTCGGCTATAAAAGCATCCTCAGAGATATGCATGCCGGTCTTGTAGCGGCATTCACCCGCAACCCCCGGACCCATAATTTCGGAGAGACCATAATTGTCTGTCGCGCTGATCATAAGTCGTGATTCAATTTCGGCACGCAGCGCTTCCGACCAGGGTTCCCCACCAAAAAGGCCGACCTTGAGTGAAAGTGACTGCGGATCAATGCCCTGCTTATCAAGCAGGTCCGCAAGAGTAATCGCATAACTTGGAGTGCAGACAAGAGCAGTTGTCTTGTAGTCCTGCATGATCATGATCTGCTTGTTACTGTTCCCGCCACTCATCGGAATGACGGCAGCTCCAATTGTCTCAGAGCCGTAATGCATACCAAACCCGCCTGTAAACATGCCATACCCGAATGCTATCTGCACGACATCATCGTGAGTAACTCCGGCCGACGTCATAATACGTGCCACCAGATTCGACCACATTTTCAGATCATTTTTTGTGTACCCGACAACGGTCGGTTTTCCGGTCGTCCCGGACGAAGAATGGATACGGACTACTTCACGCAACGGAACGGCAAACATGCCGTAGGGATAATTAACACGGAGATCTTCCTTCGTCGTAAAAGGAAGCTTCGAAAGGTCCTCCAATGAAGTGACATCTTCGGGAACAATGCCGAGTTCATTGAATTTTGTGCGATAGCAGGGAACATTTTTATACACACGATTCATCGTTGCCTGAAGTCGCTCCAACTGGAGCTGCTCAAGCTCTTCCCGAGGCATACATTCGTGCTGAGAGTCCCATATTTGGTTTGACTGCATGGTAGAAATCCTCACGATTGCGTTGGAGGCTATGCTGCGCGGTCCAATGCTGCATCTATCAAATTTTTAACTGTTGCCGTCACTTCTTCCAGTGCGAGAGACAAGACTTCACCGGTCGAACGGATTTTCAGCTCAACCTTCCCCTCAGCCAGACCTTTACTGCCGACAACCACCCGGAGAGGAATACCGATCAGGTCATTATCTTTAAATTTGACGCCGGGACGTTCATCACGGTCATCAAAGAGAACCTCGATACCGAGCTTTTCAAGGCAGAAGTAAATTTCCTCGGCAGCTGCCATAACGCCGGTATCTTTGGTGTTTACCGCAACGACAGAACAATGAAAGGGGGCAATCGGCAGAGGAAATACTATGCCGTTTTCATCATGATTCTGTTCAATAGCGGCAGCGACGGTCCGACCTATACCGATGCCGTAACACCCCATGAATATGATCTGCTCCCTGCCGTTGGCATCGAGATATGTCGCATTAAGGGCTTTCGAATACTTGGTTCCCAGCTTGAACACGTGTCCGACTTCTATCCCGCGCCACATTTCAAGCTTTCCGTCTGCGCAGCGTGGACAGGCATCACCGGCTGCAACGGTACGGATGTCTACAAATTCGGTAACAGCAAAATCGCGGCCACAAGAGGCATTTACAAAATGCTGATCCTTCTCATTGGCGCCAACCACAACCGACGTCATGCCCAGGACCACCCTGTCAGCAACAACCGGAATATCCTTTTTAAGTCCTATCGGCCCAAGAAAACCGACTGGCGACCCGGTACAGGCAAAAATCTGCTCTTCGGTAGCCATTTGAATATCATCCCATCCAAGATGGTTCTTAAGTTTAAGCTCATTCAGGTCGTGGTCACCACGCAGAAGAGCCATCACCAGGTCTCCCGCATCGGATGCATACACAAGTGTTTTAACAGTTTTATCCGCTGCAATATTCAGAAAGGCGGCAACATCGGCTATGGTTTTCATTTCCGGTGTTAAAACTTTTTGTAATGGTTCAACAGCTGCATCTGATTGTACTGTAAATAAAGGTGATTCTGCTTTTTCAACATTTGCCGCATATCGACATGCATCACAGGAGACGATAGCGTCTTCTCCCGAATCGGCAAGAACCATGAACTCATGGGAAGATGAACCGCCAATGCTGCCGGTATCAGCTTCGACAGCGCGAAAATCAAGTCCACACCGTTCGAAAATACGCATATAGGCGTCATACATTTTACTGTAGGAGAGATCTGCAGCGTCACTGTCAACATCAAATGAGTAGGCATCCTTCATGATGAACTCACGACCACGCATCAAGCCGAAACGGGGGCGAATTTCGTCACGGAACTTGGTTTGAACCTGATAAAAATTGATCGGCATCTGACGATAGCTTTTTATCTCACGCCGCACCATATCCGTAATGACCTCTTCGTGAGTCGGCCCCATACAAAACTCGGCATCCTTACGGTCCTTGAAGCGCAGCAGCTCCTTGCCGTAAAATGCCCAGCGCCCCGACTCCTGCCACAACTCGGCAGGCTGAACGCTCGGCATCAGCATCTCGATCGCATCAGCCCTGTTCATCTCTTCGCGGACGATGTTCTCAAACTTGCGAATCGAGCGCAGTCCGAGGGGAAGATAATTATAGATACCAGAAGCAAGCTTGCGGATCATCCCGGCTCTCAACATCAGCTGGTGTGAGATAACTTCGGCGTCGGAAGGTGTCTCCTTGATGGTAGGAATAAAATAGCGTGAATAGAGCATTGAGGTCACTTTCCTATGGGTTCGTTAGCAGGTTGTATTTTAGAAGCATGATTTTAAGTGTTTCGCGCTGAAACGGCTTGACAATATAGTCATCGCAGCCGTTGTCCAGAATGGCATGTGTGATATCACTGGTTGAGCCGCTTGCTGATATCATAAAAATTGTGGTGCGTATGCAACCGGCTATGGGAAGCGATTCCTCACGAGCACGAATGAGTCCAACCATCTCATGACCACTCATTTCGGGCATTTCAACATCCGAACAGATGAGATCAAACGGATGCCCGTCAGCAATTGCCTTTTCAAAAAGTTCATATCCAGCCCGTCCGTTGTCTGCGGTGCTGCATACTGCAAACTCTGACATGAATTCTTCGAGAATTACACAGCTCAATTTATCGTCATCAACAATAAGAAACTTTTTCACGGAGAAGGCTCCTCGGCTACAGCTTACTGATTTCTTCCAAAAGTGCATCTGCAAGCATGTTTTCCGGAACTTTGCGAATAATTTCACCATGGCGGAAGACGAGGCCCTCTCCATTTCCACCGGCAATACCGACATCCGCTTCACGGGCCTCGCCTGGTCCATTAACGGCGCACCCCATAACCGCAACCGTAATTTCCTTGTCAACTCCCTGCAGTCGTCTCTCAACATCCTCCGCAACACGGATCAGGTCAATCTGACATCTCCCGCAGGTGGGACAGGAGACAAAGTTTACTCCTCGCTGGCGTAGACCAACCGCTTTAAGTATATCATACCCGACCCGGACCTCGTCTTTCGGCTCGCCGGTCAACGATACCCTCATTGTATCGCCTATACCGTCCGCAAGCAAAATACCGAGCCCGACTGATGACTTGATCGTCCCGGAAAAAAGTGTTCCCGCTTCAGTAATTCCAATATGCAGCGGGTAGTCCGAACGTTCCGAGAAAAGTCGATATGCGGCGACAGTCTTCATAACATCTGAAGCTTTAAGAGATATCTTGATCTCCTGATAATTCAGATCCTCAAGAATGCGAATATGTCCCATGGCTGATTCAACCATCGCCTCAGCAGACGGGTGTCCGTATTTGACAAGCAGTTCTTTTTCAAGTGAACCGGCATTGACACCGATCCTGATAGGAACTTTACGCTCGGCTGCGGATGCAACAATTTCAGAAACTTTCCATTTTTCGCCGATATTTCCCGGGTTAAGGCGTAGACCATCTATTCCACCTTCAAGAACCTGCAGCGCCAGTTTGTAGTCAAAATGAATGTCGGCAACTACCGGAATAGGACTCATCCTCTTTATCTGCGCCAACGCACGAGCAGCAGCCATATCGGGTACCGCGCATCGGACAATTTCACACCCGACATCCGCAAGTTCATTGATCTGGGCACTGGTGGCAGATATATCCCGGGTATCTGTGCAGCACATGGATTGTACGGTACAGGGTGCAGTACCGCCGATAGCAATTCTGCCGATATGTATTTGCCTGGTTAATTTTTTCATGGCCGGCCATACTGCCAAAGACCTACGGAAAAGTCAAGAACAGCACATAGTTGCTAACAAAAGAGACAGTTCTTCGAATGCCTGTCGTGTGTGACACATTCAGACTGGACTCACAGTCAGCAGGTATGATAGATTCACACGCAATACAATAAATGCTGAATAAACAATAAAATATATCGCCATTCCCGGATAAGAACATACACGTGCTGATCACTCTTGTTTCAATTCACCCGTATCCCTCCCCGCAATCAATTCCACTGGCAGCTGCGTTTCTTAAAGCGTATGCACGCACGAGTGATGTTCCGATCAACCTTGCTGATTTTTTTCTTGGAGACTCGCCAAGCGCATGCGCATCGATTGTTGCAGCATCCGACCCGACAGCGGCCGGCTTTTCAATGTATGTATGGAATCGCGATCTCTGCTGCAAGGTTGCAGCCGAGATAAGGCGATGTAACCCCTCCACTCTGCTTTTTTGCGGCGGACCGGAAGTCACTGCCGACCCAAAATCCATCATCGACTTGGGTGTCTTCGATTTTATTATCGTAGGCGAAGGTGAAATTCCGTTTTTATTCGTCTCTCAGGCCCTGTTGCGCGGAGATGATATTTCAGGAATCCCCGGCATCATGGTCCCCGGCTCACCGCTGATTCCGCCCCCCTCTCCTGTTTCAGATATGGACTCCATTCCTTCTCCCTATCTGACAGGAATAATCGATGTTCGCACCTATCCAGGGATTCTTTGGCAATTATCACGCGGATGCAGCTTTACCTGTGATTTCTGTTTTGATTCGCGCGGCATACATGGCGTTCGTCATTTTTCACTCGAACGGGTGGAATCCGAACTGCGCCATTTTGCGGCGACCGGCATACAACAGATATTCGTCCTTGATTCAACCTTCAATGTCAACCCAGAACGTGCCAAAACCATTTTGCGCATGATACGGAAGATCGCGCCGGACATTCACTTTCATTTTGAAGTCCGGAATGAATTCATTGATCGAGAAATGGCCCGCCTCTTTTCACAGATTGCCTGTTCATTACAAATTGGCCTCCAAAGCGCGGATAAGGGAGTTCTCAAAATGGTCGGCCGGTCTTTCAATATGGCTGATTTTACCACTAAGGTCGGTCTGTTGAACGAAAGCGGTGCGGTTTTTGGTTTTGATCTGATTTACGGATTGCCGGGAGATTCTCTCGACGTATTTTGCCGCTCATTGAACTACGCCCTGTCACTCTACCCGAACCATCTTGATATTTTTCCACTTGCTGTCTTGCCCGGCACAAAATTGGCTTTACAGGGCAAGCAACTCGGCTTGTGCTGGAATCCAAGCCCTCCCTACGTACTCACGTCAACCGCCAGTTTCAGCTGTGCTGATATGACAGCAGCCGGCGATCTTGCCGCAGCGTGTGACATTTTTTATACTCGCGGCAAAGCGGTAGCATGGTTTAACGCTGTGGCAGAGTCCCTTCGCATGAAACCGGCTGAGATACTTCAGACATTCAGCCTCTGGCTCAATAATGAATTCGGACGAAGGATAATTGAGTCTGACGTGACGGACGAAGAAATCGGTGCGATGCAGCAACGTTTTCTCAAACATCTGCTGCATGCAAAAAAAGCAAAAAAATATCTGCCTCTCATTCTTGATCTGCAAAACTATCACTATCAGTATGCTGCAGTACTGCTTGCGCCCGGACCGGAAGCATCTGCACGTATCCGGACGCCGGCAAATCCGTGCGAATCTTCCTTCAGGCTCTCCCCATCTGCGAGACTTGCGAGTTTCACCTATGAAATAGAGGAGCTCCTGGAATGTGGTGAACCGCGGATTGCCTGGATGTACGAACATTTGCAAAAATCAGGATCCCAAGCGGTTTTATACAGCCATAAAGGTGTGGTTTGCACCGAATCGCTGGCGCCACCATATATGATCCTGCTGGGACAGATTCGCGACAGGGCAGATAGAATTAACGTGTCGGACTCGGGGCTTACACACTCTGAAGCTACTGAATTTCTGATTTTTGCACTTCAGGAGGGCATCATTGAGCCTGCCTGACGCGTCACCCTCTCCACACTCCACTCAAGCGCACTCACATTCGAAAGTGGTTGCATTCCAGAATTTTCTTTAGTATAACTCTCATTTCTTTTGCACGTGTTTTCTACTTTGCCCCTGTTTTGAAAGGTTATTCGATCGCCATGCATGATAAAATCAAGATTTTTTCCGGCAACTCAAATCCAGATCTGGCGCTGAAAATTTGTGAAAGCCTCGGTGTCCCGCTCGGTGCAGCACGGGTTCGGAGATTTTCCGATGGTGAAGTCCTGGTTGAAATCGGTGAGAATGTCCGCGGCAGGGATGTGTATGTTGTCCAGTCAACCTGCGCGCCTACCAATGACAACCTGATGGAACTACTGGTAATAACTGATGCGCTAAAGCGTGCATCGGCGGCCACGATAACCGCTGTCATTCCCTACTACGGATACGCCCGTCAGGATCGCAAGGCGGCACCCCGTACTCCGATTACGGCAAAATTGGTTGCGGACCTTATTACTACAGCCGGTGTTGACAGAGTGGTTACGATTGACCTGCATGCCGGTCAAATCCAGGGTTTTTTCAACATACCGGTTGACAATCTGTACGCAGCACCGGTAATCCTTAATTACCTTAAAGACCGTTTCAGTGGCGAACAGGTTGTCATGGTTTCGCCTGACGCTGGCGGAACCGAGAGAGCCCGCGCATTTGCCAAACGGCTTGAATATTCACTCGCCGTGATTGATAAACGCCGTACTGGGCCGAACGTGGCTGAAGTAATGCACCTCATTGGCGATGTCCGGGATAAAATTGCCATTATTCTTGATGACATGATTGATACGGCGGGCACACTGACTCAGGCAGCCAAAGCTCTCAAGGCGAATGGTGCCAAAGCAATTTATGCCTGTGCGACACATGGCGTCCTGTCGGGACCCGCAATTGAGCGCATTAATGCTTCTGAAATTGAAGAAGTCGTCTTGACAGACACAATACCTGGCGGTAATCGCGAGGATGTAACATCCAAGATACGGGTGCTTTCTGTGGCAGACCTGTTGGCAGAAGCAATCAGGCGTATCCATGAAGATGAATCGGTCAGTTCGTTATTTGTATAGATTCAAGATATTTCAATATGAATAGGGCGGGTTTACCCGTCACTACACGCGGAGGAACGTATGCAACAGAAACAGATGAACATTGAACTACGCACCAAGACCGGTACCGGCGTAAGCAGAAGACTTCGTGTTGCTGACATGGTGCCTGGTGTTGTTTACGGCAAGGGCCTCGATCCAATGCCGGTGAGCATCAAGTCTCGTGATCTTCAGGATGCAATTTCCGGCGCAGGCGGGATAAACAACCTGATCACCTTGATCGGCGGCGGAAGTCTTGACCAGAATATTGCAATCGTTGCGGATATTCAGCGCGACCCGATCAAACGTACAATCAAACATGTTGATCTCCACCGTATTAATCCTAATGAAAAACTTCGTGTTACCGTTCCGGTTCTTATTACCGGGACTGCAATTGGTGTAAAAGAGGGTGGTCTGCTTGACCTGGCTCACCACGAATTACACATTGAGTGTCTGCCAGGAAATATTCCAGACAGTATTTCAATTGATGTATCAAATCTCAAGATTGCACATTCGATCCATGTCAGCGAGATTCCGCTGCCTGAAGGAATCGTAATTCTTGATCAACCCAAAATTCCCGTTGTCAGCGTTCTTGGCAGAGCCAAGGAAGATGCTCCGGCAGCGGCATAATAATCATAGAAATACCTAAAGAATGAGTACCTATATAGTTGCGGGGCTCGGTAATCCCGGCCCCACCTATCAATGGACCCGCCATAATGCGGGTTTTCTTTTTTTGGATCGTCTAGCCCATCTGGAAAGCATTTCTCTCTCGAAGAAATTATTTTCAGGATTGTGTGGAGAGTGGAGTTATTCCGGACATCGCCTGATCCTGCTTGAACCACAGACATTCATGAATCTATCCGGCAAGGCTGTGATGCAGGCGCTCCAATTTCATAAACTGCCACTTTCGAACCTGATCGTAATCCATGACGAACTTGATCTGCAGTTTGGAGTTGTACGATTCAAGAATGGCGGAGGACATGGCGGTCATAATGGTTTACGTTCCATAATGGAAACCGTTGGTAAGGGCGATTTTATACGATTACGGATAGGTATCGGAAAATCACCCTATGGGGATACAACAGGCCACGTCCTGGGAAAGTTTCCTCCCGAACAGATGGAAAATTTACCACGAGTTCTTGACTGTGGCAGAGATATGCTTGAAGTAATGCTTAAAGAAGGCCTACCTAAGTCAATGAGTCTCTTTAATAATAAGAACTTCCTGGAAGGATAGATTTATGGGTTTCAACTGCGGAATCGTCGGGTTGCCAAATGTCGGTAAATCCACCATTTTTAATGCTCTCACCTCGGCAGGGGCCGAATCGGCAAACTACCCCTTCTGTACCATCGAACCGAATGTGGGTATCGTTCAGGTTCCTGACCCACGAATGGACCAATTAGCCGTAATCGTCAATCCGCAGAAAATGCAGCCGACAACAATCGAATTTGTCGACATAGCCGGCCTTGTAAAAGGTGCCAGCCAGGGTGAGGGGCTCGGCAACCAGTTCCTGGGTCACATACGCAGTGTTGATGCAATAGTTCATGTTGTTCGTTGCTTTGATGATGACAACGTTGTGCATGTGAATGGCAAGGTGTCACCTGCTGATGATATTGAGGTTATTAATACTGAACTTGCCCTGGCAGATCTTGACACCATTGAAAAAAAACTGCAGCGTGCTGAAAAAATGTCCCGCAGCGGAGATAAAAAGGCAAAAGAGGAGGTTGATTTTTATCTTCGCGTCAGAGCACTTCTCGAACAGGTTAAAAAGCTGCAGGGGATTGCCCAGAATGAAGACGAAAAAATATGGATGCGCGACCTGCATCTCCTGACCGATAAGCCGGTTCTGTATGTTGCAAACGTTGCTGAAGATGACCTTGAAGGAAAACATCCAAACGTTGCGACTGTTCGTGCAATTGCATCTGCTGAAGGGGCCTGCGTCGTGGTTATCTGCGGTCAACTGGAAGCAGAAATAGCTGAGCTTGACGGACCGGAGAAAAAAGCGTTTCTTGACGACATGGGATTAGAGGAGGCCGGACTCGACCGACTCATTCGTAACGGCTATGCCTTACTTGGCCTCATCACTTACTTCACTGCCGGAGTCAAAGAGGTGCGCGCCTGGACGATTGTCAATGGCACCAAGGCGCCACAGGCTGCAGGCGTGATACACACAGACTTTGAGAAAGGATTCATTCGTGCCGAGGTTATCGGCTTTAACGATTATATTGCCTGCGGTGGTGAATCCGGTGCGAAGGAAAAGGGATTAATGCGGCTGGAAGGAAAAGAGTATGTCGTTAAAGACGGCGACGTTATGCATTTCCGATTCAACGTCTAGTTTCTCGGTACATTAAACGGTTGTACAGAAAAGCCCCGGTCCTGGCCGGGGCTTTTCTGTGCCGCGCACCTGACATGAACATAATTCAGCCGGTTTCATGCGCCCTTTTTTATTGAGCAGCATCATGACTTATGCTACTGTGCAACGTTATTTTTCAGATTATTCATTTAACCATCCGGAGTAAATTAAAATGTTCAGTTCCATTATAAGAAAGTTTATCGGCAGCAAGAATGAGCGTGAAATTAAAAAAATGTGGCCTGTCGTTGAGAAGATAAATTCTCTTGAGGCTTCCATTGCTCCTCTGTCGGATGAGCAGCTCGCCAACAAGACTGCCGAATTCAAGGCACGCTACGCAAAAGGTGAATCACTCGACTCATTGCTTCCGGAAGCTTTTGCCGTCTGCCGTGAAGGCGGTAAACGAGTACTCGGCATGCGCCATTTTGATGTCCAGTTAATTGGCGGCATGGTTCTTCATTCCGGGAAAATAGCTGAAATGAAAACCGGTGAGGGAAAAACGCTTGTTGCAACCCTCCCCGCATACCTGAACGCAATTTCCGGAAAAGGTGTACATGTTGTTACCGTCAATGATTATCTGGCTAAACGAGACTCGGAATGGATGGGCCGTTTATACAACTTTCTTGGACTAACGGTAGGTATCATTGTTCATGGTATTGAGGATGATCAACGCCGAATCAACTATGCTGCTGACATTACCTACGGCACAAACAACGAGTTCGGCTTCGATTATTTGCGCGATAATATGAAATTTGATCTGGATGATTACGTCCAGAGGGGCTTTAACCATGCAATCGTCGATGAGGTTGACTCCATTCTGATTGATGAGGCCCGGACTCCGCTCATTATTTCCGGTCCGACGGAAGATTCAACTGACAAGTATTACATTATCAATGCCATCATTCCAAAACTGGAAAGAGGCGAAGTCATAGAGGTTGAGGCAAATACTCTTTCCGGTAAACGCAAGCAGTATACGGGCGATTTCACTATCGATGAAAAAGCAAAAAGCGCCGCCCTGACAGAACAGGGTGTACTGAAAGTTGAAAAACTTCTCAGAATTGACAACCTGTATGACCCGCGAAATATTGAAACTCTACATCATGTCAATCAGGCACTCCGTGCGCACGCCATGTATAAACTTGATGTAGATTATGTCGTTAAAGATGGAGAAGTACTGATAGTCGATGAATTTACCGGTCGGCTCATGCCCGGTCGTCGCTGGTCCGACGGCTTGCATCAGGCGATTGAGGCAAAAGAAGGGGTCAAAATAGAAAACGAGAACCAGACCCTGGCAACAATTACCTTTCAGAATTTTTTCCGCATGTACACGAAGCTATCCGGCATGACCGGTACCGCCGACACTGAGGCGGAAGAATTTCATAAAATCTATAAACTTGAAGTATGCGTAATTCCGACAAACCGCCCGCTTGTACGCCCCGATTTTCCTGATGTCATTTACAAGACAGAAATGGAAAAATTCAAAGCGGTTATTGAAGATATTAAAGGACATTACGCAGCCGGACAGCCGTGCCTGGTGGGAACCATCTCCATTGAAAAGTCGGAAGTTTTGGCGGAACTGCTTAAACGTCAGGGTGTCCCGCATTGCGTGTTGAACGCCAAGCAGCACGAACGCGAAGCAGAGATTGTTTCCCAGGCAGGCCGCAAAGGCGCTATTACAATTGCAACCAATATGGCTGGCCGTGGAACCGATATTGTGTTGGGGGGCAACCCTGATGCCCTCGCCAAGCAGTGGCGTCGTGCAAATCCGGAGGCGACCGACGAACAATATGCAACAATCCTTGCAACCTACAAAGCCGAATGCGCCGCTGAGCATGAAGAGGTTATCAAACTGGGTGGACTTCATATCCTGGGTACAGAACGACATGAGTCTCGCCGCATTGATAACCAGTTGCGCGGGCGTTCCGGTCGTCAGGGAGATCCCGGTTCATCCAAGTTTTACCTGTCTCTGGAAGATGACCTGCTCCGCATTTTTGGTTCGGAGCGGGTCTCAAAAATCATGGATCTTCTGAAAATTGAGGAGGGTGAGGCCATTACTCACAGCATGATCTCCCGATCAATAGAGAATGCACAGAAAAAAGTGGAAGCGCATAACTTTGATATTCGTAAGCATCTTATTGAATATGACGATGTCATGAACAAACAGCGTGAAGTAATTTATACCCAGCGGCGGGAAATTCTGGGCGGCCAGGACATTCGTGAAAGCTTCCTAGAAATGCTCGATGATACGGTTGAAGAAATTGCCGCGGCCTTTGCAATTGACAAAGTTTCACCACACGAATGGGATTGGCAGGGGATAAGCGATCATGTGTATAAATGTTTCAACCTTCAGTTAGACCTGCCACGGGAAATGATCGGCCGCCTGACACCGGTCAATTTCCGCGACACACTGAAAGAGCAGGCTCACGCAATCTTTAACGGCCGGGTGCAGGAGATGGGTGATGAACTCATCGATCACCTCATAAAGGTGATGATGCTGCAGGCCATTGATACACACTGGAAAGACCACCTCCTTAATATTGACCACCTCAAAGAAGGTATCGGTCTCCGTGGCTACGGGCAGAAAGACCCAAAACAGGAATACAAGAAAGAGGCATATAACCTGTTTATGGAATTGATGGTTCGTATTCGTGAAGAGGTTGTTGAACGCGTCTACTGGGTGCAGATCAATAACGACGGCGAAGAAATTGAGGCCATCGAGGAAGAGATGCAGAGCAAAAAGCTGATTTTCAATCTGGGAGGAAGTGCAGAGCATCCTCAAGAACCGGCAAAAAGTCAGAAGGTAGCGGGACGCAACGATGCCTGTCCATGCGGGAGCGGTAAAAAGTACAAAAAATGCTGCGGTAAATAGCATACGTCACAACACGGATACGCCGCACCAGTTAAGAGGGAAATACAGATGAAGGTACAAGGCTTTACCTTTTCAACCGTTGAAGCTGCAATTAAAAAACCGGGGCGTAACGATTTTGCGCTTATTTTTTCGAATGTTCCTGCGGTCTCGGCAGCGGTTTTTACCACCAGTACCGTAAAGGCTGCCCCGGTTCTGGTGTCACAGGAGCACATTGCCAACGGACGTGCTCAGGCACTGATTGTTAACAGTGGCAATGCCAATGCCTGCACCGGCGAATCAGGTATGCAGGTAGCACGGGAAACAACCCGACTGGTTGCACACGAACTCGGCATTGATTCAACAGCAGTTCAGATCTGTTCCACCGGTGTTATTGGTGTGCAGATGCCGATGGAGCGTATCAGGACTGCCATTCCTGCATTGGTTACCGGTCTGGCATCAGGAACGCTTGAAGATGTAGCTCATGCAATAATGACGACCGACACCTTTCCGAAGATGGTAACCCGCAGTGGATCTATTGACGGCATTCAATACACTATCGCGGGTGTCGCCAAGGGAGCGGGCATGATAATGCCCAACATGGCAACCATGCTTTCATTCATCATCACAGATGCCGCAGTTGAGCCGCTCTTTCTACAAGAAGCCTTCAAAAACGCCGTCGACCAATCATTTAATGTCATAACCGTAGACGGCGACATGTCAACCAATGACACCTGTGTGATCATGGCAAACGGCATGGCGGAGAACCGGATTATTACAAAAGATACTCCAGCGGGATCCGCGTTTGAGTCATTACTGAACGAGACCTTACTTTCATTGGCAAAGCAGATTGTAAAAGATGGCGAAGGTGCGACAAAGTTTGTTGAAATACGGGTGCGCGGTGCCAAAAACAGTGCCGATGCAAAGCGGACGGCGATGGCAATTGCAAATTCGAGTCTGGTAAAAACCGCTTTTTTTGGGCAGGATGCCAACTGGGGCAGGATATTTGCGGCAGTCGGCTATTCTGGTGCAGAAGTTGATCAGTCACGCTTATCGTTGAGTTTTGATGATGTGTGCATGGCCAAAAACGGCATTTTTGCCGGAGGTGATGCTGAAGTCCGGGGAACAGAAGTTCTGAAACAAAAAGAATTTACCGTATCCGTTGACCTTGGTCTGGGAAGCGGTACCGCCTCTGTGTACACGTCCGACCTTACGCACGAATACATCAGCATTAACGCCGACTACCGTTCCTGATTACAATGTACGATTCATTTCATTAAGCCCCCTCATTCGGGGGCTTTTGGCGTTATACAGGTTATAGAGTGATCATGTGAAAAAATTTCGAATTATTCTACCCGTTATTTGTATTATTTTTTTAGCAACCATAACCGCAGCACATGCCGCTGATTATCTGCTGGATATCGGTCGTGCCGCAACCATTGATGTCCTGCTTGAAAATGCCATCAGACGCGGCCTTATTTCCGGCGGAGTCGTGACGGTAGGTAACCACACAGGCCAACTGTACAGCACATCGCAGGGCAGGTTGTATCCTGTAACAGGCTCCCCCCCCCTTACTGATCGGACGATTTTCGATACTGCATCACTTACCAAGGTGCTTGCAACTGCCCCCGCAATTATGAAACTGCTCGAGCAGGGTAAGATCACCCTACTTGATCCGCTGACACGCTGGTTCCCTGAATTTGAAGGAAGCGGCCGAGAAGAAATCACCATTCTTAATCTGTTAACTCACACTTCCGGGCTGGATGATGTTGAAGTTGCGCAAAGCGATCCTTTGAAAAGCCTGATAGATAAGGCTATCAGACAAAACAACGGCAGTCTGCCCGGAAACCGGTTTCGCTATGCCGACATCAACTTTATCCTTCTTGGTGAGCTTGTGACGCGTGTCACTAAAATTCCTCTAGACAGATTCTGTACCGAAAACATTTATGCACCGATCGGTATGGCTGAGACCGGATTTCTTCCCCAGACAGATTTTAACGTAATCGCACCGACGGCGGGACAGAACAGAACACTCACGGCAGGAGTTGTCCAGGACAGCAATGCCCGGCGGCTTGGCGGAGTAGCAGGACATGCCGGACTGTTCAGTAACGCGAGCGATCTTAACAGATTTGTAACCATGATTCTCAACCACGGAACCTATGCAGGAACGCGTCTCTTTACAGAGCGCGTCATCACCCAAATGACCGCCCCGTATTTCTACAGCAATGGCAAGATAATCAGGGGCCTCGGCTGGGATATCAATTCTCCGTTTTCCTCTCCACGAGGTAATTATTTTTCCGATATGTCATTCGGTCATACCGGTTACAGCGGATCATCAATATGGATTGATCCTGAGCAGGATTTGTACGTAATTCTTTTGACCGTTCGACTCGATTACACGAACATTCGGCAGTTTAACCAATTGAGAAGGGATATATCAAGTCTGGCAGTCTCCATTTTCTCGACCCCGCGACTTGCGGCAGAACTTGGCAATGGTGCGAAAAGCCCTGAAACGCTAATACCTTGACACGATATTGCTCCTGTGTTAGTTGTCAGCTGCATCATTATTTTGCGTACCCACTCAAACAAGGGAGGGATCGATGAGCATTAAAGTACTGGTCGCTGACGACAGTATCACCATCCAGAAAGTAATCGGTATAATATTCGGGGGTGATGAATACTCCCTGACAATTGTAGATAACGGAAAAGCTGCTGTCGATACGGCTCGTGAAATCAACCCGGATATTTTGTTGATTGACGCCTTGATGCCGGGCATGTCCGGGTACGAAGTTGCCGAAGCGGTGCGCTCGACACCGTCGCTTGCGGCCAAACCGATTCTGCTGCTGACCGGATCCTTTGAGCCGTTTGATGAAGATAAGGCAAAGAAATGCGGGGCTGACGATTTCATTGCAAAACCATTTGAGTCTCAACAAATCATCAGTAAGGTTAAAGAACTTCTTGAAATTGGCCGGACCCGTGGACAAGCCCCACAAAGTTATACTTTTGAAGACGTTGTAGAAACACCCGCAGAAGCGGCAGTTCCGGAATCGGTACCTTCTGCCATTGGCAATATCTCTCAAAATATTGTTCCACCCGCTGATACTGTGCAGACAGCTGCTGCACCTGATATATGGGGAGCATTTACCCCGGAAGCTGAGCCATTTGCTCCACCAGTAAATGTCCCGGTTGCGGCTGATTCGTTTGCCGATTTGTCAGAACCTGATGTATTTGCAATAGTTACTGAGGAAAATGACGCACAACTTGTAGAGACTGACGTTCCTGCACCCCCATCGCCACAGCATACCGGTTCTCAGTGGGTTCCCGTTGAAGAAAATACGTTTGAGTTTGAAGATGAAACTGCCGAAGAACAACCACCAGCGTTTATTGAACAGGTGATTACCACCCAACTTTTCACAGATCCGGAACCGGATGCAGCAGTTATACCGGCCGCACCGTTTGTACCGCTTGCAGACCCGACCCCGGTCTTAGCACCCCCCCCCCTCCCCCCGGCTACTGCTGAAGTACCAATGACGCTGAATGAGGAACAGCTGAAGGCGGCTCTTGCCTCTGTGTCGAAGGAAGTCATCGAACGGATAGTTTGGGAGGTTGTGCCCGATCTGGCAGAGGCCATGATTCGTGAAGCAATCAGGAAAATAAAAGAAGGGGTATAAGCCGGCGCATCTTGACATATGAACTGAGAGGGGATGGAAACATCCCCTTTTTTCGTAAGGGGGCACACAGATGATTAAAAAAGCTATCGCAAAAATTGTTGAGCGTGAAGATCTGAGCGAAGGGGAAATGATTGAAGTCATGAATCAGATCATGTCCGGTGAATGCACCCCGGCTCAGATTGGTGCCTTTATAACTGCTCTGCGTATGAAAGGTGAAACCGTAGAAGAAATTACCGGTGCCGCCCGCGTCATGCGTGAACGGGCCACACCGATCAGGGTTGGCAAAGGTGTACTCGGAATTGACCGGGATGACATTAATATCGACCGTGAGACAATTCTTGATGTTGTCGGTACCGGAGGCGATGGCACAAACACCTTCAACGTCTCCACTACTGTCTCCTTTGTTGTATCTGCCTGTGGAGTTAAAGTTGCGAAACATGGAAACCGGTCGGTATCTTCAGCCTGCGGCAGCGCCGACGTTCTTGAAAAACTCGGCATAAACCTTGATGTAACCCCGGAAACAGTTGAAAACTGTATTGATAAAATCGGTATCGGCTTCCTCTTTGCCCCTGCCCTCCACGGTGCCATGAAACATGCTATCGGGCCGCGCCGGGAGATCGGCATCCGCACGATTTTTAATATTCTGGGGCCTTTGACCAATCCCGCCGGGGCTGACTGCCAGGTAATGGGAGTATATCGTGCTGATCTTGTGGAGATACTTGCCGGGGTACTGCTTAAACTGGGATGTCGTCACGGTTTTGTTGTTCACGGGACAGACGGTATGGACGAAATGACGCTTACCGGAGAAACCCTGGTGGCTGAAGTCACCCCCGCAGGAGTCATACTCGGCAGCGTCACCCCTGAGCAGCACGGCTTGTCCCGCTGCACGATGGAAGACCTCAAAGGTGGCGACGCAGCAGTTAACGCAACAATTGTGACATCAATTCTGGCCGGGGAGCGCGGAGCGCGGAGAGATATTGTCCTGCTGAATGCAGCCTACGCACTGGTCGCTGCCGGAAAGGCTGCGACTCCTGCAGAAGGGATGAAGATGGCAGCGGATGCCATTGATTCCGGTCGGGCACTTCAGCAGGTTGAAAAACTGGCTGCTTTGACAACTATGTAAAAGAGGGAGAATATTCTTACCATGTCCACCGAGACACCCGATATTCTGAAAAAAATCGTAGCGCACAAGCAGGAAGAAGTTGCATCTGCCAGGGCGGCTACATCTATTAACGAACTAAAGGCACGTATTGCCGATCTGGAAGACCTGCCGCGTGGCTTCGAACGGCATCTGCGCGAGGCTGCGGCCACGGACTGGACCGCCATTATCGCCGAAGTCAAGAAGGGATCCCCGAGTAAGGGGATCATTCGTGATGACTTTGACCCGCTGGAAATCGCCGATATTTACCAGACTAACGGCGCAACCTGCCTGTCAGTGTTGACTGACGAGCATTTTTTTCTCGGACATTTGCGTTTTCTGGCCCAGATCAGAGAAACGGTGTCCCTGCCGCTGTTGCGCAAGGACTTTATCTGCGACCCGTACCAGATTTATGAGGCCCGTGCCGCCGGGGCAGACGCGATATTGCTGATTGCTTCCATGCTTAATCTGGATCAACTGAGAGAATTTCACACTGTTGCACGAGAAATTCAACTGGATGTCCTGCTGGAGGTTCATGATGAGAAGGAAATGGAAACGGCCCTCATGACGGACTGCACCATGATCGGCGTAAACAACCGAAACCTGAGGACCTTTACAACTGATCTCGGCACGACTGCCCGACTGGCACGTATGACGCCATCAAATGTGCTGTTGGTGACTGAAAGCGGTATAAACAGCCGAGATGATATCAACCGCCTTGCACGTGACGGTGCCCAGGCGTATCTGATTGGCGAGTCCATGATGCGGGAAGAGGATATCGGAAGGAAACTTCGTGAATTGCTAAACAACTGATTGACAGGAAAGCGGGCCAGGCAACGCCCGCTTTCCATCTCTGTATTTTTTAAAACCCTTTTTCCTTCAAGACGCTGATGGACTGCAGCAACTCAACCGCCCTACGCAGCTGATAATCTTTTTGGAGATCCGAACTACTGTCCTTAGTAGCACCACCATGGGGTGATGCCTGTTTCTGCGGTTGCGGGAGCTCCTCTTTACCGTCTGACGCGAGACTTTTTTCCAGATCTTTTTCCTTAAGCTCCATCCCCTTAACTTTTACCGGAAGCGGTATAACATTCGGCACATCCACATCAGGAACGATTCCTTTGGCCTGAATCGAACGCCCACTTGGGGTGTAGTAGCGCGCCGTAGTCAGCTTAAGTGCCGCGTTACCCTTCATTGGAAAAATTGATTGGACCGATCCTTTGCCGAAACTCTGTGTCCCCATGATTATGGCACGCTTGTGATCCTGCAGGGCACCGGCGACAATTTCCGAAGCACTGGCACTGCCTCCGTTGATAAGAACGATGATAGGGTAACGTGGTTCTTTGCTTCCCAATGTCGCATTATAGACATGATTTGATTCGGGGGCTCGCCCCTTGATGCTGACTATTGCAGTATTGCCGATGTCATCACCAATAAAGCAATTTACAACTTCTACGCATGAGTTTACCAGGCCACCCGGATTATAGCGCAAATCAAGAATCAGCCCCTTCATTACCCCACCTGATTTCTCATGCAGTTCTTTCAACGCCTCTTTAAACTCGCTCCCGGTACGTTCCTGGAATTGCGATATCCGAATAAGCCCATACCCGGATTCAAGAAGTTTCGGCTTCAAACTTTTTATTTTTATGGTGTCACGTACAAGGTTAAATACAAGCGGCTTGGCATTTTCGGCACGCACAATCGTCAACGTCACCGGCGTTCCCTTCTCTCCCCGCATCAACTTGACAGCCGCCGTAATATTCATGCCGTCAGTGGATCTACCGTCTATTTTCCAGATATGATCGTTTGCCTGAATTCCTGCACGTGATGCCGGCGTATCGTCTATAGGGGCAATTACCGTCAATCTTTTTTCTTTCATACCGAGCTCGATGCCGATACCTCCAAAAGCTCCCGACATCTGTATTTCCATCTCATGATACGGTTCAGGAGGGAGATAGGCGCTATGCGGATCAAGCGTTGCAAGCATGCCGTCAACCATTTTCAGCACCAGTTTTTTTGAATCCGGCTTTTCGACATAATGCTCAAGAACTGCTGCATACGACTCTCGCAAAAGTTTAAGAGATTGTGCGTCAGAAGTTGACCGGCGAACAGATACGCGGTTGTTGAACAGAACCGCACTGCAGATAAATGCCAGAACAACAAAGAACAACACCACCTTTAACGTACGTTTCTTTTTTTCAGGCACCATGCAGGTTATCTCCGGACATCAATTCCATAATTTTTTATTTTACGATGCAGGTTACTCCGCTCAAGTTCTATCAACTCAGCGGTTCGGGAAATATTCCAATCATTTTCCTCAAGCTTTTGAATAATAAACTCCCGCTCGAAATCCTCCCTGGCATCGCGTAACGCCGAGCGGGAAAGCGCCCCCTCAAGATGGTCTGTATGCACTAACGGGGATGACGTTTCACCAAAGAAGTCAGGCAGATCATCCGCGGTGATCACCCGTTCGGGTACCATGATCAGCATCCGCTCCACTATATTGCGTAGCTCGCGAAGATTGCCCGGCCACGAATAGTGTAGAAATTTACTGATGGCTTCCGGCTGAAACACTTTTGCCTCCCCCCCCTCCCTGCGGTAGAACAGCGAGACAAAATGCTGAACAAGTGATCCGATGTCCTCCAGTCGCTCGCGGAGAGCCGGGGCACGAAACGAAACCGTACTCAATAAATAAAACAGATCAGAACTGAATCTTCCCGAGGCCATATCCTGTTCAAGGGATCTCGTAGTAGCAGCAATAATGCGAATATCAGACGACAGACGACGAATTCCCCCGACACGCTCAAAGCGTCCATCCTGTATATAGCGAAGGATCTTAACCTGCGTGCCGAGCGGCAGTTCACCAATTTCATCCAGAAACAGCGTACCGCCATCAGCCTGGTCAAAGCGTCCTTTCTTTTGAGACGTTGCGCCGGCAAAGGCACCTTTTTCATAACCGAAGAGTTCACTTTCGATTAACTCCTCCGGGATGGCAGAGCAGTTAACCGCAACAAATGGGTGCTCACGGCGTGGACTGTGACAGTGAAGAGAGCACGCTATCAGATTCTTCCCGGAGCCGTTCTCACCACTGATCAGTGCAGGCATCGAGGTAGCTGCAGCACGTTGAATCTGCTCCCGCACGGCACAGATCACAGCTGATTCACCGACAATTTCAGCTTCAGCAGATACAGAACGCTTTAGTTCTGCATTCTGTGCCAGCAAATCCTGTAAAAGCAGCGCATTAGCAACACTCAGCAGCACTTTTTCGAGCGAAAGCGGCTTTTCAATAAAATCATATGCGCCAAGCTTCGTTGCACGAACCGCTGTCTCAATGGTTCCATGTCCCGAAATCATAATGACGGTAACCTGAGGAAACTGTAATTTGAGTCGTTCAAGAGTCTCCAGCCCATCCATACCCGGCATCCAGATATCAAGAAGAATCAGGTCAGGCAGTTCCTGACGGGCAGTTTCTATACCTTCAGCACCACTCTCTGCACTGAGTACCTGATAGCCTTCATCCTCAAGAATACCGGTAAGCGAAATCCTGATATCCTTTTCATCATCTATGATCAAAATCGTGTGCTTCATACAAACTCCTTACTGGAATCCACTTAGTTATCCGGCAGGCAACTCGACCACAAAAACAGCTCCATGGGGAATGTTGTCGCGGATGCGCACAAACCCTCCATGATCCGTAACAATACTGCTTACTATGGCCAACCCGAGCCCCGTACCGTTCTTTTTAGTGGAGAAATATGGTTCAAACAGACGTGGCTTGTCAGCCGGCAAAATCCCGGGGCCATCATCTCCAATGCTGATGGTCGCCATTTTCAGCACATCATCAAAAAGAGTCGTCAGGGTAACGGTGCCATGTTCCGACATTGCAGCGACAGCATTTTCGAGAATATTGATCAACACGCGTTTAATCTGATTGCGATCAATCATCAATACAGGCATCCGGGCATCCAAATTGACATTGAATTGCACCTTTCGGTGTGCTTCCTGATACAGGGTCAATGACTCACGAATCAATTCGTTCATATCATTTGGTTCAGGTTGAATGGCTGGCATCCGGGCAAAATTTGAAAATTCGTTAACCAGATTTTTCAGGTCATCAACGGATTTAATAATCATTTCAGTACATTCGTCAAAAACCTTCTCATCGTCACTAAAGCGTGAGAGATAGCGTTTTCTAAGACGTTGGGCAGAAAGCTGAATCGGAGTAAGCGGATTTTTTATCTCATGGGCAATCCTGCGCGCAACTTCACGCCAGGCCGCCATGCGTTGTGCCCGCATCATCTGCGTCAAATCATCAAGCACGGCAACCATACCCAATATTTCTCCATTTCCTGCATGCAGGAGCGTCAAATGGAGCTGCAGAGCGATACGTGACCCACGTAAATCGAGAAAGACCTGTTTACTGAGCGTTCCGTGTTTGGACTGCAACAGTTCCCGAATGGAGTCAGTGGCAATATCAAGGTGCTTATCGATGATTACGTCGCGATAATTTTTCCCGATAACCTGAGAAGCGGACAAGCCAAGTAAACGCTCTGCAGAAGTGTTGATCGTCCGCAACATTCCCTCACTATCAATTGAGATTACTCCGGCAGCAATATTGCGCAGAACAATCTCCATATATTGCTGACGCCTCTCAATTTCCTGATTACTGCGAAGAAGTTCGAGATTTGAAATATTCAGCGCGTTCTGTTTGGTCCGTAAATCATCCGTCATTCGATTGAATGACTGGACCAGCATGCCGATCTCATCAACAGAGTAGGAATCAATCCGCACGTCCAGGTTGCCTCCTGCTACTGCACGCGTTGCGTCAACCAGTTCCTGAATGGGCTTGGTCATGCTGTTAGCCAGATATACTCCCATCCAATATGCAAAGAAAACTATTACCATGGCTATTAAAAACAGCGTAATGATATACCCGGTTCTGATCGGATTCTTGAGTATTTTAAGCTGACGAAATTCGTGGTACGACGAAGTAATTTCCTTCATTTTATTTACCAGCGAATACGGCACATAATAATTGACAACAACAACTCCAACAACATCGGATTCATTCCAGGTAGACCGGATCGGTACGATGCCCCGAATCAGATCCGCCTTTCCGGCCTGATTTACTCTGGTTAACTCCTCACCCGCAAGTCCTCGTTTGATGTCTTCCGAAGATGGGTCGGTAAACTCCCCTTTCGGCACCGCCGGATTTGAAGCTCGCACCAATTCTTCCCGCTGTGCAGAATACACCTCGACCACACCAAGATTATATTCACTCTGTTTCTGGTGAATAAGCTGCTTGAGAAGAGGGAGATTATCCTCGTTCAGCAGCTTTTGATCCCGTATGAAATGACTGATCTGTTTGCCGTAATACAGTGAGTTTGATGCAGAACTTTTGTAATAGGTCTGTGCTACTTCCAGCGATTCGCTCAACGATCGTTCAACCTGAGTGTTGAACCAGTTGTGCACGGTATTGTTGATAAAACCGGCTGCGGCAAAAAAGAGCAGAAGCGTCGGGACCAAAGAAAGGGCCACGAAAGAGAGGACCAATTTTGTGCGTAGTTTTTTAGCAAAGGGATTTGAACGGCTCTCGACAAGCAATTTTACAACGTTGCGACTTACCAGATACACCAGCAGAATGACAAGCAGGATGACAACATTGATGACGGCAAACACAGCAATGTTGCTTCCGAGTTTCGCTCCGACGCTCAACTGGGTCAAACTTATTTCGGCTCTGGTCAGGATAACAATCGATATAATTGCTATGATGATAACGACCGCTTCTCGATATCTCTTTTTCCGTTCATCAGTCGAAACAGTGATATTCATTCAATCGAAACCCTTTCCCTTAGTAAGGCGGCGATTTTAGCACAGATATAATTTACTTTAAAACGTATTGTTGCAATTTTGCATCAATTGCTGATTGAAGATAAATATGATACTGTCCGCACCGGACTGGACTTCAACGGAGTTTTCACTATGCGCATTCAGGACACATCTTCACTGCGGGATCTCGATAAAAAAGCAAAAAGCTCATCTTCAATAAAAAAGGTAATGAATTCCTTCTTTGCTGATGAGTTAAATCACCGTGAGGAGACCGTTGCAACGTATCAAGATGATGTTGAGACACTCCGAGCTGAAATTGAAAAAGCAGGGACGTTGCTGACCACTGCGCCAACATTGACCAACTTCAAACAGTTTCGTAGTCTGCTCAGCACCCTCGCTAAAAAGGTAAATGCAGAAGCGTACCGTCTTGATAAGTTTGGTGGAACCCCGCAAAATCCGCGTTATTACGAAACGATAACGATAATCGATCGCGAGGCCGATGCCCTCTACAACCTCATTGTCAAAGAGAACCGCGACAGCATGGCTATTACGGCAAAGGTTATCGGTATCAAGGGGTTAGTAGTAGACCTGGTAACGTGAGACGAGCAAACATGAACATACATCGCCTGTTAGAATACGAGGAGCCAATCATGAGTAATGCAGAATTAGATGCCACGGTACAAAAAGGACTTGATCTTCTCGATCAGGGTGAAGTTACACAGGCAATAGCTGTATTTGAATCTTATTGCAATAGCAATAAGACGTTACCGGACAGCTGGTTTTATCTCGGCGATGCTCTTGCTGAAGACGGCCGTCTGGATGACGCTATCTCCCGCTATCGTGAAGGACTCAAGCTGGCTCCGGATGATGCTGATGCCCTGACAACGCTGGGAGACATGCTCCTTGAAGCTGGAAACCACAAGGAATCGCTTGTTTGCTATAAAAAAGTCCTCGCTATAGACCCAAAAGACGCTGATGCTCTCGTAAGCATCGGCCTGGTTTACAATAGCCAGGATCGCACGGATGAAGCTATCAGCGCATTTAACCAGGCACTCGAACTGGAACCTGATAACGTTTTCGCACTCAACGCCCTCGGAGATTCGCTGTATGGTCAGGGAGATGTTGATGGAGCTGTCGCCGCATTCACCAGAGGTGTAGAGATCGACCCGGCAGATCCGGCCGCCCACTTCAATCTGGGTGAGCTGTACTATGATCTGGACGAACTGGAAGAGGCTGAAGATGCCTGCCTTGAAGCAATCCGGTGTGATCCCTCCTACAGCATGGCGTATCTGACACTGGGCGGAATCTGTATGGACCAGGATCGTACTACCGATGCGATTGCCCATTTTGAAAAATATCTTGCATATGAAAAATCAAGTCAGGCAGCAGACATGATCGCCGAGGTAAAAGCGGTTATCGAAGGTCTCAAAGAAGAGGCAAAGGGGCAGTAATGTCGCATCACAAACCTGTTCTGATCGACTCCCACGCGCATATTTACTATCGGGATTTTGCCGCCGACTTTGACGACATGCTCTCACGTGCCGAGGATGCCGGAGTTTCCGCCATTGTAGTCGTTGGTACCGACCTCGAATCAAGTCGTGAATCAGTTGAACTCGCTGAAAAATATCCGCAATTGTACGCCGCCGTTGGAATTCACCCCCATGACGCCGGCCGGGTTACCGAAGGGTGCTACGACATCATTCGTGATCTTGCGCTGTCAAGCAGCAAGGTTGTCGCCATCGGTGAAATAGGACTTGATTTCTACCGGGATAGATCCCCGCGTGATCTCCAGGAACTGGTTTTTCGTCGTCTCCTCCAGATTGCAGACACTTTGAGCAAACCGGTCATTATCCATGATCGTGATGCTCATGACCGTGTCATGAGCATTCTGCGGGAAGAAAATATACGCAGGGGAGTACTGCACTGTTTCTCCGGAGACGCAGCCATGGCTGCGGAGGCAGCCGCTCTCGGATTCTATATTTCTATACCGGGGACAATCACCTACCCTGGCAACCACAGCCTGCGGGAAGTTGTAAGATCTGTCAGTATCGATCGCATGCTCGTGGAAACTGACTGTCCCTACCTTCCCCCGGTACCCCATCGTGGCAAGCGAAATGAGCCGGCATATGTACGCATTGCGGCAGAAAAGCTTGCCGAAGTAAAAGGGCTGACACTTGAAGATGTTGCCCGCATCACCACAAAAAATGCCGGGGACCTGTTCGGCATTACGCTGTGGGATCAATCAGAAAAAATTGCCTATCGAATCCGCAATTCACTGTATTTGAACATCACCAATCGCTGCTCAAACCGCTGTACTTTTTGCCCGAAATTTGATGATTTCACCGTAAAGGGGCATAACCTGCTGCTGAACAGTGAACCGACATTTGAAGAGGTAATGGCGGCCATCGGGCATCCTGAAGGCGTTGACGAAGTGGTATTCTGCGGCTTCGGTGAACCACTCATCCGTATTGATCTGGTAAAACGCGTAGCCGGAGAGCTTAAACGGCAGGGGTTCTACATCCGTATTAATACGGACGGCCAGGCAAACCGGGTACATAGTCGCAATATTCTGCCTGAATTGGCCGGGGTGGTTGATTCAATTTCAGTCAGCCTGAACGCACCTGATGCCGAAACCTACAGCCGCCTCTGCAATACCCCTTTCGGGACAGATGGCTTTGACAGTGTGTGTGATTTTTTACGGGCAGCATCTGCCTATATTCCGCAGGTAATAGCCAGCGCGGTTACCGTCCCGGGTGTAGATATTGACGCGTGCCGCAGGCTGGCAGCAACGCTCAATGCTGAATTTCGTGTACGGGAATATACTGAGGTCGGATAAATTGAAAAAGTGTTGTCACGAAGTTCCTGAATTGCACTCCGAGAGGGTTAATCACATGTATTTTGACACGATACCACGATCATGGTCTTACCTGATTTTATTCATTCTGGTCGGGCAGTTTGGAATTTCCGTCGGCACGGCCTCAGCGACACCACCGGAGACAAGTATATCCGCATACGATATTCCAACCAGTGAGTTGAATAAGGTTAAGAAGAAAGTACCGGTAAAACGAACATCAAATGCATCAAAAAAGAAGAAAAAAAGTGAGAGTCCCGCTGCAAAATCATCAGACAGCGTCACGCCATCGGAGACATCTGGACAGGCACATACACCGTCCACCGTTTTGAACAGTGCCACCGTCACCGGGATATCTCCCGTTGCACCGGAACCGCTGTCGAAACCTGAAAACAACAGGATTGAGCAGACTCAACAAAGCAATGGTGCGGCTGCGAAACCAACTGACGCAGTCATGCCCCCTAAAACGACAGAACAGGCAACATCGTCCTCCGTTGGCGCAAACAGTGCCGCTGCTACCGTGGCATCTCCCACGGCGTCGGAACCACCGTCAAAATCGGAAAACATCCTCATATACCATACACCGTACAGCTTTGTCGTGCCGGGCAAAGGAACCATCATTCATGCCGTCATCAGCAACAGGACTGACATTCAGCAAATTTACTGTCTGGTCCCCGCCACAGATGGCAAGACTCAAATCCAGGTTAAAATGGAAAAAGAGGCCGGTACCCAGTTTACCTATTCAACCGTTATTCCCGGGTATTCGGCTGATAAATCACAACTTCGCTATACGATTGTTGTCGTGGACGTACTGGGCACGGTAACCCGCAGTCAGGAGTATGTAACACCCGTGACTGTCTCACCTGTTGTGCCAGGTTGGCAACTTGAAGGGTCAGGCAGAGCGACATTGATTACTGATCAGCAGGGCGACCAGAAAAATGGCCTGAAGAAGGAGTGACACTGTCAGGATAAAATACGGTCAATTTCTTCTATCTCTTTTTTTTGTTTTTCAAAACATTCAGGGCAGACACCATGGGTGAAGTCCGCGTCTGAATGATCACATATATACTGTTCCAACTGCTCCCAATACCCGCTATCGTTACGTATTTTTTTGCACCAGGCGCAAATAGGTATAATTCCGGCGAGTACTTTTACCTTTTCCAGAGCATCTTTCAATTCAATAGTCTGGAGTTCTAAAATATCGCGCTGGCTGACGAGATCGTGTTCCTTGTCGGCCAGTTTTGTCAGGAGATCGTTGAAGGTAGTGGCCAACAAACCCACCTCGTCGGTTGACTGTACTGAAATCTTATTATTGTAAGAATCGGAATGATTCTCCCTGATCATGGCGACCTGAGCTGTAAGGTTTTTGAGATTAAAAGTTATTCGAGTGGTAAGGACCCAGATAAGAACCATGGAGAGCAGCATTATGAATGCCGATGCGCTCAGCAGGTAGGATCGAAGGCGGTAAATCGGCTCGTAGGCTTCGTCCAGGGGAAAAACGCACCCGAGTATCCAATCTACCGTTTTCAGACTTTTGAACGAGGCTAACTGTTTGACACCTCGTGAATTTATAGTCTCCCCGCTTCCCTCGAAGCCAAGCAGGGCAGCATCCAGCAGCCTGTTTTTACCGAGAGGAATATCACGTTTCATAATCCGGTTTTTGTCCGGATGAAGAATCAGGGTACGATCTTTGCTGATCAAATAGAGATAACCCTTTTTACCTATTTTAAACCCCATAATCTCTTCAATGAAATAGTCACTGGTCAAATTAATGCTCCCGACCAGATACCCCAGAAGCACATCATTTTTGTCACTGACCGGTGCTGCCATTACAATAGAGGGGGCATTTGTTTGAGGATTCGGATAAGGATTCGAAATGTCCGGTAATCCGTTTTCTTCAATGCTTTTCAGAAACGCTTCCAGTTCTACAGCCTTTTTACCACTTCGACCTTTTATGTATGGTGTTTCAGCAACTATTTCATATTTTGTATCCAACAGCATAATTCCACCAGAGAACATACTTCGTAAACCGTTTTTCTGATCAAGCAGAAGCTGCGCTTTCTCGCGATTATGAAAAACACCCTCAGGAACTGTATAGCCGCTGTCTGCCAATGCCACAAGCCAGGTACCAAGTTTGTCATCAATACTGCGGGCAATAATTTTTGTCATTGCATATTGTTGTTTTTGAATATTGTCGCGGGTAAGCGCAGAAGTGTACGAATCAATCCCCCAACAGCTTAGCGAAAAGACTATCAGCAGAAAAACACATATACTAAGTGCATATTTTTTTTGAATTCCTGACTTCATACCGTCACCATAAACAGATATCCCGACACTCTAACAGAGAACCGATGAAATGCAACATGGTGATGTGTTTTTCACCGGTGTACCTCTTACGAAACTCTCGGTATACAGCGATTGAATACAAGGGGCTTTTGATGTGAAAGCGTATTGATATCGGCAGGATTGGAGCAATCGGCATTAGAGACACCGTTCGCGCTGGCTGCACTTCAGCCAAAGGGAAAAGAACCGGGCGGCCAGATTGATTCCGGGGTGGTCTCACAAAAAACCAGTGACATGATTTTGGCTCATCCTGAGACCGCAAGCATAAGACCGTATGCGCCCGAGACAATAAAGAGAGGACCGTATCATTCCGCAAACAGCCAAGTATCCCTTTTACTTTTTCGCCACCAGTACCCCAGGCGACTATCTGGACCCTTGGCGGCGGGAAACATTGAAAACAGTGATCCAGTTAGCATTTCTCACCCTGTCAACACTCGTTGCACTGAAGATGACAATGATGCCATGCGTAACCATGGTGCCTGTCCGCAATGTTCAGAAGAGCATATAAAAATTTCTGACAGAGCAGGGTTCAAAATACGTCTGATACAGAGTACAAACTGACTGGGGGAAAGGTTGACATGTGTTGATAATCCGGTCAGGCACCGAACTATTTCCCAGCCTCTTTGAATATTCTTGGCAGCAACCAAAACTTCAGTACTGTGGTTCAGCCAGCACCGATATTTCACGTCATGTAAGGACGAAACTAATCGATGTGCACTGCTACCGAACCGCTGCCGGTATAACAACGCCTCCAGAAACGACAAACTTTACCGCATCCTCAACCGTCATGCCACTTTCATACACATCGCTCTCATTGAACCAGAGTGCAAATCCTGACGTCGGATTTGGCATGGTTGGTATGTATACCACGACATAATGTTCACCTTCCCGCTCCACTTCAGCAGTGACAAAACCCACGGCACGAACACCGGGACGAGGCCACTCAACGAACACCGCCCGCCGGTAGGATGAGCCTCCTTCACTAAATACCTTCGTCAGTTGCTTGCTGGATGTGTAGATTGACTTGACTAACGGTATGCGTGTCAGCAGGTCGTCACTAAACTTCAGAAGGCGTTTCCCGAGTACGTTAGTAGCGACCAGACCGGTCAGGTACACCACCACGGCACCCGTTATCATTCCTATACCAGGGATATGCCCTTCACTTCGGCCGTAGAATGCCATCACACTGTCAAGATGACTTCCGAGGATTCCATCAGCAAAATTAAAAAGAAACTTGAGAATGAATATTGTAATCCCAAACGGGATGACGATAAAAATCCCCGCAAAGAAGGTCCCTTTAAGGTGTTTTACAACTACTTTCATATGTATATGTCCTTATCGAAGCTTCAGTGTATTCAATATTTTCCCGGTGACTCTATTCAGAACATGAGTACGCGGCAAAGAAGAAAACGGAGGTGTACGGCGGTTACCGAGCAGCTTGAGTTCTCTCGAAATTCTGGAATCATTATGTATTTTAAGCCCTTTCAGAAAGATCTTGATTGCCTGATCCTTCTTGTTCGCAAGGAGATAGATGCGGCCCAGAAGTAAATAATGATCAGTATTAAGCGGATTCATAGAGATCGCCTTGATGCATAAATCAATGCCTTTTTTAATCTGTCCGGCTTCACTGGCAATACTGTACCCCATCAAGGAAAGCATTTCCGGTGAAGCTGACTGCTGATTGGTTTCAACTTTCATAACGGCTCCCCATTTCGACAACGAGAAAATAATTTTGTATGCTATTTTCTATCCAGCAAAACGCATCTGACTGAATATAATCAGTACAGGTTATACACGAAAACGGCCCACCAGTACATACCGGTGAGCCGTTTTTTCTGATGCTTTCAGCATACGAGCTTCAAGCTATTGAACCCATAACTCTACTTATATTCGGGCATTTCATCAAATTGAAGGTACTTGTAGATTTTGTCCTTGTTTGGTTCAATCTTCTCTTTGTATATCTTGAGGAACTCAGCCGGTTTCGGAAGTCTTCCCAGCAGAGCAGTGACGGCACCCAGCTCGGCAGAACCAAGATATACCTTAGCACCATTGCCGATACGGTCATCGAAGTTACGTGTCGAAGTGGAGAACATATTTACTCCGTCCGGTACGCGAGCCTGGTTACCCATGCAGAGCGAGCAGCCGGCAATCTCGATACGGGCACCAAAGGCACTGTAGACCGAGAAATACGCTTCATCTTTCAGCTGCTGCTGATCCATACGGGTCGGCGGGCAGATCCAGGTACGGACCGCAGGATTGAACGGCTGGCCGCGCCAGATTTCGGCTGCTGCACGGAAGTGACCGATATTGGTCATACAGGAACCGAGGAACACGTCCTGAATTTCAGTGCCGGCAACCTTGGAAAGCAGTTTAACGTCATCTGGATCGTTTGGACAGGCCAGGATCGGCTCTTTGATATCAGCCAGATCGATTTCGATGACTGCTGCATACTCGGCAGCTTTGTCAGCCTTCAGCAGTGTTGGTTTTTTCAGCCATGCTTCAACCGCTTTGATGCGGTTCTTCAGTGTAACGGCATCAGAATAGCCATCAGCTATCATCTTTTTCATAAGGGCCACGTTAGACTTGAGATATGTGGCGACCGATGCTTCGGAAAGCTGGATACAACCGGCTGCAGCCGAACGCTCGGCAGCAGCATCAGTCAGCTCGAACGCCTGCTCGACTGTCAGATCCGGCAGACCTTCCATCTCAAGAATACGACCGTTAAAGATATTGACCTTATTCTTCTTCGGCACGGTCAAAAGACCCTGTTTGATAGCCCAGAAAGGAATGGCGTTAACAGCGTCACGCAGAGTGATGCCGGGGTTGAACTTGCCTTTGAAGCGAACGAGTACAGACTCAGGCATATCCAGCGGCATGAAGCCCATGGCGCCGGCAAACGCAACCAGACCGGATCCGGCCGGGAAGGAAATGCCGATCGGGAAACGGGTATGGGAGTCGCCACCGGTACCAACCGTGTCCGGCAGCAGCAGGCGATTCAGCCAGGAGTGAATAACACCGTCGCCGGGACGAAGAGCAACGCCGCCGCGCTCGGCGGTGAAACCCGGCAGATTCTTGTGCATCTTGACATCGGCAGGTTTCGGATAGGCAGCGGTGTGGCAGAATGACTGCATGTACATCGGGGCCTGGAACTTGAGGCATGCCAATTCTTTCAATTCGTCAGCGGTCATCGGACCGGTTGTATCCTGGGAACCAACCGTGGTCATCTTCGGCTCGCAGGCGGTACCCGGCATGATGCCGGCAACACCGCAGGCCTGACCAACCATTTTCTGGGCCAGTGAGAATGCCTGTTTTGCTTTCGGTTTTGGATTATCCGGCAGGGTAAACACAGTCGTCGGTTTCAGACCAAGAACCTTGCGGGCCTTGTCGGTCACGGCGCGACCGATAATCAGGGGAATACGGCCGCCGGCACGGAACTCATCAGGTACGGTGTTGGGGGAGATTGTGAGTTTGGAAAGCTCTTTTTTCCCTTTCTCGTCGGTAATAACGCCGTTTTTTGTATCAATGATGATAACATCGCCGGTTTTCATACCGGTCACATCGGCTTTCAGCGGCAGGGCGCCGGAATCCTGCGCCGTGTTGAAGAAGATCGGGGCGATAACGCCGCCGATGATTACGCCGGCGGTTTTCTTGTTAGGTACACACGGGATGTCTTCGCCGATCGCCCAGAGTACAGAATTGCACGCCGACTTGCGGGAAGAACCGGTACCGACAACGTCACCGACAAAAGCCACTTGAAAACCTTCCTTGCGGAACTTGGCGATTGTTGCCAGGCCGTCCTTGAAGCGGGTCTTACCCATTGCCAGTGAATGGAGTGGAATGTCCGGACGGCTCCAGGCGTCACCGGCAGGGGAAAAGTCGTCCGTATTGATTTCGCCGTCAACCTTGTACACTTTCACTTTGATCGTCTCGGGAACACCTTTCCGATTTGTGAACCACTCGGCGTCAGCCCAGGATTGGAGCACCTTGGCTGCAGCTGTGTTTTTGCCGGTGGTGGCAAGCTTCGCGACTTCGTCAAAGGCATCGTACACCAGCACGATTCCGGACAGGGCGCAGGCAGCTTCATCAGCCAGTTTCTTATCTTTCAGTGCGGCAACCAGCGGAGCAACGTTGTAACCGCCGATCATGGTGCCAAGCATACGGATTGCGTCAACCGGAGTAACCAGCGGTGATTTGATCGTACCGGAAACAACACCGGCAAGGAACTCGGCCTTTACTTTCGCAGAAGGATCAACTCCGGGGGAAACACGATCCTTGAGCAGGCCAAGCAGAAACGATTCTTTACCCTTTGGTGGTTTTACCAGCAATTTGCAAAGATCGGCAGTTTGTTCAGGAGTAAGTGGGAGTGCGGGAATACCTTGAGCCGCCCTCTCTTTTTCATGTGCAAGATACGCTTCAATCATCTACTGTTCCTCCTTCGTGGGATATATGCTGCCGGTGGATTATTTACCTAATAACATGCTACCGTAAATCGCATACTGTATACACGCTTCAGAAATGGCTTGTCAAATGATAATTGAACGGAATCAGCCACTTCACAGATCGCCTAGTTCACTTTCACATGTTTGGCAAATCTGTCATGAACACGTGCCATGGATGAATAATCCGGATACTTCCGTAATTGATCCTTAAGACGGCTGATGCGATCTGCAAGCGGCGGATGTGTGGAGAACCACGACCCTTTCTTGTCAGTACTGGCGGCTTCAAGCTTCTGCAGTTTTTCCAGAACCCTGATCATCGCCGCCGGATCATATCCGGTGCGGTACGCCGTCTCCATAGCCGCCTGATCCGCCTCAAATTCCATCTCCTTGTCAAGCCCTTTATCGAACAGAACAGCCTGCATGTCACCTATTGCAGAAGCGAATTTTTTCCCTTTATCCCCCTTCATGCTTGCTGCGGTGATCGTTCCGACACCCTCAAAAAACTGGGCGCGCTGCGTACTCTTCAATGCGTGTTTTGCAGAAACATGCCCTACTTCGTGTGCAAGCACCGCTGCAAGTTCAGACTCATCGTCCAATACTGAAAACAGAGCCCGACTGATAAAAATCACTCCGCCCGGAACGGCAAAGGCGTTCTGCACCGGGCTGTCCAAAACAGCAAACTGATACGGGATGGTCGCACGTTTACTGTTAACGGCAACCGCGTTTCCGACCAGATTGACATATTTCTGCAACGACTCGTTTTTGACCGGATTTCCGAATCGCTGCAGGCCTTCAAGTGCCAGACTTTCTCCAATTGTACGCTCGGTTTTATAATCAATGTCCTGTGAGCTCGACAGCACCTTGGTGGCCCCGGATAATATCCTCCCCTCTTTTGAGTCAGGGTTGGTAAATTTCTGAATCTGGTCAAAAAAACCGGCTGACGCGGACGAAGCGGTCACGATAAGAGCCGCACACACAACAAGTTGAGAGTATTTCATTTTTTACCCCCCTGAACCTGGGCATACTCGCCTATTTTCCCCTCTTTCAAAAATGCTTTCAGTTCTTTGGCGCTGACTTTTCGTGCCAGTACGGCATCGAGGGACTTTTTGTAAACTTCCGGAGTGCCTTTATCTTTTGCATACTGCGCTGTTTCAGGCGAAAGGCCGCGAATGCTGCGGGCGCTGTCAGCCTTGGCAGTATTGATCTGGCTTTTTTGCATACTGCCGCCGAAAAGTCCACCGTCACCACCGGTTACTTCACCAGCCGGAGGTGTGTCAGAAACACGCCCGGCATACACCCACCCCTCTTTTCCCGCCAATGTCCTGACCTTCAACCAACGGCCACCCGACTCGACAAGCGTAACTTCTGTACCGACCAGAACATCTGCAACATTTTCCGATGTGGCAGACGCTTCCGCTTTAAGGGTTGTTCCTTCACTGGATACCCAGCGTTTTTCTTCAGCCAGCGCCATTCCGGCAACCAGCAAAAGAGCACACACAGCAACGATACGTTGTGCAAATTTTCTTTTGATTGTCATCGTACTCCCCTTTGAAATTGTATGTTTTACAAATAGTCCCCCGTCAGGACGAACGCCCCCCAATAGCCGGGGTGCGGATACCGGTTCTTGACATGCTGCATGGCGCGAGTCAGGCTTTCCGCCTTTCCATACGTCATATAATCCCGATAGAACTGTTTCATAAGAATGGCGGTTGAAACATCGCTGACCCGCCAGAGGCTCGACATGAGTGAATGAGTGCCGGCAAACACAAACGCTCGATTCATGCCGACAACATCATCACCGCTGCGAATGTCACCAAGTCCGGTCTGGCAGGCACTCAATACAACAAGATCCGCCTTGATATCGAGTCCAAATATTTCCTCTGCCTGAAGTTTACCGTCCGCTTTGCTGTCCTTTGCCAAACGTATGGCTGAAAAAAGCGGGTTGACCGGGTCAAACTCCCCATGCGAGGCAATATGTATAACACCAAATTCGCTGATATGCTCGCGAATCCAGCTTTCAGTAGCCCGCTCCCGCGTCAGAATCGTCACATCAGGATAATTCCAGCGTAAGGTACCGGCCTCCCGTTCGGCAAACGGGAGATCAAGGGATGAGTTGCCGAGATCCGGGTTTCCAATGGCGAGCACATGAAGCATTTTCCCGGCAGATCGTCGAGCCAGCGTGTATTTGAACACCGATGCCGCCGGAAGGTAGAACAGATTCTGCCGGTCAATCAGATAGTCTCGACCGTCGTTAAGTGTGGCAAACGACAGGTAATGGAGGCTGCCGTGGGGTATAATACCGATTGAGCGGAGCGGTCCGCTCTCCGCAAGCGGCTGAGCGACCAGCAGATCATACAGTTCGCGCGACTGTTTTTCAAGCGGCTCCAGATTTTGCAGCATCCGACGATACGAAGATATTTTTGCGGACACGTCCTTCGCCGAAATATTCTGTACAATCAATGTTACCCGTTCGCGGTCAATCTTCCAGCAGAGCAAACGATCAGGAAGCTGATAATAGGAGAGAAGCACGACACCCGGCTCAAGGAGCTTTCTAACGTCATCAAGCGTGGTCGGACTCACTTTTACCAAAGAGAGCAGCTCAGGGCGCTTCCGCTCGATATCGATCAGCAGATCCTGATAATCGCCCCGCAGCTTTTCCAGCGCCTGGGAATAACGTGCCCTCTCTTGCGGGGTGGCCGCCTGAGCCGACAGGTTCTCCTGCTCGAGGAGCTGCTCTTTCAGGCGGTTCTGACGATCATACAGCTCCTGATCCGCTGAAGCGGAGAGAGACATCCGCTGGCGGCCAAGGATATCAATGAGGTTGCGGGAGCGGGAACGCTCTGCCACCGCAAACGCCTCATCACCCCTGTGCAGATCAACCAGCAGCCCTACCAGCCCCGAATATACATCCATTTTATCGGCGAGGAAGCCGTCCTTCAGCTGGTCCAGCCTGATTTCGGCACGCAGCCCTTCAACCGTTTCCAACGCCTGCTGAAACGATATAACGGCTGCGGAAAGATCACCGGCATTTTTCTGCAGCCGGGCCAGACCGAAGAGTGCCCGCCAGCGGACTTCCCGCAAC
Organism: Desulfuromonadaceae bacterium; assembly: GCA_028688955.1. Lineage (GTDB taxonomy): Bacteria > Desulfobacterota > Desulfuromonadia > Geobacterales > Pseudopelobacteraceae > JACRCG01. The sequence goes on from JAQTXD010000007.1 coordinate 39,938, forward strand.
AGCAGTGCATCGGCAATTTCCAGTGCTTTCCGGTAACTTGCCTCGGCGGCAGCGGTCTGTTTTAATTCAGTTTCGGCGTCACCACGGGCAAGGTGAATCTTGGCACCGTTGACTTTGTCACCAATAGCGGCAGCCAGATCTGCTGCCTCTGTAAACTGCTGCAATGCGGTTGTCGAATCACCCATTTTCAAACGGGTCTGACCGAGGTTACGCAGGTCGTAGGCCATTGCCCAGCGGGAACCGATCTTGCGATCGATGACGAGCGCCTTGCCGAGAGTTTCCAGTGCGTTGGCAAAGTCCCCAGACTCACGCTGGACAAGTCCGATGTTATTGAGGGTTGTCGCAACTTCATCACGTCGGACTGCCAGCTTTTCGGCACGATCCAACGCACCGCGCAGTTCAAGAAGTGCCCGATTGTTATCGCCGAGCGTCCACCAGATCAGACCGCCGGTATTTTTTGTCATGACCTGCTCCAACGGCCACTTTTCTGCCACAGCACTTTTTTCCACCTGTTCACGCAGATCAAACGCTTCCTGATAGCGTCCCTGGAACCAGGCGTTGTTGGCCTGTTCCAGCACAATCCGCATTTTGGTGCGCAGGTCCGTGCCGCCGACTTTCGCCAGTGCGTTGGCATATAACGCATCGGCAGCCGGAAAGTTGCCCAGCAGACGTTGGCAGCGGCCCCGTTCAAGGAGTGTTTCAGCTTCCAGCGCACTGTTTCCTGCCGTGGCATAGAGTGCCCCTGCCAGAGCATACTGCTGTTCGGCAACGGCGTACTGATTAAGGCGCAGATCGTAAATTCGGCCAAGATTCCGGTATTGTTCCGCAAGAGAAACAGTATCCTTCAAAGTGCGTTGCAGGCCGGCTGACTCCTCAAAATATGTCCGGGCGGCACTGTAATTGACGGAGTTCTCCATGACAACACCGAAGTCCGCCAACGCCGCCGCCTGCTCTTTTACCATGCCAAGATCGGCAAAGATGCCAACCCCCTCTTTTAATGAATTTGCAGCTGCGGTAAATCGCTCGGCATTCCCCTGCAGCAGACCGAGACGCAGCAGGGCATCGGCATGTTCGGCAGAATAAGGTTTTTCCCTGGCTAGACCGGCGACTAGAGCTTCGGCATGAAGTACTGCCCGATCGGTAAATCCGGCGGCAAAAGCACTCTCCCGGGCATAACGCTGGAGCTGTGTGCCATAGTGTGCCAAGGAGGAATTTTCGGCAACGATAGACAGGGCATTTTCAAAGAGGGAGAGCGCTTTCGGGTACAAACCGGCATTATGAGCCAACACGCCGGCCTTGCCATATTCCGCAAAACGTTTTCTGCCAAGCGTGGCAGCCCCGGCTGCATCCACCCCCCAGTCACCGATGAGAAGCCAGCCGGAAGCCAGCTTTTTACGGGCATCACCAAGGGATTGCACCGCATATGCTTCTACAAACGCCGTTGAATCTCCCGGTCCTTTTCCAGCCGTTGCATCAGCCAGCAGCAGAGATGGAATCCCCTCTAGCGCGGCAAGATGCCCCAGACTGTACGCCTGGAGTACTCCCGCTCGTGGAGCGACCACAAGTGACAGTGAGTCTGCTGCTGCCAATTCCGACAGCGAATGCCGCAGCCCCGCAGTATCCTCCCACTCAGGCAGGAAGGAGACGCTCCCGCCGGCTCGTGACGGTACTTCTGGCAATAACCCGGCACGGGAGGGAAGCACGAGTGTATGAGCATCGGATAACCGGTCTGTCAGCGGTGAAGATGGCAGCGGAGAGAACGATGAGCTGTTCGCCCACCAGCCGGCAGGGTCAAGTATCTGGCGACGGAACGGTTTTCGCTGGGAAACAGACTGGACGAGATGACTGGCACTTAATCCCCAGCTGACAACCGGAGCGGTACTGAATCCGGCAGGCTCCTCGTAAGCAGCCAGCACCGGCGGCTCTGCTGCAAGCCTGGTATCGAGCACACCCCTGTCGACAATTTCAGAGACGATTCCCGCCTTACCGCCGATCGTAAACAGCAGCCAGCGCTTGCTGTCGAGCGGCGTAAAACGGAGCAGGGTCCTGCCGGGGAGAGATTCCTGAACGTCGATCAGTTCAACAGGTTGCGGTAAAATCTGCCGACAGTACGGTCCGCCTTTTCCTGCGGCACATTCTTTACTGAATGATACCAGCATAGTGCTGAAGCGCTGTTGTGCTGCGGTAAAAGATTCCGGCTGAGGTTGTGAAGAATTTGCGGCAATTTTTGATAATCGACTCAGGTTTACCGATGCGGCAGCAAGTCGCAGCGCAGCATCACCGGCCTGTGCGTAAAACAAGGGAAGGCGCTCACGTTTTGATCCGAACAGGTCGTCAATGTTCGCCTGCTCCTGCTGCAGCCGCAGCTGCAGATACTCCTTATCTGTACTCCCGGTTCGGGAAAGCTCGCTTCGAAGCCGGTCCAGCTCCGCCAGATGCGGAGCTGCGGCCCGGAACTGTTCAACCGTGGCAGGATCATCAAGCCCGAGAGCACCCCTCCCCAGCAGTTGAACCCGTTCCAGTTCACTCAACTTTTCCACCAGGGCAAAAGCCTGTTCAGGGTTCCTGACAGCTGTCGCCTCGAGGTGCGCTGCAAAACGTTCCACGAGTTCGCCCCGCTGCAGATCAAATTCTGTCAGTGGCAGATGCTCAAGCAGTGCAAGTGCAACGTCGAAACGTCCAAGTGCGGCAAGAGCCCGCCATTCCAGCGAATACGCCGCCCCGGAGTGTGCTTCGTCCAGAGCGGCACTCCGGGCTGCTTCAGCGCTTTCGCTCAACCCGAGCAGTGCAAGGACTTCACTGCGGTTAAGCTGGGCAGCCGCCCGCTGACGGCGCTGTTGATGCAGCACCTCAGGATCACGGCTGTCTGCCGGACTGAAAAGAACCCTGTCCCACCGTCCCAGCGCTTTATACCGTAACGCCTGACGGCTGACATCATCGGCATCGCTGGATGCCAGACCGGCAAGGAGTGCACCGGAGTCATTCAGATAACGCATCAGGACCTGCGGCGGCAGGACACTTCGGGAACCTTCTGCCAAACGGTACACACCTGCTTCGACATTCATGAAGTCGTCACGCTCTGCGGATGTACCATGGCCGGCAATCAGGAGCTGTCCCCAGTTGACAACATTGAGCATGGCACTGATCGGATTTCCGGCCTGGAGCGAAAGAAGTGCCGAACGACGAAAACCGGCAGCAGAACCTGTCAGGTCACCAAGGGCGAAATCTATATGAGCAACACGGTGCACTAGGAGTGCAACGCCATACATATCATGTACGGCAATTTTGCTGTTGTCCGACGGGTAGCGGCTCAGCTGATTTTTCAGAATCACCACTGCCGCCGCCGGGTTTCCCAGTTCCGACTGGATACGCGCCAGATACACCTCGGCCAGGCGTTTTTCCTGCTCGGCAGAGAACCCGAAGGCCGCATCAGTGGAACCACCTTTGTCGAGTGCCACGTTGGCGGATATTTCCACCAGGCCGCCACTCCGTTTTGCCGGAGATTTCGATTTGGGCGGGTTTGTGGCAATCAGCGTCAGCAGCTGCGTAAAACCGTCACGACTCAGCCGCAACAACCGCTGCTTTTCTTCACCGGAGGCGGCATGCGCCTCCCTGTAGGCGGCAATACTGGCGGAACGGCGGTTAGATGCCAGGTTCCCGAGGTAACCAAGCCCCTGGTTCAGAGTAAAAGCGGCATCAAACTGCTCGCGGGCGGCGCTGAAGCGGTCCGCTTCCAGATACGCCAGGCCGAGTCGATCGTGAATTTCCGCAGCCGTTTCCACCAGTCGCGGAACGGCATCCAGCTCTTTCACCACAGCGGCCAGCATACTGTTCAATTCGGCAGAACTTTTTGCCGCCCCTTCCCTGTTCCAGGAAGCGGCGGAGTTCAACAGCAGCCGTTGTCTCTCAACAAGGGAGCGCATCGCAGTATCAAAACGTGTCCAGCCAGCCGAGGGGGGAGCATCGGGGGGTACCGTCCCCAAACGTTCGAGTTCGGCAGTGATCGATTGATGTTCACCCAGTGCCGCTTCCGCTGACGCGGTGCGACCGCTTCCGGAAAAGAGCCGCTCCGCCGTGCGCCGCGACAGACGACCAAACAGATCAAGGGGACGGGAGGGGACAAGTCGATTCTCCGCCAGCTTGAGCGCCCGGAGGTAGCCGGCGATTGGTGCTTCCTTTTCCCGCATCTGAAAGGCAACTGCTGCATACCGCTGTTGAAAAATCAGTTCGGTATCCGGGTTATCGAACGGAATATGTGATGCGAGCCTCTGGCTGTAGAATTTCCAGGCAGTCGCTTTGCTGCCGAGCAGGAAGGCAACATTACCTATATTCAAATCCAGATTGGCACGGTTTTCCGGATGTTCCTGCGGACGATTGAGCAGCCAGGCACGGCGGTAATGCGCCAGCGCCCGCTCCAGACCACCACGGTCGCCATACACCGTTTCGGCAATCTCAGCAAGGTACCCCCTCGTCTGGGGAGGATACTCCGATGACGGCATCCGGTCTGCTGCCCGGGAAATCAGACTGTCCGCCTCGTCCAGATGTTCTTTGCCCGGCAGATAGGTAAGGGTCAGACCGGTTGCATACAACAGTACCGGATCGTCGGGGTAGGTCTGCACCATGGCACGATACAGATCGAGCAGTTCCGCAGCCTGGCCCATGGCAGCCACCGACTTGATATAGCCGCGATGCGCTTCCACACTCCGCCCGTCATAGCGTATAAGGTCGAGAAACAGTGAACGGGCAGAGGCGATTTCACCGATACGGTACAGGTTCTCTCCCGCCGCAACGGTTTTTCGGATATACGCTGCCCGGGCAAGCTGATAGAGCGGTGTATCCTCCGGCTGCTCACTCATTTCTGTCTCATAGAGCGCTTTTGCTTCTGCGTAACGCTCCTCACGATAAAGTACTTCAGCAAGGGCAAAACGTGCAGCTGCCGTCGGAGTTGCTATTACAGGGAATTTTTTCAGAACGGTCCGGTACGCATCTTTGGCTCTGGCCCATTCATCGGCCCGATACGCGACGTCACCCTGGCGGTTCCAGGCCCCCATAGCCAAACGGGGGAGAGATATCCGATACCGCTCTGCAAGAGCGGAAAGGGCGGCCTGATCTGAGTGATCACGGGGCGAGACCTGGTCAAGAATGGCGGTAATTGCCGCATCAGCCCACTCTTCCTGATCACCGTACGTGGTTGCCACGGTAACGAGGGCACGGAGCGCCCCCTCGCCTTTTTCCAGCTTCGACAGCAGCACGGCACGCCGCAGGGCGGCCTCCGCTTTCAGCTGCCGTCCGGCATCCTGCAGGGCGGCAGCCTGTTCGTTCAGAGCAACAGCCGCAAGCTGATCGTCCGCACCGCCACCAAATTCGGCCCGCAGTCGTGCGCTGTCAATCAGGTAGCGGGCGGTGGCGTCGGCACCTTTGCCGAATGCGGCGCCCTTCATGGCCTGTCCGGCCTCGCTGATAATTTCCTGCCGACGCTGCAGCACAACGATGTCGCGGCAGCGCTGCGATGCCTGAACCCGGATGCGGGCAATCTCCGCCAGCGCACTTTCCCGGGGAAAACGGCTGTAGCGTCGAGCGATAGCTGCAAACGTATCTTCGGCCTGAGTACCTTCACCTGCCTGTTCCATCAGAGCGGCCAGCGCGAGACCTGCACGCGCACCTTCAAGAGTCGGTTCATCCTCCCGGGCCAGCACACGTGCGGCAGCAAGCCGGGCATGAGCCGGATCCGGCGGCTGCCGGTCCAGAACGATCCGCGCCAGCGCCCACTGTTCTGCGACTGTCGGTCGATCCGGAATTTCCCCGGCGGCGGGAAGAGACATCACCTGCCCCCCGCCGGCCAAACCGGCAACGAAGTAAAACCGGTCACCGGCAGGAAGCGGTGCAACGGCCATCAATGCCGACGAGGTCAGGGGAAACGCTGATGGGAAACCGTCTTCGCCAACCCGTTTCAGATGCAGACGGTAGATTTGACCGGTTTCCTGACCGGTGGCATCATTCGCGCCGACTGCTGACTGACGGGTGAAGAGCAGCGTATCTGCCGACTCCCACACCGGATACAGATCGCGCTCAGTTCCACCGGTCACCTGCGCAAGCCCTCCGCTCCGTTCATTCCATACCCAGAGGTTGCCGTTCGGGCTGATGCTGCGCGAGACGAACACCCATCTGTTGCCGTCCGTTGCGGGGGAGGCAAAAGCGGCATCAATGCCGATCGGCAATAGTTCACTCCGGTTATCCGCAAGATTGAGACGGACAAGTTCACGTACATCAGATCCGGGACGTTGACGATGATATACCACGGCCTTCCCGTCAGTCGTAAATACCGGCGCATCATCGGCTGATTCACGGTCGGTCAGCCGTCGTGGCAGAGAGTCTGATTTCAAAACATCAATCAGCCAGATATCGCCCTTTACGTCATCCTGTGCATCGACAAACGCAACAAGCGATCCGTCGCCGTTGAGGGATGGTGCCGCCAGACGGACCGGGCTTGAGTGCAGCAGACGCGGCAGCTCCGGAACCGCGGCAAAAGAGTAAAGCCAGAGTTCATCACCTTTGTCACCCCGCTCTACAGTCACCATCCGCGTACCATCAGCTGCACGGGCAACGTAGAGCACCTGGCGTGAACTGAAGATGGCCGGCTGAGGAGCACGTTCCGGTCGTGATCGCGGCGCCGAACGCGGTGCGGCCGGTGCCAGCAGCTCGTCTCCCAGCGGCAGTGCACTCGCCCACGGAGTACAACCGAATAGAATCATTACGATCAGAGCACATATTGACAGTCCCTGCCGCCGTTTCATAGCGTCTGCCACCGACCGTCAGCTCCCTGCACTTTCGTGCCGGGCGCACTGTTCTGGCGGTTTATCCGGGCGAAGACCGTGCGGATTGCCGGCAGATCCTTGACTGTAAAGTTTTCATTGGTCTGTACCACGCGCATCATCAGGACGTCACGGGACTGATTGACCTCTTTCACCACCTGTTGAAATTCTGCTTCGCTGTAGTTGGCGGCAAAGGACTTCAGTTCCGCTGATGAAGCTTTTGGCGGTTCACGGGTAAACGGCGTCAGCAGCCCCTCAAGATTCTCGCCGACCCAGCCAAAACGCTTGAATGATTCTACATCGTCGGCATGAAAAGCGATTGTCTCCAAAGCCCTGGTGGCATCAGCCTGTTCCGGGGTATGGCGCGGCGGTGCTTCGATCGTTCCGGTCGGTGACACTCCCCGCACCGAGGCGACCAGCAGCATGTCTTCGCTCAGGCTGTTGTAGGTTCCCAGCACCTGGTTTTCCAGTGATGTCCGTTCACTGACAACATTAACGTCAACCTTGGCGAGTGTGCAGCCGGAACATAACAGTGCCAGTACGGCACATGAAAGAGAGAATCCGCGAGACAGGGAGGGATACCTGAAAATTTTTGCTTTTGTAGAACTATTGAGCATAATTCCTCCGTTTCAATGTAAGTTCTCCTTTTGTACCGATAACAAGGGTGTCAGCTCGCACCAGGTCAAGAATACCGCGTAACGCCATGATAGTCCCCCTGTTTTTGGCCACTACCTGCTGCAGCGGCAACTCGGAAATGCGCAGACGGTCAACTTTCGGCAACTCGACCGAAACCCCTTTAATCCGGGCCTCACCTTCCATACTGAAGGCGCCATCAACCGCAGTGGCCCGCAGCCCTTTAAGGCTCCCCATTTTCAACATTTTCCGCTGGGCGACAAGTTGCTCATTCCGTTCGTACGGATCAAGGCTGAAAAGCGCCCGTTCAATGGTATTGGCTCCGATTTTCCGGATATTCAGCGCACACCGCAGCTGCTCAAACAGCTCGCGCTGTTCAGCCGTCAACGGGGCAGATACGCTCAACTCGCCGGTTATCTCCGCATCCTCATTCACTCCCCGCGCTCGCGCATCTTTTGGCAGCAGGCGGGTCACATCAAGATTTGAAAACGAACTGGCGGCAACGATGCCCGGTATATCCGGCTGAAGATCAAAAACCGCCCGCGCAAGAATTGTCCCGCCGAGCAGGTCAGCCTGAAAAAAGCTCACTCCGGTCTTTTCCTGCCCAAAAAGCAGATCACCCTCAATGGCGCTTATCACGAGCGGTACTCCGGACGCTTGTGTTGTCAAGCGCCGAATCGAAAACGAGCGCGTTCCACGAACATCGCCGCGCAGATCATCGTGAATCCGGCCGACGATTTCGGCCGCACCGGAATTGACATGGGTCACGGCAACCGGCCGGACAAGTGCCGCCGAAAGCGGCATCCACATTTCTCCCTGGGATGCGGTCAGCGCGTACGCACGCTGTATTGAAAAATCGGAGCGCAGCCCTTCAACCTTTGTCCCGTTTGCAACCTGGACGTCAAAACTCTTCGATTTCAACGCATAGCGGAGAGCAAGTTCACGACCGGCCGTGAGATCAACACGGGCACTGCTGCTCATATCCCCGGCAACGAAAAGGCCGGGTAAAAGCTGTTTTAATTCTCGCGGGAATGCGGCGTCAATTGTGGCAAACAGATTGGCATCCAGTCGTTTGAGCAGGGTCGCCGCACTGAATGGCTGCTTTTCCTCAAAGAGCGCATCAATGCGACTGACATTCAGTTCCGCTTCGTGGGAAAGGGCAAGGGGCTCAATCCGCACTTCTTCACCAAGATGGAGCTCCCGCCATCCGGAGAGTTCTCCGTTGAAGGAAAATGATCCATGCTGGGAAGGGAGCTTGCCTGCCGCACCCGGAAGACCGCTTATTTCCGAGATCACCGCCCCACCCTCAAGGCGGACTGACTCACCCCTTTTTGTAGTGACAATATGCAGATCCGGTTTGGTTCGCATACCGGTCACACGGATACCCCCTTTTGACGACGGTATGGCAACAGAAACACCTTCGAGCTTCAGCCCGATCTCAAGTTTGTCGAGCTGAGATAACCTGGCTTTGGCGCTCCGTAGCGGATGCAGTTCCGCCGCAGGAGACTTTTCCGGCAGTGGAGCTGCCAGATCCCAAAAGGCACTGGCACTCCCGGAGGCCTTCATACCGGGAGGTACAAAAGGAGCGGCAAATGCAGCGGCCCGCTGCAGATCAAGCGTAACTCTGCCACTGCTGATGGCGCGCTGCGGGGATGAGCCAGACAGACTTGCTTGCGCGGCCAGCTGCAGGACATCGCCTGCCGAAACATGTGCCGCGGCATTGAGCAGCGTTGGTTTTACCGCTGTATCTGCCGGTATCCTCAGACCATCTGCTGTCAGAGTTACCGAGAGCGGCAGCGGTGCCAATTTTTTGCCCGCCTGCGTGGCCTGCAGGGAAGCAGCCTTCACCATAAATTCCGGAAGTGATGCTTCAATATCACCACGGTCATTCGCACGGGCGTGCAGGAGCAGCTGTTCATGGGCATTTTCCATAACAAACCCGTTCTCTGTCGAGGCAAAACCAAGATCAATGGATTGCGTCAATTGAATGGAAGCGGCAACTTTGCGCGGCGATACGCTTTTCATGTTGAGATCGGTTACCGCGACTCCAAGCATGCCGCGCGCGTCACGAAGTAAAAACGGGTTAGTACCGGTGAGCAGAGCTCTCTTCACGCTCCAGAGCAGATCAGCTGACAACGAAACCGGTTGTTTTGCAGCCAGCGGACATTCGAGCTTTTCCAGAAGCAGTTGAACGTTCTCAGCAGAAAACTCACCTTTTTTCTGTGCCATGCGAAAGTGCGGCAGATTGACAGCAAATCCGGCAACGGCGGCGGTGCCGCTGTTTGCAGGGCCGACCAGTTTCAGGTGGAGTGAACGGAGACTCGCTTCACCGGTTAGATTCTTTACTGGAGTATCCGGCGGGAGAAACGGTGTGGCCAGCAACACTGTCCGTGCGAGATCAAGCCGTACAGGACCGAGCTGGAGTTCAAGAGTGCGATCGGACAGAGTGGGACGGTCGACGGCGGCATTCCAGGCCGCATCAATAAGGCCCGGCACCGCAAGAATACCGTTCGAAAAATTAACTCGCTGACGTACGTGGTCAGTCGCAATATTCTGCTGAAGTTTGATGTCAAGCGGTCCGATCCGGCCTGTTTTCAGCGATCCGCCGCCTGCTGTCAACCCTGCTCCGGTAACAGTTACTGTCGAATGCAGGTCACGATTCGTATCCGTTTTGGCCCGAAGCAGCAGTTCAACGGTGCCGCCGACCTTCGGTGTTGCGGAGGGTAACAGGGGATATGCAACCGCAGTTACTTCCGTCAGAGCAAGTTTCCAGCGTGCGGAGAACCCATCCGGTTGACTGAGTCCGCCACTGAGAGACAGGCTCGTACCGGGCGCAGTCGCATCCACGGCAAAGTTGGCGGACGCAAGATGAATTCGCTGCGCCTTGGTCACAAGATCGCTCATCCGGGCCTGCAACCCTATCGTGCCCATTTCATGGCCATCCATCAGGACCCGTCCGCTCAATACAGCGGTAACCGGTTTTGAGGCAAGTGACGGCATTGAGACACGGATCGAGAAGTCCTGCAGCAGCAATGCCTTTCCCGGTGCCGGAGTGCGATAGGTAATCTGCAGTGGTGCCGCCTCAATCAGAACCCTGATATCAACCGGCAGAGGGAAATCAAGCCCCTGAATACGCTGAATCGATTCTGCCAACATGGTTAACGGGTCTTTTGTCGGTGGAGGGGGAGATTTCTGCGGACCGGGGGCAAGCTCGGCGCGGGCGTTGTGAATCTTTATGATGAGATCCACACCAAAGCGTCCATCTGTTCCACGCCCGACTGATGGGGCAATGACGAGTGTATCAATGCCGGAGCTTAGAAGCGGTGCGGAGCCGACACCGAGTTTGAGATGTGAAATAGACAGTCCATCAGCCCAGGTCATGTTGAATGCCGACCAGGAAACGTGGCGTTTCATGGCAGCGGAGAGCGCCTTCCGGATCACTTCCTGGGAGAAAGAGCTATTAACAACGGCCGGGAGAAAGGCAAGTGATACCAGTAACAGCAGCAGCACACCACCGAGCGCCGCTGCAGTTATTTTGAGGATGGATTTCAATGGAATTGTGCGAAATGAACTGTTCATAGGCCGCTTTGTACAGATCTAATTCATGACCGTTTTTTCATCCAAAACACCTCAGTACTACTTTATGGATGCAACGTCAATCATCATCAAGCATACGATGTTTGGGGCGTTCCACATCCTCGAACTCCCCTTTTTTGACTGCCCAGATAAAAATCAGCCAGCATCCCGCACCAAGACAGAGCGAAAGAATAATCAGAAGTACCAGGCTTTCATCCATTGTGTGTGAACCTCATCAGTCGCAGCGAATTAAGCGAGACCAGCAATGAACTGGCGGTCATGGCAACGGCGGCATATACCGGCGTGAGCATACCGGTCATGGCCAGCGGGATTCCGATGATATTATACACAAAAGCCCAGGCAAGGTTCTGTCTAATAATATTCATGGTCGCCTGACTGATGCGGTACGCCGTGGTAATCCGGGAGAGATCGCCACCGGTTATAATCACATCGGCATTTTCGAGGGCGATATCACTTGATCCTGACAATGAACAGCTGACCGTAGCGGCAGCCAGAGCCGGAGCGTCATTGACGCCGTCACCAACCATCAACACCTGTCGTCCCTGCAGTTGCAGTTTCCTGACATGGTTCAGTTTCTCATCAGGAGTCATTGAACCATGGGCCGATGAAACGCCGATTTCCGCGGCAATGCGATCAACGGTGATCTGGTGGTCGCCGCTGACAAGAGCGACATCCATCCCTGCTGCGGCAAGACCGGAGATCACCTCGGCGGCTCCCTTTCTCAGCTGGTCAACGAGCAGGAATCGCCCGGCAAGCCGCCCGGAAATGGAGATCAGGACAGCACTGGCGACACTGTCATGCGGGTGATCAACAGACGAAGAGACTCCCTGCTCCTGAAGAAACTGCTCACTCCCGCACAGTACCTTGTCGCCGTGTGGGAGTTGCCCTGAAATGCCACGACCCGGCGTTGAGCGGAAATCATGACATGGTTCCGGCTGATAGCCGCGTTCCGCGGCATAGTTGACAATGGCCCGGGCAATTGGATGTGAAGCCTGTTCCTCAAGTGTGGCTGCCGCCTGAAGAACAATGGACTCACTGTAACCGCTATAGGTGTTGAGCTGAATGACACCCGGCAGTCCGCAGGTTACCGTACCGGTTTTGTCGAACAGTGCACATCTCACGGATGCAAGGCGTTCTATTACATCCCCCCCCCGCAGAATTATCCCGAGTGATGCCGAACGACTGCAGGCAGCGAGTACCGCAGCCGGGACCGCAAGTCCCATGGCACACGGGCAGGCAATCAGGATAATTGACAGTGCTGACATGAGTGCAGCACCGACACTCTCCCCCAAATACAGTAACCGCCAGACACACACCACCACTCCCAGCAGTATTACCGCCGGGACAAACCAGCCTGAAACCCGATCGGCCAATTGTTGCAGCTCTGGTTTCCCGGCCTGTGCCATCTGCACCAGCGCAGCGACCCGCATCAGATAGCTTTGGCCGGCCGGCCTGAGCGCCTGGACCGTCACGGGAGCCGCCACATTGACGCAACCGGAGCGGACCTCCGTACCGATACCCATGAGCACCGGCCTGCTCTCGCCGGTAGCCAGGGACTGATCAACCTCCGTCTCTCCCTCAACGATCAGGCAGTCAACCGGAAAGCGCTCTCCCTGGCGGACCAGCAGCAGATTGCCCGGTCGAACCGCTTCAACATCGACCGGGCAATGGCCGGAATCAGTTACCAGCGTTGCCCGTTGCGGCGCTGACGCGTACAGCGAGCTGATGCCGGACATGGCCCGGCGGCGCACGGAGAGTTCCAGCAGTCGGCCGACCAGGACGAAGGTAACAATCATGGCCGCACTCTCGTAGTAGGATTCCCGGCCGGTGACGGTTGCCCAGACGCTGTACCCCCAGGCAGAAAGCGCCCCCATGGCAATCAGCAGGTCCATTCCGGGAGCCGAAGTTTTCAGGGATCGCCACGCACCGACAAAAAAAGGCCAGCCGGAATAAAAAACAACGGGAGTTGTCACCAGCAGCGACACGTACTGAAGAAAATGTTTCATGGCGCCACCTATCCCCTGAAAATATCCGGCATACAGGGCATAGGAATAGGCCATCAGCTGCATGGTCAGAAACAGTGCCGTCCCAAAACGGAGCAGCAGATCATCGCGCTCGCGCCGAGCCTCTTTTTCCGATTGGTCTGCCGAATACGGCCGCGGGGAATAGCCGAGATGGGAGATGACGTGAAAAAATTCCAGTGGTGCAACGAGGGCCGGATCAAAACGGAGTGAGGCAATGCCGCCGCTGTAAGAGAGACTGACGTGCTCAACCCCCGGAACACGGGCGAGCATTCGCTCCAGCAGCCAGACGCAGGACGGGCACGTAATTCCGCTGACAAGGATATCTATCCGGCAGAAATCACCGTCAGAGACGATATGGTGTGACAGGTCAAGGTCCGTATATTCTGACGCTGCCGATTCTGTCACCGTCGGAGTTTCGCGATCACTGCGCTGATAAAAAGTCCCCAATCCGGCATCACAAATCATCCGGTAAGCGCCCTGGCACCCCCGGCAGCAGAATCGATGCTGGCCGCCGTCACCGTCGGCACTGCTGATCGCCTTCCAGCGGAAACTGATGCCGCAGTGACTGCAGGAATGCTCCGCAAGCATGCTCACGGAGTAACCGCAACCGATGCTGCAACCCGGTCACCGGATACCAGCTGAAGGACGATTTTTCCCTGAGGAACAGAATTTTTGGCGCTGTGGATCATAAAGGTGACATCCCGATGCTGATTTGGCGCAACAATAATATCCTGGACCTGACCGAGCAATTCAACGCCGCTCGATGCCTGACCTTCAATTCGCAGGGAGTAGGTCTGAGGTGACTCGGAACGGTTACCGATAATTGCACGCCACGGCTGCGCAACTGAACCGTCCGGCAGATGGCGCGTGTCGGCAGTTGCAACACGCTGCACGGCAAAGGCGTTCTGGGTTCTGCCCAGAACCGCCCAGACAAGCCCGGCGGTGAGCAGCAGCGTCACAAGCGTCAGGACAACCGTTATATTCCCGAACTTGAAGCGTGTCCCTTTCACGGTTCCGAATCGATAATCGATCAGTCCGGTTCCCTCCGGTTTCCGTTCCATGACACCGCGGCACGCGTCAATACAGCGTCCGCAGCCGATACATTCGATCTGGAAACCTTCACGGATATCAATTCCCATCGGGCAGGTTCGCACGCAGGCATTGCAGCGCAGGCAGCGGTCCCGCACCTCTTCCAGAAAGGACAGATTCAAGGTGCCGGCATCCATCAGCGCAGTCTGAAATCTGCCATAGGGGCAGTAACTGCGACAAAAGCTCCGTTTGACCAGAATCAGGTTGAGATACCCGAACAGCGTCAGCAGCACAAAGGTGACGACCATGGCCGGATGGGTGGTGACGGCACGGAGGTTCATGACAACCTGCCGCGGCGGAAGAAACCAGCAGAAAAGGTTGAATGCAATTGTACTGGCAATTACCAGCGCGACAGCATGTTCGATGAGACGTGCCGCCCCTGCAGAAGATTTTCCACGGAATCGTTTCACCAGCAATTCCGCCACGTCGTTGAAGACCGTCTGGGGACAGAGCCAGCCGCACCAGACCCGCCCCAGGATTGCCGTAAGGAGCAGAAATGAAGCGACACAGACCAGAATTACCAGCAACACGAGATAGAACTGGTCAATCCTCAATGGTATACCAGCCAGAAAGAGTGTCATCTTGGCGATGTCCATCCGCAGAAGCGGCTTGCCGGAAACCGATGCGAACGGAAGCAGCAGCGCTGCGGCAATTAACAGACCCTGGACAAACTGGCGTTTGCGGGTGATACGGGGAAGTGGCATGGGTATAGCTCCATGGGTTGTAATGTACTGGTAAAACTATTCTTTTAAAAATTCTGTCAGGAATGAGCACAATAGCTGGTGCCCGATTCGGTAAATGAGATATACTCTTTTTTGAATATATACCAGAAAAGTCGTCTGCATGGTTCAAAAAAGGCTTAAACTGTCTTTTTTGACAAAAAAAAGTGTTTACAGTCCGCCGAGATGAGGTAAGTTACACCATGAGCAGGCACACCTGCCGGCATCGACGACATCAGAGGAATTTCTCATGAGCAGTTCCCGTATTGACTTACGTGGTACATATCTGGGCGAGGGCGCGGTCATTGAACGCCTGCGTCGCATGGCCGGCGTCTCTCTGGATGAACATGTGGTGAATTCTGCCCTTATCTACGATGAACATGGCCGGGATGCACTGGCCACGATCTGTCGCCAGTATCTGGAGATCGGCCGCAGATACGACCTGCCGCTTCTGCTCTCCACTCCTACCTGGCGAGCCGGACGTGAGCGGATTGCCGCTGCCGGGCTTGCCGGTCGCGATCTGAACGGAGACAACTATCGCTTTCTGGATGCTCTGCGCCAGGAATATGGCAGTTACAGTCACAAAGTAGTGATCTGCGGCCTCATGAGTTGCCGTGAAGATGCCTACAAACCGGAAGAAGCGTTGAGCACCGCTGAAGCGGCTGCCTTTCATACGTGGCAGGCCGAGGCACTTGCCGCAGCGGGAGTCGAACTGCTCCTGGCAGCCACCCTGCCGGCACTGAGCGAGGCAACCGGACTGGCCATGGCGCTTGCCGCAACCGGACTCCCCTACCTGATCAGTTTTGTAGCCCGGGCGGAAGGAACATTGCTGGACGGCACTCCACTGGCATCGGCAATAGACTCCATTGATGGACTGCCGACTCCACCGTTGGCCTATCTGATTAACTGCACCCACGCGTCCGTCTTTCGCCGCGCGATCACCCACGAACGCAATTCGTCCGCTGACGTGAGGAAACGCGTAATCGGTCTGCTCGCCAACACCGCTGCGCTCAGTCCGGAAGAGCTGGATAACTGCACAGCTCTGGTGGAGGAGGCTCCGGACGTATTCGGTGCAGATGTTGCGGCACTGCAGCCGGAGCTCGGCATGCGCATACTGGGTGGCTGCTGCGGTACTGATGATCGTCATTTAGAATGCCTTGCGCGGCACCTCGCAGCAGCATAACGACACAACCATACATCAAACGTTGTAAAAAGTGAGTAGTTCATGACCCAATCCGCATTTTCGTCGCTTCATCTCAAAAGTTCCATGCTCAAGAATCTCGCGTCGCTCGGGTATGCCGGGATGACGCCGATCCAGTCCCATACACTGCCACTGATTCTTGCCGGCAAGGATGTCATCGCCAAGGCAAAAACCGGCAGCGGCAAAACCGCAGCATTCGGCATCGGTCTGCTGACACACATGGAGGTATCATCTCTGCGCGTACAGGCGCTCATACTCTGCCCCACCCGTGAACTGGCCGACCAGGTAAGCAAAGAACTGCGGCGTCTGGCACGTTTTACCGATAACATCCGGATATTGACCCTCTGCGGCGGTGTCCCCTTCGGTCCCCAACGTGGTTCTCTGGAGCATGGGGCCCATGTGGTGGTCGGCACCCCCGGCCGGCTCCTCGACCATCTGCGCCGGGGAAGTCTTGACCTCTCGTCTCTGCAGACACTGGTTCTTGATGAAGCTGACCGGATGCTCGACATGGGTTTTCAGGATGATATTACGACACTTATTGCCGCCACCCCGGTCAAAAAACAGACGCTGCTCTTCTCGGCCACCTACCCTGCTGAAATTGCCACGCTCAGTGCCGCACTTCAGCATGACCCGATGGAAGTGAGCGTAGATGAGACCCATGATGAGGGAGCCATTGAGCAGATTTTATTTGAAGTTGAGAGGGATGAACGGACGCCGGCGGTGGTAAAAATCCTCCGTCACTACCTCCCTGAATCGGCACTGGTCTTCTGTAATACCAAAGCCGAGTGTCAGGAAGTAGCCGCATCACTTGTCAGGAGCGGATTCAGTGCGCTGGCTATCCATGGCGACCTGGAGCAGCGCGAACGCGACCAGGTTCTGGTACTTTTTGCCAACAGATCTGTTTCGGTGCTGGTTGCTACGGATGTAGCCGCCCGCGGTCTTGACATCAAAGAGCTTGCCGCCGTCATCAATTATGAGCTGTCCCGTGATCCGGAGATCCACACCCACCGCATCGGCCGGACCGGACGGGCCGGTGGACAGGGAGCGGCATTGAGCCTTATGACTGCACATGAAACCCGGCGCGTTCAGGCGATCGAAAACATCCTCGGCAGCAGCATCCCCCGGGGAGACCTGTCGTCACTAACGGCCGCTGCACATGGTTCCCCGCTTCCCCCCATGGTGACGCTCTGCATTGATGGCGGACGTAAAAACAAGCTGCGCCCCGGCGATATCCTTGGCGGACTGACCGGTGAGGGGGGCATCACCGGAAGCGAGGTCGGCAAGATTGATGTGTTTGATACCCACGCCTATGTAGCAATCGTCAGGGCACAGGTTGATCAGGCGTTACGCTGCCTCGGCAGTAACAAGATCAAGGGAAGGTTCTACAAAGTAAGAAAAGTTGCTGTTGGTTAAAATCGGTCTACATGACGCATTCAAAAAATCAGGGGTACAGAGAGCATGCACCGTCATCCGAAACTGAAAGTTGTCGTATATTTTATCTTGATTCTTGTTTCAACCATTGGACTGTCGTCAATAATGTCTCAAATCGTGGGAGGAAAAGCTGAGCAGCCTCAAAAACGAAAAGAGCTGAAACTGGACAAAGGAATGACTGTTGCCCAGTTTGGCCAGGCTAACGCATTATCTGCTTCATTCCTGAAGGAGTCCTTCAACCTTGCACAAGAATCTGATTTTGCAAAAAAAGTGGATGAATTTGGTACATCAGAGCAGATAACCTCCCTGATTACCAAAAAGCTGGCACTTGCCGCAGAACACGCCAGCAAGAAGTGGATCAAAATACTGATAAAATTCGGCCTCTGGTTCACCTTTTTATCAGCACTCTTTAAATTTTTCAAAACACGGGCAGTTTCATCCGGAGTCAGGAACTGTCTGCTTGTCATTGCAACCGTAACCTTTGGTGTCGTTTTGGGTTCAGATCCCGGTCCCATGGGAACAGTCAAGGATGCCATTTATCTCTACGGCACTGCACATACAATTTTCCCTCCCCGCATGATTGCGTTGTCGGTATTTTTGCTGATCGTGCTGTTGGCCAATAAGTATATCTGTGCGTGGGGATGCCAGGCCGGCACTCTGCAGGAATTGATTTTCCGGATCAATCAGAATAGCGAACAGAAAGCCATTGTCGGCAGACGGATTAAACTCCCGTTTGCACTGACAAATACTATCCGCATCCTGTTTCTTTGCATGTTTACCATTGCTGTCTTCGCGTGGGGCATCGATCTAATTGGCCCGATTGACCCTTTTAAAATCTATAACCCAACGCATCTGGGACTTTTCGGGGGTGCTTTTATCGGTATACTCCTGTCAGCCAGCTTATTCATATATCGACCCTGGTGCCATCTTTTCTGCCCCTTCGGTTTACTGGGATGGCTTGTGGAAAAGGCCAGCATTAATAAAATAAGCGTCAATTATGAAACCTGTATCGCCTGCCAACAGTGCGCCACGGCCTGTCCTACAGCGGTGATGGGTGCAATTTTGAAGCGTGACAAAAAAACAATACCGGATTGTTTCGCCTGTTATACCTGCAGGGATGTATGCCCGACAGGTTCAATATGTTTTTCCACGCGGAAAAGAGCTGTTCCTCCTGCAGATCATTTTATCAAGAGAGGATAGGAAGCGGCATACTTGAAGCGAGCATTTTGAAGAGGGGTAACGCATCAGGATTTAAAAGGAAGTGTCTCGATGTAAGGATATGAATGTTGATCTGGTATTTCGCAGGCTGCAGGTACAAAAACCATGAGGGCCCGCGCATTGACAAGAAAAAGAGCCGGGCTGTTGTCGTCTTCAACAGATACCCGGCTCCTCGTTCAGCAGTTGATTGCCCCCGTCAGTACATCATACCGCCAACATAAATCCCGGCGGCCACGAACAGATCCTTCCCCGGGACGCGGTAGACATAGGTAATCTTTTTGGAGGGTGATTTTTTCCCCGGTTTCGGCCACAGGTACTCCACCCACCCTTGACCTTCATTCCTCGCGGTATTGACAAAACTGACAAAGATTGCCTTGTCGGTCGGGTCGGTTATCAGCAGGCAGTGGGCCAACTGGGTCAGTTCTGGCTGCATGGGATGGGCGAGCATCTTGCCATCCAGATTCATCAGAAATACATAGGTATCCTTCCAGACAAATGTCCCTTTCGGGTCGCCGATTTCCTTGATCGCAGCTGCCAGTCCTTTTGAGTTAATGAATGCGGCGGCTTCACGGCATTTAAGCACGCACTCATCCTTGGTTGCCGACTGAGAAGCCCAAACGTTCATTGAAAAGCAGAGACTCACAAAGATGGCTACTACAGTACACAGTTTTTTCATAGGATCTCCTCATTATTTTAGTTTTAGTGCCGTATCTATTCCTGCCATTGCGGCATTACTCGATTTATTTGATCCATGCCTTACCAAGCGGCAGTACAGACCTGCCGAATACCTGTGCATAGATGGATGAGGCCATCATGTACCAGGCCGAGAGGGCGCACAGCATAAGCTCGTAACCCGCAACCGGTGTAAGGTCCGGATATCCGAAATGGGCCAGGTCCAGCAGTATGAAGCCAACCAGCAGCAGGGTAAAGGTTACTGCCATCGCACCATGAATTTTCATGGCGGGGATCCACATGATGAAAGTGTAGAGAGTCCAGGCAACGAGAAACCAGCCGATATCCTTGCCATCGGCATGATAAATATTGAAATTATTCAGGATAAATATAATTCCGAGGGCAATCCAGAATGCCCCGTAGGAGACGAAAGCGCTGTACCCAAAATTATTGCCGCACTTGAACTCCTGGAAACCGGCAGCCAACTGAGCAAAACCGCCGAAAATAAAGGCAAGAGCCACCATCGGCCCGACGCCGCACCAACCGACATTGTGAAACTGAAGAACCATCGTTGTGAGACCGAAACCCGCCAAGCCGACGACTCCCGGGTTGCCTACCGCTACCTGACCATTTGACATTAGTAAACTCCTTTTATTGAATTGCACGACAGCACCGTATTCCTGCAATCCGTGGTAATTATGATAGCACTCAAGATACGGGGGCCCGACTTATCATGTCAACCGATGCACTGCAATTGCAGTTTTTGCCGGGTGGTGACCTTCAAAGTATCTTGTATACACAATTTAGTAATACGTACATGTCATAATGTCAAAGGTATTTTATCCTGACTGAAAAATCTGAAATCGAGAACAGTGTCTAATAACAGCTTACGGAGCGAAGGATTATGGTGTGACGAGCAGTGAAAACCATGGCGTACTGGGAGTCAGCCTGACTGCAAAGGCCGGTAACCCGTGTTTCACTTTTTGGAGCGATGAGCGGTTCAACTGTTGAACTGCAGCCACGCGGCAGGTAACTTCGAGGGTGCCAATAGTGCGGTAATAACTTTCTGGATTGACGACAGACAAGAGGGGTCTGTCCAGCCTCCATCATGCTTTCACGGCCGGATATCAACGATTGTGCCAATTGGCACCAACCGGTCAATTTCCTCGATTTCTTCGTCTGTTACGGCAATACATCCCTTAGTCCAGTCCACCTCAGTGTGAAGATCACCTACCCAGGAGAAACCATTCTTAATGCCGTGGATCATGATATCTCCACCCGGAGAAACTCCACGTTCTTTTGCTCGCTTTTTATCCCTCTCGTTTGGATATGAAATGTGGAGTGAGAGATGAAAGCGGCTGTTTTTGTTTTTTGAATCGATCCTGTAAGTCCCTTCCGGTGTCTTATTGTCACCCTGACGTTCTTTTGCCCCATCCGGGTTTCCACCCAGGGCTATCTGATAGGTTTTGAGCAGTTTTCCCTTTGTTAATAATGTCAGGCGCCGTTCTTTCTTTTCAATCAGAATCCGGTCTGCCGGTCCCTTCGGGATGACAGCAGCACTCTCCTTTTTGAGTGTTGCAATGTCGCTCTCTTTGCTCCTCACCTCTTGCTCGAGTGCCGCAATTCTTTTTTGCAGGGAAGCAATCTCATCCCCCCTGCTTTGAAGCTCGTGCCGAAGCGCCTCTGTCTGTAGCTGCTGCGCAGTAATCGTCGTATCTTTGGCAATGACATTATTGATATTAAATATCATCATTTCACTGTCCTTCCTGAATCCGCTCTCCGGAAAATCCTTTATGAGCTTTTGAAAGCACTCCAAAGATTTCTGATACTGTCTCTGTTCATTTCCGGGGTACGCATACAATATACCCATTTCAAAAAGTGCCCGGTCTCCCGCTGCGGGATACGTGTCAATGATCTGCTGATATTTGACCAGAGAGGACGTGTAGTCACCCTGGCTGAACAAACCGTTCGCTTCTGAAAACGTTTCCCTCACCCGGGAACCTTCATTGAAATGACCGCATCCGCAGAGATACAGCGGCGCAAGGATCAAGCAGGCAAAGAACAGGATGTGATGTTTGCTCGTCATACTTTCGTACCCGTTTTGGAATTTGTCTTCGTCAGTATACTACGGTCAATCGCAGGACCATCCCACTTCCAGTAATCAGATGCATAAGGAAATGGCAGGGTATCACAACCCCTGCCATTTCTTTTCCGGCACACTCCCGGCAAAGTCAAGAACTTCTCGTAAAATCAGCTTACTTCTTCATTGATTTACGGAAAATATCGTCAGCCTTCTTTGCCTTTTCATCTGCAATCTGCGATTTTTCATCAGCAATTTTTGCCTTCTCATCGGCAATTTTCGCCCGTTCCTCTGCCATCTTCAAAGCATTTTCTGCCCGGGCTGCGGCAGCTTCCGCCTTAACTGTGGCCGCATCAGCCGCCGCCTTGGCAGCCTGTGCATCCTGTGCCGCCTGGTCAGCTTTTGCACCAGTCATCATCTGCTGTGACTGAACTTTTTCAAGGTCGCCTGTTGTTGCACAACCACCCATAGCAGCAGCCAGAGCAAATACCAGTGAGATTACAATAATATTATTCTTCATCGTTTTTCACCTCCTTTCTCTTGATTGTCCTTCTTGATGGGTTCAATCAACGTACCATCAATCTCCAAATCGATTTTCAAGCGTTTGATTGCATCCGTAGCCTCTTTGATAGTATTGAAAGGGCCGGCAACAACACGGTGGCTAACCTCCTTTGTGACTACCCGTGCCGGAATTGGCGGGCCCTGGTGATTGATAATTGCGGCAAGCCTCACCGCATCATTTTTATCCTTCAGGTCAGCAGCCAGAACGGACCACGAGTTCGCTCTCAGTTCCGGTATTTTCGGCCTGCCCTGTAATTCGGCCGGGTGCCGGATTTCTACAGGGTCCGCACCCGTTTTTCCCGCTCCCTGCCGGATTTCAAATAGAGGGACAGGAATACCGCGTGCTTCAGCCAGGACTTTTTTGACTTTATTCCAGTCAAGCGGGCGCCCCGATTCCCTTTCAATCGTTTTCAGTTTTGCGTACATCCTGTCCAGTTCAGCAATGTCCAGATCTTCTGTGGTGCCATGAACCTCCAGGTAGACAACACCATTGCTCCTGCCAATGAGATACGGCTGGTAGACAAAGTTTACCGGCGTTTTAA
Organism: Desulfuromonadaceae bacterium; assembly: GCA_028688955.1. Taxonomy (GTDB): domain Bacteria; phylum Desulfobacterota; class Desulfuromonadia; order Geobacterales; family Pseudopelobacteraceae; genus JACRCG01. Next base: position 62,517 of record JAQTXD010000007.1, read on the forward strand.
CCGGGGTGCTCTCATAGAGTACTTTTATGCTTTCGGGATAGAGCCGAATACAGCCATTGGTTGCCCGCAGACCGATGCTGGCCGGTTTGTTCGTGCCATGGATCAAATAACTCGGCGCACTTAAGTAGAGCGCATATTCTCCCAGAGGATTTTCAGGCCCCGGCGGAACTGACGTGGGCAGCGGATCGCCTTTTTTCAGATGATCCCTGGCGATTGAAGCCGGCACATGCCAGGTCGGCCGGCTTACCTTGCGTTCAATACGCATATTCCCCATGGGCGATGGTCGTTCTTCCGTACCGACGCCAGCCGGGAAGGTCAATATTTCGAGAGACGTACCTTTCTCTTTGAATTGAAATAGCCGCATCGCCGCCAGGTTAACGACGATTCCTTTCCGGGGAGCATCCGGCAGAATATAGCTGAGAGGCAGCATGATTCGCTCTCCGGCCGTTGGTACCCATATATCTACTCCCGGATTCGCAGCACTGACACCATTGAGACCCAGGCTGAAGTGCCGGGCAATATCCGGCAGTGTATCCCCCTTTTCAAGACGGAGCAGCTTCAACCGGCCAATGACATCATCATTTTTTGCAACGGAAAACTCGTTTTTAACCACATATTCTTCCAACGGACGCTGAACGGGCGGGGGTTCCTCGTACGCCCTCTGCATGGTAACGCATCCGTTAAGTGCCAAGCTGACGATAAAGAAAGCCACAATGTGAAGCGATTTTGATACCGGTTTCAGCGTAAGGGTTTGACGCATGGATAAAGTGATGTCCTTTCAGTGTCTGCTTCCTGTTGAGCTTCGAATCCCGGCGCGAACACCTTCACCTGCCGGAGACGAAGAGATGGTACAAAAAAAACCGGGGGCCGATATCTTCTGGATATTTCGGCGACCCGGCTGTCTTCTTGAGACCCTGTAGGCTTTCCGTCCCATTCTCGCGAATGGTTTAGTATTATCGTCTAACCACGTCTGCGTTATCCCGCAGGAGGCTCCCCTGTTGAAGAGGGAATTGTCAGTGCCGCAAATCCCGAAAAACGGCACAAAAAAAACCGGGCCCGAATATCATCTGGATATTTCGGCGACCCGGCTGTCTTCTTGAGACCCTGTAGGCTTTCCGTCCCATTCTCGCGAATGGTTTAGTATTATCGTGTAACCAACGCACCAACCAGTGCTTTGTGCGTGAGCATATATCCCTTTACGGGGAATATTGTCAAGATAAAATTAAAAAATCAGGGGAACACCCGTTCACACCACTCCATGGCAGCGACCGGTAACCTGTGCGTATCTCAGAGTTTGCATCCGCTCTATGGTTACGGTGGGCACTGGGCACACATGGATTTAAAGAGGTTGGTGCTGAGATATCGATCGCCGCGGTCCGGAATAATAACCACAATCAATCCCGACTCCAGCTCCCGCGCCAATCGAAGTGCCCCGGCAACGGCGGCCCCACCCGACATTCCACAGAAAATGCCCTGCCGGGAAGCCAGCAACCGGGCAGTTTCAAAAGCGTCGTCATCCTCTACAACCAGTTTACGATGGTAGGCTGATGGATCGTAGATCGGCGGAACGATCGCCTCCTTCATGTTTTTCAACCCCTGAATTTTGTGTCCCAACACCGGTTCGATCGCCACAACCTGAACATCGGGCTTAACTTCCCGAAAGTAACGGGCTGCGCCCATGAGCGTGCCGCTGGTCCCCATACCGGCGACAAAATGGGTGATCTCGCCATCGGTCTGTGCCATGATTTCCGGTGCAGTCGTCTCATAATGAGCCAGCGAATTGTTCGGGTTGGCATACTGGTTCGGCATATAGTACTTTCCCGGATCCTCGCCAAGGATCCGGTGTGCCAGACGGATTGCGCCGTCGGTCGCCTCACAGCCGGGAGACAGCACGATCTCTGCGCCGTATGCCTCCAGCACGCTGCGCCGCTCCACGCTGACACATGCGGGCATGACCAGCTTGATGCGATAGCCGCGGGCAGCAGCAATCATAGCCAGTGCGATGCCGGTGTTGCCGGAAGTGGGCTCCAGAATAACCTTGTCGCGCGTCAGTTCACCGCTTTCCTCGGCAGCCAGAATCATCCGGCGGGCCGGACGGTCCTTGACCGAACCTCCGGGATTGTTGCCTTCCAGTTTGGCCATGATGCGTACACCCGGAGGGGTATCAAAAGAACCGATTGTCACAACCGGTGTCGAGCCGATTGACTCGATAAGACTCTGACCTTTCATGTATGCCTCGTCTTCTGAAATTGCTTTGCCCGACAATATCCCACGGCCTCTGCTGCGTCAAGGAGCTAATACAGAGAGCCCCCCTGCACGATAGACTTTCACGCTGGTAAAAAATTCATTCGGACATTTTGCGACGAAATATAAAAACAGCCGCAATAAACGTCAGCAGGGCGGACAGTGACACCTGCAGCGCCGAAGTCGGCATTGTTTCACCGGCAACCAGCGCCCGGCGGGCACCTTCAAACAGTGCGGTGGTCGGTAGTGCACGCACCCAGGGGATGACCGTGGACGGGTACGAGGAGAGCGGGAAAAACAGGCCGGACATGAAGATCAGCGGCATAACCAGCACCGCTTCGACCTTGCCGATGGTTTCCGGTTTATCCATTACCGTGCCGCTGATTACTCCGGCACAGGAAAAGAACGCGGAACCGGGTAACAGAAACAGCAGATACTGAACAAGATGTTCGAGGGGAAAACGAAACGGCGTAATTGCAAAGATCACGACTCCTACGACGAAACCCTTGATGATGCCGTGGCTGAAGCCGGATAATATTTTTGCTATGACAATTTCAGATACCGAAATCGGGGTAACTCGGTACGATTCAATCGTAAACTGAACCCGGCGATGGAACCAGAGGCTCCAGACACTCTCGTTATATGCAGCATTGACGGCGGTCATGGTAATAAGCCCCGGGGCAATAAAGAGACTGTATGGAGCGCCATCCACCAGACCGATATATCCCTGCATGCCGATACCAAAGGCGAGATAAATAGTCAGCGGGTAGGCAACGACCGCCACCAGTTCCGAAATGATGCTGCGGCGCAGGATAAGCATATCCCGCTGCCAGATTGCGAGCGACCCGCGAAGTATCATTCTCTCACCTTCTCACCGGTTAACGAGATAAAAACATCTTCCAGGGTCCTCTCCAGCAGCGAAATACGCCGCACCGGCGCCCCGCCCAGGGCGGTGACAACTTCCGAGAGACACTCCCAGCATTCAAGTGTCAGCGTGATTTTGCTTTCCGACTGTTTGATATCAAGGACACACGGCATTGAACCGAGAATTGAAACATAGCGATCTGCCCCCTGCCCGCTGAAATCAATCTCGTAGACCGTCGCTCCGCTTAGACGAGCCTTTAACTCCTGAGTACTGCCGAGAGCGATCAGCCGGCCATGATCCATGATGGCTATCCGGTTGCAGAGCTGTTCCGCCTCTTCGAGATAATGGGTTGTGAGAAAGATCGTCATACTGCCGGCCAGGGAGCGGATGTATTCCCAGACAGCCCGGCGCGACTGAGGATCAAGACCGGTGGTCGGTTCATCAAGAAACAGCACCCGTGGCTGATGCACCAGAGCGCGGGCGATGACCAGGCGGCGCTGCATGCCCCCTGAAAAGGTGTCGGGGAAATCATTCTGACGCCCGGCCAGCCCCATGAGCTCAAGCAGGTCATCGATGCGGCGTTTGTAGAGCCGTTTTTCCATACCATGAAGACGGGCATGCAGCTCCAGATTTTCCCGTGCGGTCAGATAGCGGTCAAGGCTGTTTTCCTGGGAAACAACGCCGATCATGCAGCGGATTTCCCGGCCTCCCTCGCAAATATCCAAACCTTCAATCGATGCCTCGCCAGAACTTTGGCGCATGAGCGTTGTCAGAATACGGATCAGCGTGGTTTTCCCCGCGCCGTTTGGACCAAGCAGTCCAAAAATTGAGCCCCGCTCCACGTCAAGATCAAATGAATCGAGAGCGGTAAGCGCGCCGTAGGATTTGGTCAGTGAGCGGATACAAATTGAAGCGGTCGACATCTCAGAAAATTCCATGAAGCGGTCCGCCGGGTGCCGCAAGCGCATCAATTTTCCGCTCTACGACAGGATCATCCAGCAGCGGGGGTGCATGAAACGGCTTGATGCGGGCGTCAATCACCAGAGGCCCTTGACACCCCCAGTGTCGGCCGCGAGCTTCAGGGCGGATACCGTAGATGTCGGTTGCCGGGTTGGAGCGGGTAAACGTAACCCAGAGGAAATTGTTAAGGGTTGCAGCGGTAAAACTGCTGTCGTCACAGATCACGATGAGCGGGAAACCGTCAAAACAGTCTCGATCGGAATAGTACCGGCAGAAATCGTCGAGCAGCGGATCACCCTCTCCCCGTGGTTGTACTGATGACGGTCCCTGTATAGCAAGAATACCCGGCTGGCAGACTGCGGCAGGTCCAAAACCGGGCGGCAGTTCAAGACCGGCAGGAGTTTCTGTTGCCAGCGTGTTCCGCACCGGACCTGCCACAGCGATCACCACCTTTGACCCTTCATTGAACCCGGAACCGCTGTAATCGAGGGTATCAATAGTCGTTGCCGTCTGGAAATGAAGGCACGTGCGCCAGTCGGCCCGGGCCAGAACGTGCCCCAGAAATGCGGCGATATCGTGGGTATGCAGTGCAGGGGCATCTTCATGTGCGGCGATGAGCAGGTACTTGGCAAGTGACAACTGCCCCTGCCCCAGGATAGCGTTGGCGACGGTCAGCAGCTCCTGGGGCTGACGGGTTGCCGCATAGGGAACATAGCGTTCGCTGGCGATTGCCAGCAGCAGCGGGTGCACCCCGGCAGCGTCCACGGCATGGACCTCGGTAACTCCGGACACGACAGTCGGAATCAACGGACCGGTCAACTCATGAATAAACGCACCGAAGCTCGTATCCTCCTGGGGGGGACGACCGACGGTCGTAAACGGAAAAATGGCGTCCCTCCGGTGATAGACCGCGTCAACTTCCAGATAGGGGAATTCATGGTTCAGGCTGTAATAGCCGAGGTGATCTCCAAACGGCCCCTCCGGCAGGGTCCTGGCAGTATGAACTACACCGCTGATGCAGAAATCCGCCTCGGAGGAAACCGGGAGGTGCCCCGGAACCTTTGCCATCGGAATGCGATGACCGGCCAGCAACCCGGCAAACGAGATCTCCGGCATCCCTTCCGGCAGCGGCATGACTGCCGCAACTGTCATGGCAGGCGCCCCGCCGAGGAAAATATTGACCCGCAGCAGGTCACCCCGTTCTATCGCTTCGGCGTGGTGGGCACCGATGCCGCGGTGAATCTGGTAATGAAGCCCGGCCTGCCGGTCCTGCCGGTAGTTGTTACCGGATATCTGGATGCGGTACATGCCGAGATTTGACTTTGCGATTCCCGGCTTTGCCGGGCTTTCACTGTACACCTGGGGCAGGGTCAGGAAGGCACCCCCATCCCGCGGCCATGACACGACCTGCGGCAGGGCAGAAAGGGTTGTGGAACATTCCAGAACCGGAGCTTTCGTGACAACTTTTGGTAGAAGATGATAGGCAGCAAACGGCGCTTTTACGATGTCGAGCGGGTTTTTGAACAGCGAAAAAGGATTTATTTTAAGGTCGACAAGGCAGCGGATCTGATCCACTGTGTCCCGGAATATAAAGCGGGTCCGCTCCACTGTCCCGAACAGGTTGCCGAGCAGAGGAAAGCGGCACCCTGCCGCATTGGTAAAGAGCAGCGCCGGCCCACCCGCCTGATATACGCGCCGCTGCAGCGCACCGATTTCCAGGCACGGATCAAGCGGTTCTTCGATTTTACGCAGCATCCCCCGGCGATGGAGATCGTTGACACATTCCTGAAGGTTTCTGTATCCCATGATATAAATCCGGCTCTATAAAGATATGAAGTTAGTTATCGTGTCTGTTTTCAACGCATTCAGGTCAGCTGACCGTCACAGCCGCATAGCCGACGACCTGTTTATTGTCCCCGGTCACGTCGCCGCTGGTACCGTACGCAACCACCTCAGCATTGGAAGCACCCAGCTGGAGGGCAGCCTCGATCATGACCGTTGCCGGCACGACGCCGCACATGGTTATCCGTTGCTGATGGCAGACGTCAAGCAGTCCTTTTCCGTCCAGCGCAACCACCCGTTTTAATGCCTGGCGATCTTTACTGAAGGCCGAATCAGCCGATTCGTAATGAGTCATGTCCGAACTGGCAACGATCAGCACGTCCCTCCCGTATTCCTGGATAGCCGCAGCGATTCCCTGACCGATCTCGCGCAAAACGGCATAGTCACCATGACCGATACAGATCGCACACAACGTCACATCCGGACGGAGATACTGGATAAACGGCAGTTGAACTTCGAGTGAGTGTTCGTTCTGGTGAGCAACGCTGTCGTTCCTGAGATACGATCCATGCTGAAGCAGGAGAGAGTTTAACCGGGAGTTGACAGGCACCGGTCCGAGCGGAGTGAGCCATTCACCTTCCGGAAACAGGGCGGCTGCATGTCCGGCACCGTGGTGGTTGGGGCCGATGATCAGAACCGTCTCGGGAATGGTAACCTGTGAGTATACCCGGCCGGCTATTGCCCCGGAATACACATACCCGGCATGGGGCGAAATAATGCCCTTTACCTGCTTTCCGGATACATGTTCAAGAATGAACTGCGACAGTGTTGTACGAAGTGTACGTTCGCTCCCTGGATAAAACTGACCTGCTACGACCGGCTGACGCTGCATGGCTTAGACCTCCCGTCACCTACTCAAAGGGCAAATCACTCTCCACCGGAACCGCTTTATCCGGTTCAAGCAGCAGTTCCTCCTGGCGTTCATACTGCGGCACCACATCAAGTGCCTGAATTTCCCTGAGCGTCGGGAGACTTTTCAGATCTTTGAGTCCAAATATTTCAAGAAATTCTTTTGAGGTCCCGTAGATTAACGGCCGCCCCGGAATATCCTTTTTACCCAGAATACGCACCAGATGTTTTTCCAGCAGTGATTTGAGAACACCGCCGCAATCCACGCCGCGCAGATGCTCAACTTCGGCACGGGTAATCGGCTGACGATAGGCAACAATTGCCAATGTTTCCAGGGCGGATTGTGAAAATTTTGACGCCCTGGTTCTGATGTGACGGGTGATGTAGCCATGAAACGCCGTGCGGGTCCTGAACTGCCAGCCGCCGGCCACTTCCACCAGTTCAAAGCCCCCTGCTCGCTCCTGATAATAGGCAGCAAGCTCAGTCAGTGCCGTTTTGATGTCGCTCCGCTCAAATTCGTGCAGCAACTCGCAGATGCGGTCCGTGGAGAGCGGTGATTCAGCCGTAAACACAAGACTCTCTATAATGGAGGACAATTCAGAGTTCATCAGCGGTTAAAACCTCGGGGGTATCTACAGAATTTTCAATTACCGCAGGGACAAACCAGATCGAACCATGCTCACTTCCCTGAAAAATCCTGATAAGCTTGAGCCGGCACAATTCCAGAAGGGCCAGAAAGGTCACAATCACCCGCTCACGGGTATATTCGTCCTGCACCAGTTCGTCAAAATTGACCGTATCCCGCTCCTGCAGTTGGGAAAGAATATCGTTGATGCAATCGGCAATGCTGAGTGAGTCCCCCGGCGCAACATCATGAAAGGTTTCTGCCGGAATCCGCTGCAGAAGAACGCGAAAGGCATCCACAAGCTCAAACAGACTCACTTCCAGCGGTCCCTCAACATTTTGAGCAGCTGTCACCAAAGATTCCGTCGCAGTACGGACAAAAACCTCGCGTCCCAGCAGGGCCCGGGCACCGATAACCATCCCTGCTTCCTTATACTGCTGATACTCCTGCAGCCGCCGGATCAATTCGGCACGCGGATCAGATTCATCAGGTTCCGGCTCTTCCGGATCGTCCAGCGGCAGCAACTGACGGGATTTTATCTGCAGCAGCGTAGCCGCCATAACAAGAAAGTCCCCCGCCACTTCCAGATTCAGATCTTTCAGAACCTTGATAAAGTCGAGATACTGCCGGGTGATGATCGAGATGGATATATCACAGATATCCAGTTCGTTTTTCTTGATCAGGTGCAGCAGCAGATCCATCGGCCCGTCGAATTTATCGAGGTGAACGCTGTACTGTGCGTGAACGCCATCCAGCAGCGGCAGCAGTTCATCCCTGCTTTGGTGCGCATCAGCAGACATTAAAACTTAAGCGCCCCACGAACCTCGGCCATGACAGCATCGGAAATCAGCGATGCCTTGCGGCTTCCTTCCTGCAGCAGTTCATCGACAAAAGCCGGGTTGGCGGCCAGTTCTTCACGGCGGGCCCGAAACGGTGCCAGACGCTCATTAATACAGCCGGCCAGAATTTTCTTGCACTCGACACAGCCTATTTGTGCGCCACGGCAGGCCGGCACGATTTCGTCCAGTTTTTCCTGTGGTACGTACAGACGGTGCAGGTTAAAAGCGACGCAGACATCGGGGTCACCCGGATCGGCGCGACGGACTCGATTGGTATCGGTCACCATTGACATGACCATCTTCGCGGTTGTCTCGGCATTGTCTGAGAGGTAGATGGAATTGTTGTACGACTTGCTCATTTTGCGGCCGTCGAGACCGGGCAACTTGGGCGTTTCCGTCAGCAGCGCCTCCGGTTCGGGGAACACGGCACCATACAGGTGATTGAAGCGGCGGGCGATTTCGCGGGTGATTTCCAGATGCGGCAGCTGATCCTGACCGACCGGTACCCGTGTCGCCTTATAGAGAATAATATCGGCAGCCATCAGCACCGGATAGCCGAGAAACCCGAAGGTGGTAAGGTCGCGGGCTTCAATGTTATCGAGCATCTCTTTGTAGGTAGGGTTACGCTCCAGCCAGGAAACCGGCGTAATCATCGACAGGATCAAATTCAGTTCTGAATGGTGCGGTACCAGGCTCTGGCGGAAAATAACACACTTCGCCGGATCAAGCCCGAAGGCCACCCAATCCAGCACCATCTCGCGAATACTCTGGGCAATCCCGCTCGTATCAGCATATTCAGTCGTCAGAGAGTGCCAGTCGGCCACAAAAAAGAAACAGTCATAGGAATCCTGCATTTTTACCCAGTTTTCCAGTACCCCGTGATAATGCCCGATATGCAGTCTGCCGCTCGGTCTCATGCCGCTGACAACGCGTTGTTTCATGGTGAAACGCTCCTTGTGTTCCATAAGTCTCTTCTGCTAGAGTGAGTCGCTGAAAACTCCTCCGGAAGACAGGGAAATTTACAGTATGCGACCCAAAATTGAAACCAAAATCATAAACCCGTTGGTCGGCACAACCATTCCGTTACCGACATACGCGTCAAACGGCGCTGCCGCACTGGACCTGCGTGCCTGCCTGGAAGCTCCGATAACAGTGCAACCGGGCGAGACACTGCTTATCCCGAGCGGCATCGCGATCAATATCAACGATCCTGGCCTTGTCGGATTACTGGTACCGCGCTCGGGCCTCGGCATCAAGCACGGCATCGTACTGGCGAATACGGTCGGGGTCATCGATTCTGATTATCAGGGAGAAATAGGCATCGGCATTGTTAACCGGGGGGCAGCACCCTACACGATAGCACCGGGCGAGCGGGTCTGCCAGATGATGTTTATGCCGGTGCTGCAGGTAGAATTGGCGATGGTGGCGGCGTTCAGTCAGGAAAGTGACCGGGGAACAGGCGGTTTCGGTTCGACCGGAAGCCATTGATCAGAAATCCAGCGGACTTTTCGGTTCTTTCACCGTCCTGACCGGGACGCAGTGGGTGTAGATCATCGTCGTTTTAAGACTGGCATGGCCCAACAAAGTCTGTATCACACGGATATCATACCCGGCCTGCAGCAGGTGGGTGGCGAAAGAATGGCGGAAGGTGTGGGCGGTAACCTTTTTGGGAATTTTGGCACGCCGGACCGCATAGTACAGCGCTTCCTGAAATTCGGATTCATGTATGTGAAAGCGCCGCAGTTCCCCGGTTTCCACCACCGTCGTCAGGGGCTTCTGCGGAAAAAACCACTGATACATGAATTCCTTTGGCGCCTTGGGATATTTTTTCTCCAGGTCGTCATCGAGAAACACTCCGTCATATCCCGCCGCCAGATCTTTCTCGTGCATTTCCCCCACTACAACCAGCTGATCTCTCAATTCCGCAGTAATTGATTCCGGAATCGGCACCGTCCGGTCTTTCTTTCCCTTGCCATGCACCAAAAGCTTGCCGGCATCGAAATTGAAATCCCCCACCCGTATCTGCAGACATTCAAACAATCGCAATCCACAGCCAAACAGGACTTTGACGACAAGATTGCATGGATACGAGAGTTGATTCAATATGGCATCGATTTCCGCACGGGATAGCACCATCGGAATATAGAGTGATTTTTTCGCACGCGGCACATCACGCAGTTCACCGAATTCTCTTTCAAGTCCATGTGCAAAGAGAAAGAGGAGCGAGTTGAAGGCCTGATTCTGAGTTGATGCAGCAACCTTCCCCTTTACTGCCAGATACGTCAGATATTCTTTCACATCACTTTTTGTTACGTCCCGCGGTGGTTTATGTTTCAGAAAGTACTGAAAACGCCGAGACCAGTTGGCGTAGGTTTTTAGAGTGTTACGCGAATAGTGCCGGACTTTTATCTCCCCGGCCATCTTGTTCAGAACCTCGTCCCATTCGGATGATTCGGATTTTTCCTGGTATCCGGCTTCGTTGTAATTTGAAGTACGCGCTATTTTTTTGAAACTGTTGGTCGAGCTTTGGGGGATTGTGTGAAACTCCGGTTGTGCCTGCGCGGCAGGTGATTCAAGCGCTACCGTATTTTGGCCTACGATTCCATTATTTACTGTTTCTTCGCCATTACGTTGAGGGATGTTTGCCTTTCGCCCCCGGTTTTCCTGCTGTTCCATCTGAAAATAGAGTGACACGGCATTTGCAGCTCGTTGCCGCAGGGGCAATGACTGTTTTTTCTCCTGTAATTTTGCACTAAAAAGGCGTACCCGTTCGGATTTTGACTCCGGAACCGGATATTTATCACAAAAATCAAGGTAGTAGCGCAGCCATTTCTTATATTCCGCATGAGAAGCGGCAGGCACCCCGGTTTTGGTGATATAGGACAGGTATTTTATAAAGACTTCATTTGGAATGGTTATCATGCTTTATTCTTTGACATGAATCATAACGGGGTTTATATAGTGCAAAATTATTTGAGATTTTTTATGATTTCTACGAATCATTGATATCTGGGCGATCGTACAAGAAAGACACCGTGGAATGTTGACCGGATTCTGGTCAACAGGAATTATGGAACATTATCCAGCTGGATAAATATAAATTTATTGTATAGTTGTGTCAATACTGTTTTTATTTTTATTTGGAAGAGAAGTAAATGAGTGGAAGATGACCGTATTCCGGTCAAATACGAGTTGTCGCCAGATAAAGAAAGAAGAATAAACGAAGCAAAAAGGCTTTCCCGTGGGTGTCATCACTCTATTCGACAAGTCATTTCTCCAATCTCTTACCAGTAATGAAGCGGTGTGGTTTGATCACTACTTCATGCCTAACGTCTGCCCGCTGTTCTATGTTGAAACACTTGCCGACCTTGAAAAAGGATCGATACGCGAGGGGCGAACTCCAGAACAAGAAGTAGGCATCATAGCCAGCAAGTTTCCGGACCTGCATGGGATGCCGTGTGCTCATCATCATGACCTGTGCATTCAAGACCTTCTTGGCCACCATGTACCGATGACGGGGCAGATTCCGGTAGCGGGGGGCGAATTCGTGAAAGTTGGAGAGAAGACCGGCGCGGTTTTGCCAGAAACACCCGAATCAGCTGCCTTCTCCAGATGGCTTAATAGCCAATTTATGGAGGTAGAAAGAAATTACGCAAAGGCTTGGAGGGAGTCCCTTTCGGTCCTAAATCTGGAGGAGGTGGCGAGAAGCTTTCAGAAGCTTGGTATCACCGGGAAATCTTGCAAATCGCTAGAAGAAGCCAAAGGTATTGCCGATGCGTTCTTGCACGATCGGGGAAACCCGTTCGAGATCATCAAACTGGCAATCGTTTTCCTGAATATTCCGCCGCAATATCACTCCCACATTCTTCAACGATGGAGTATATACAACTACCCTCCTCTAACTCAGTACGCCCCATATGCTGCACATGTTCTTGCCGTAGAAGTATTCTTTCAAGTCGCTCTGGCGGCGGGGCAGATATCCACTCAGAGACCCTCAAACAGGACAGATATCGGCTATCTGTTTTACTTGCCCTTCTGCCTGTCGTTTGTTTCTTCTGACCGATTGCACATGAAATGCGCCCCTCTGTTTCTACGGAAGGATCAACAGTTCCTTCCCGGACTTGAACTGAAAAAAGCGCTTAAAGAGGTCAACGAATATTTTTCTGCCCTGCCGGATGCTACCAAGGAACAAGGAATAATGTCCTTTGCTGGTCATTCCCCGCCCGTGGACGGAGCCCCGTTGTTACAATCGCTGTGGGATAGACACTTCCCAGGATGGCGAGATCAAGAAAAGAGAGATCTGATACGTACACCGGTGAAAAATGAAGCCCTGACAACCGAACTGAAAAAATACGACCAGGCTCCAAGACTCAGCAGAGACGAGATTGATTTCGACCCCCACGATATTGATGCTCTTACCATCAAGAGACGAGTCAGAAGGAGAAAGGGAGACTGGTGGCAAATTCCGAAAGGACTTGAAATAGAGGATGCATGAAGGCAGCCGTCCAAACCAGGCCCGACCGGGGCTGAGAAGTGCCCCGGTGCGGGTAAATGGCGCAAGCCGTTGACGGAGAATTAATAATTAGGAGCTTGGACAATGTCGGATACACCCTCCAACGAAGAACAATATCCAGAACTGACCGAGAGTGAGCGTTTAAGAATTCGCGCTGAGATGCGCTACGCACTGGTCGCGGCCCAGGAATCTAAGCCCCCAGAGAAGGCTAAACCAATGTATGAAAAAGCATTGGGATTTTTAAGCAACGGCTTTGTCTTACTTATAGTAGGGGCACTGATAACATCCTTCCTAGTTCCTCATTTTCAACGCAACTATGAACAGAGAAAACAGCAGTTAGGTCTAATGCAAGAATGTCTCGGGCAATTCTTGCTTTACAGCAACTCAATTTGGCAAGAATACTATGCAATATTGCCTCTAACGCAGGAGCAAGAAATTGATAAAGCAATGTATGTAAAATATATGAATGACATCGCTCAAATAAAATTGAAGCGGTACGATGCTTTTGCCAAAGTTCAAGCGCTAGCTGTAGTTTTTAGACAAAATGACAAGAGCAAAAATAACCCTGTAGATGCCTCTTTAAAAAAATATGCAATTGAACTAAATACTGCATCAGCAGCTATAGATAAATGGCTTAGGGGTTTATATTGCACTCCATCAACTCGCGAGGATAGTCCGTGTAGCGAGTTTGATCCTAGGTTTGATCCATTCTCAGAATATGAAAAAATTAAAGGATTAGTCATCAAGATAGGCAACGAAGACAGTGATAATGTTGCTGAACTAATGGTTCAGAAAATCAACCAACTCAACAAGGGAGGGTCAGATGCCAACGATTAAAGGAAGCTTCATCATTCTGGTTGTTCTTGCCATGGTTCTGCTTGTTATAGGCAGTGCTTTTCCAAACGGAATTAATCCCCCACGTCCGGCGAAATCAATTCTGGTAAACGCTGTCTGTAAACATAAAACCAATAATGACGAAGCGGAAGTTTTCCGTGCCAAGGTCAAATATAGTGATAAAACAAATAAAATATTAGAATTAATAGTTGAAGGAGAAACAGAAGAAATAGAGATTACAGATATTAGCTCGATTAACTCCATATCCAACTCTGTTGATTCAGATGGATTCACTAAAGCCACTATAATTAGATCAGGATATACCGAGAAGGAAAAAGTGAGATTAAAGGTAAGCGCAAATGGTTCAAAAGTCGCATTAGTTGGTTTTGATAAGGATGGAAATAAAGAGAGTGTCAACATTTCAGATTGTAAAAGTGTTTCATTCTCTTCTAACAATACAAGCAAACATGAGGAACATCGACCTGTGATGAAAAAGTGATGCAGAGAACCGCCAGCCAGGCTTACGACCTGCCCGAAAACCTGGCAGGTCAAAGCCATGCCCGTTGGTCAAAAGTAGGTTAAGAGGAAAGTTTATGGAATTTCTGAAGTATTTCCAGGAAACACACGAATCTGGTCGCATTTCATATGTTTTCGCGCCACTTCTTGATCTCCTTCAGCCAAAGGACATTAATAAATTCATGAAGTTCGACGATGGTTTTGCAGTTGAAAGTGGCGCATGGGGGAAACTAGGGGGAAACTAGGGACACTCCCCATATTTCTGTTGCTAATGTGAAAATCGTACAGTACTATCTCACCCATGCCAAGAATAGCCCGCATCTTAGCACCCGGCTACCCGCATCACATCACGCAACGTGGCAACAACCGCGCTACGGTATTCTTTGATGATGA
>JAQTXD010000161.1 GCA_028688955.1 Desulfuromonadaceae bacterium
TCCGGAGCGCCGCCAGAGAACCGCACGACCGCTTCAACCGTCCTGACAGATTCCTTTACTGTGGCTACGGATTTCATCCTGAAAAGATTTCCTTTGACGGAGATTCTGCCGCCGAGTCCGGTAGCAACCGTATCCAACCCCGGCACCCGGGAAAGTTCGCCCGTTGTCTTGAATGGCTGCAAGCGACGCTCCTCTACAATCTGCTCTGCCATCCGACCATCGATGCGTTCATCAAGCGCTGCAAGGATCTCTTTTGAAGCGGTATTCACATTAACTGTCGGCAGCGGTGAACCGGATTGATCCGAATAAATTGTGACATACGGTCGCAGCAGAGCGATAATTTCGGGCGTCACCCCCTTGACCAGTGACAGCTCCGCCAGGGTCATCAGCTTGTCGTTCCGGGCGCTATAGGCAGGTTTCAGAGCACGATAATACGGTGTTTCGACGCCACCCGAGCGCGGCAGCTCATCGCTGTCAACCCAATCCGCAACGCCACCCCATATGTCCACTTGCAGCTCCAGGCGCTTTCCGAGCCGCTGAAGCGCAGTCAGGGTGAATTGTTCATATTCCCCGTTCGGCTGCACGAGGCCATTGATATTGATTTTACCGCTTTCCTCGCTGATCGTAATCTGAAGCGAACCCGCCTCGTCATCCAGCTTTATCGGGGTTGCCCAGGGGTCGGCAAGCGATGTATATGTGCGCCCGGAAAGCCCGCTCTGCAGAAGCCGTGCGCCGCCGATCGCACCTGATTCGGCCAACAGAGAAGCCTGCTGCCCATCACGAAAGCCACGACTCAGCGACGTGTCCACGTACACCTGGTGGATCATCTCGACCACCACAGCAACCATCAGTGCCGTGATCACCAACGTCAGGATCAGCGCAAAACCCGATTCATTTTTCAGCCGCCCGATCACAGTGAGCCCACTCGCGGGGCAGAGAGCATTGTAAAAGCGACAAGCGTCCCCTCCTCCTCGACCTGCACCGTCACACGCACACCCTTGGGGAGAGTACGGTTGATCGCGGTATCCCAGCTTTTTACCCACTTCGTCCCATCGTAGCACTCCACCAGAAAGGAGTTGATCCTCTCCATCTGCGGATACGCATACAGAGCTTGGTCTTCTGAGAAGAGGTCGCGCTCGTGGCGCGTCAGTGATCGCTTTGCATGCTTCTCTGCCATCCGGTATGTCACGGCAATGACGCCGGACTCTTTTATGGCCTGTCCGCTTGGTGGTGCCAGAGTTGTCAGCTCCAGAACCGATGACGGGGCACCGAAATTATCGCGATCCTCCACCATAAAGCGAAGGCGTTTGTCGGTCAGGTTAAATTGTGCCGACGACACCTCGCGGCGGATCAGATCAAGGGTGGCCCCCAGTTCACGGCGTGATTCCATGCCTGCCGAGACACGCTCCCGTGCCTGCAGGACACCAAAATAGCTGCCATACAGAGCAGTGGACAGGATGCCGAGCAATACGACCGCAATAAGAACTTCCAGCAGGGTGAAACCGTTATTTCGCGAGGTACCGGACAAGCACCACCTCCCTGCCGTCACTGCCGCGCTTCACTCTGACAACCAGTTTTTGCAGACCCGGCAGATCGGTCGGCAACAGTTCAGACCGCCAGCTCAATTCCGGATGGGAAGGGGCAAACGTTCCTTCTCCCTTTGCCGGTGACTGCTCCAGCTCTGCAATGCGGCTGCGGGCCAGCAGCGTCAACGTCGTATTGTCGCGCTCATTGGCAACGATCCCGATATGATAGTTTACCGACCCGAGCAGCGTCAGGATCACACCGGCCATAATAGCCAGTGACACCATCACTTCAAGAAGCGTAAAACCTCTCATGGCGGATCCTCATGATATCCTTCGTACACCTTTACCTTGCCGCCTGATGGGAAGGCCATTACCGTCCAGAACTGTCCCCCGGCCGAGCGGAGGTGGATTGTCATGAAATCACGTATCCCTCCAATTCCGACATCGATTCTCAGCTCGCCATCGGTGACTTTACCCAGTCGCGGAATCCGCACATCGGTGATTATTATACCTTCCTTCACCGGTGATTTCTGTAGAAAAGGTTCGGATGGTTCGTTACCGCTTCCGTCCGCACCGATTTCAAAGATCCCGACTGTATCCGAGCCTGGTGCCAGATGCAGATAATACCCGGTTCCGGATGTTGTGGCCCTCTCCTGTATGTAGCGAATGGTCGAAGCAAGAGTGCGGGCGGATATTTTCAAATTTTCCTGGTCAGAGGTGGGGAGTCGCGGGATTACCAGCAGCATTACCATGCTGATGATGACCATCACGACAGCAATCTCAATGAGCGTAAAACCACGCCGGTTGGCTTGTGTCAGGTGCAGTGTTATCGAATCTGAACCGTTGACAGGATAGCGTTCCATCACCCTAGGCCATCGCGAGTATGCGCGCAAGATCTTTGCCGAAAAGACGTTTTTGCCATTCCCTCATGCCGGGCACAACGTCCAACTCTTCCTGCGTTGCGCTCTCTGTATCGGCAATGGCTTCCAGCAGCCAATTGGGGGCGAGCAGGCCCGGATCCAGCCCCAGCTCGGCACTGTATCGCTCTCGCCACGCCTTGAGGTTCTTCAGCCGTTCCTTGACCCGCTCCAGCACCTCTTTTTTACCGTTGCGCGGGAATCGAGGCAGTCTGCTTTCAGGAGTTGCCAATCCCTGTTCAACCGCAGAGAGAATGCCACTACCATGACGCTGGAGCTGTCCGGAGGTCATCCCTTTGACAAGTGACAGTTCATACAACGATCCAGGCCTGCACTCCGCAACCTCAATAAGTGTGTCCGCCGATAGTACCTTGAACGGGGGCCGGTCCAGCAGTTCCGACTGCCGATCCCGCAGCTGCAGTAACTCTTCCAGAATCGCCAGAGAGTGCCCACGCAATTTGTTGGCACCTTTGCAGTACATAAAAAGCGGACCGTCTTTTTCAGTAACGCGGGCCTGACAGACGAGCTGTCCCTCTTCCTCGAGCCACTGCAAGCGGCCTTTATGCTCAAGCTCTGCCCGAAACTGGTCATAGAGCGGCAGCAGATCAGAGGTGTCTGCGACCGCATATGCACACATCTCACGACTTAAAGGGCGCTTGCTCCAATCCGCTTTCTGGTATTTCTTGTCCAGCTCAATACCGAAACGAGCCCTTAAAAGCGCTGCCAGACCAAACTCGGCAATCCCAAGGAAACGAGCCGCAATCATCGTATCAAACAGGTTCGTAACTTCAATGCCGAAATCCCGGTGCAGCGAACGGATATCGTAATCAGAGCCGTGCATGACAACGACTATTTCCGGATCGGCAAGCGGAGCAGCCAGTGGTGACAGCGAAGGCAGCGCCAGCGGATCTATCAGCCAGCTCTGCTGGCGGGTTGAGACCTGGGCAAGGCAGACCTTTTCGCGATAGTGATGGAGAGAATCCATCTCAAGATCTACCGCGATTTCCTTCTGCTCCCCGAGGATTGTGGCGACTTCGGTTAAACGCGCCATGGTGGTAATGATTTCGCAGGTTCCAGCCTGCCTATGGAAAGAACTCAAACCGCATACTCCCGAATAATTGAATAGGTTGTGCTACGCTGTGCCGCCCGGAAGCCGGCACCGTGTATCAGATTGATCATCTCTTGCTGCGACATGCAGAAACTGCAGCCGGCGGCGGCTACTACATTTTCTTCAAGCATTGTGCCACCAAGGTCGTTGGCCCCGAAAAAGAGAGCGACTGAAGCCATCTTTGCTCCCTGTGTGACCCAGCTGGCTTGAATATTGGCGATATTATCCAGCACGATCCGCGACAACGCCAACACCTTCAGATAATCGATGCCGCTGGCGGTCTCCCCCCCAAGTTCCGTATTGCCCGGCTGGTAGGTCCAGGGGATAAACGCCGTGAATGACCCGCCCTGGTCCTGAATCTCGCGCACCCGGAACAGATGCTCGACAATATCTTCCGGTTTTTCACTACTACCAAACATCATGGTGGCTGTTGTCGGCATGCCAATCCTGGCAGCTTTCAGCATGACCTCTCCCCACTGTTTCCAGCCAATCTTTTTTGGTGAAATGCTGCT
>JAQTXD010000075.1 GCA_028688955.1 Desulfuromonadaceae bacterium
GAGGGGATAAAAGTTGGTGTCCACTGAAAAATTGCGCCGTGACAGGTTGGTAAAATGCCGCACCAGATCCAGTTCTGAAACCTCTGCCAGGCCGGCTTTTTCCGCACGCAGCAGCGTATCCGGCAGTGCAGGGGCGGCTGGGACGTCGGATGCAGGCAATTTAACACCGCGACGGCCCGGGACCGATTGTTCGTAGATCAGTTGCATAGCGCCACCTCCAGCTCTTTGGCAAGCAGGTCGATATCCTTCCTGCTCCTTTTTTCTGTTACCGTCACGACCAGACAATTCTCCGAACCTTCGTAATACTGACCCAGCGGCACGCCGGCAGCTATGCCGAGCGCGAGCAGGCTGGTAACAACCCCATCGGCATTTTTCGGAAGTCTGATGGTGAATTCGTTAAAGGTGACGGCTGACTGCAGAACCGTGACGCCCGGAATCCGGGACAACGCGGCTTTGGCGTACTCGGCTTTGTCCCGGTTCAGACGTGCCAGTTCGGCCAGCCCCTCTTTGCCGACGGAGGAAAGGAAAATCAGGCCGCGCAGGGCGCAGAGTCCCTGATTGCTGCAGATATTCGATGTCGCCTTGTGACGTTTAATATGCTGCTCGCGGGCCTGCAGCGTCAGGACATAGCCGCGTTTGCCGTTCCGGTCGACGGTCTCGCCGACAATACGTCCCGGCATATTGCGAATATATTTCTTTGCGGCGGCGATGAATCCGAAGGAGGGACCGCCGAAAGAGAGCGGGTTACCGAGGCTCTGGCCGTCACCGACGGCGATATCGATTCCCATCTCGCCGGGCGTTTTCAAAACACCGAGGGAGATCGGGTAGACAGAACCGATCAGCAGTGCGCCAGCGGAATGAACCTGCGCAGCCAGGGACGTAAAGTCCTCGATGCTGCCGAAGAAGTTCGGGTTCTGCACCAGCACCGCAGCGACGGTATCGTCCAGCAGAGACGCTAATTCATTACGGTTGAGGAGGCCGTCCAGAGGCGGTATCTCGATTACCTCGACCGCAAGGTTGAAGAGATAGGTCCTCAACACCTGGCGGGAAAAGGGGCTGACGCAGCCATCAACGACAATTTTATTCCTGCCGGTTATGCGCAGCGCCATCATTGCGGCCTCTGCACAGGCGGTACCGCCGTCGTAGAGCGACGCGTTGGAAACGTCCAGTCCGGTCAGGCGGCAGATAGCTGTCTGATATTCGAACAGTGCCTGCAGCGTCCCCTGAGAACATTCCGGTTGGTACGGTGTGTAGGCGGTATAAAATTCTGCGCGGCCGGCAAGATGATCTATGGCGGAGGGGATGATGTGGTCATAAAAACCGCCGCCGATAAAGTGGTTTATTCCCTGAGCGTTTTCTCCGGCAACCGCCTGCATCCTGCTGAAAGTCTCAAATTCGGACATGCCGGCAGGGAGGTTGAATGTTGTGGCCCGCAGTTCCGCCGGGATCGGGGCAAACAATTCTTCAACGCTGGCAACGCCGACCACGGAGAGCATCTCGGTGATCTCTTCCGGTGTGTGTGGACAGTAGTGGCTGTCGTTCATGTATAAATCTCCCTACAATGATTTCAAATATGCGTCGTACTGATCCCGGGTCATGAGGTTCTTCAGTTCGGCTGCGTCTGCTATTTCGACTACTGCCATCCAGCCGGCATCCTCGGCGCTCTCATTGACCGCCTCGGGAGCGGTATCAAGGGCGTCATTCACCTTGACGACTTTTCCGGAAAGGGGAGCAAATATATCACTGGCCGCCTTGACTGATTCGATACTCCCCAGAAGGCCGAACTGTGTGACGACCGCGCCGATCTTCGGCAGCTCCACAAAGGTGATGTCACCCAATTCATGGGCAGCATGATCGCTGATGCCAACAGTTCCAACAGTCCCGTCTACTTTTACCCACTCATGTTCCTTGGTGAAATAGATACTCATTGTTCTTTCCTCTCTGATGTTTGGAATATATGCATGATTATGAACGTACCGAACCGTCCTTGAAGAACGGCAATTCACAGACAACCGCTTCCATGCTGACCCGTTCATGACTGATCGTGAGCGGCGTACCGACGACTGCCCGTTCCGGTGTCAC
Organism: Desulfuromonadaceae bacterium; assembly: GCA_028688955.1. Lineage (GTDB taxonomy): Bacteria > Desulfobacterota > Desulfuromonadia > Geobacterales > Pseudopelobacteraceae > JACRCG01. The sequence goes on from JAQTXD010000075.1 coordinate 2,083, forward strand.
AAAGCCGATGCCGATACCTTTGCCGAGCATCGGTGAAAAGACACCGCTGGTGACGCTGCCGATATTCTCTCCACCTGCGGAGATGTCGTAATGATGGCGGGGCGAGCGGCGCCCGCTGACCTCGAAGGCCACTTTCTTCCGGGTTGTTCCCTGTCCCTTCAAACGGAGCAGAGCATCTTTGCCGATAAAGGCTTTATCGAAGTTGACGAAGCTCTCAAGACCCGCTTCCAGCGGTGTCGTCTCTTCGTCAATGTCGCTGCCGTAGAGAGAATAGCCGACCTCAAGCCGCAGCACGTCCCGTGCCCCCAGACCGGCAGGCCTGACCCGCTCATCCGTCAGCAGCAGATCCCACAGTTCACAGACTTTTTCGGACGGTATGAAAATTTCGTACCCCAGTTCACCGGTATAGCCGGTACGGCTGACAATCGCCTCGACACCGAGAATATTCATGGTGATGAATTTAAAATAGGGGATGGTGGCAACCTCTTCACCGAGCAGCTCAACCATGACGTAGCGGGAGAGCGGTCCCTGAAGGTCCACCTTGCCGGTCTGATCGGTAATATTGGTAAATGTGCCCCCCCTCAGCCGCTGCTTGATAACGGCAAAGTCCTTCGGAGCCGTTGCGGCATTGACAACAATCATGACTTTATCTTCGGCCAGGCGAAAAATTATCAGGTCGTCAATAATACCACCCTGCTCGTTAAGGAGGAAACCGTAGCGGGAACGTCCGACCGGTATTGTCTTCACCGAGAAGGTAAAGACATCCTCCAGGCCATCAGACTCAAAATCACCCTGAAAAAGGAACTCTCCCATATGACAGATATCAAAGAGAGCAGAACTGGTGCGGCACCAGCTGTGTTCGGCAATAATTCCCTCATACTGAATCGGCATGTCCCAGCCGCCGAATGGGGCCATCAGGGCATTCAAGGCGCGGTGCCGACCACAGATCGGTGTCGATTGGAGTTGTTCTCCCATTATTGTATACCCCCTGTACTCTTATATTTGATTCCGGTGCGGGTGTTCCGGCAGGAGATGAGCGAAGGAAATCGGAAGCACTCATGTAACTTGTTGTAGGTTCAAAATTCGGGACATGGTAGTGTAATTACTCCACCCGTGCAACCTGAAAAACAAAATATATTTGAGAAAGAATGTTATGCCGTCACCACAGCGCACTCCCGCAAAACATCAACCCAAAGGGCTCCCGATTCTTCATGAAGACAGGGACATTATCGTGGTGGTTAAACCGTCCGGCCTCCTCACGATGGGGACCGACCGGGATAAGACAAGAACGGCCCACACCATACTCAACGAGTATGTCCGCAAAGGTGACCCCCATTCCCGTAACCGCGTTTTTATCGTCCACCGTCTGGATCGGGAAACCTCCGGTACCCTGCTCTTTGCCAGGAGTGAAGCCGCCAAGAATTTTCTGCAGGAGCAGTGGCAGAGTACCGAGAAACACTATTTCACCATCGTGCACGGCACTCTGGTGGAAAAATCCGGAACGATCAGCAGCTATCTGACGGAGAACAGCGCATTTAACGTCTATTCGACTCCTGACCCGACTTGCGGGAAACTCTCACGCACGGAATATACCGTCCTGAAAGAAGCAAAGGGGTTCAGCCTGCTGGACATACACCTGCTCACCGGCCGCAAACACCAGATCCGGGTGCACCTGTCGGAAAAGGGACATCCGGTTGTGGGGGATAAAAAATACGGGAAGGCAAGTGATGCCTACGGCACCCTTGCCCTCCATGCCCGGTCGCTCTCTTTTACTCACCCGGTTAACGGGAGGCGGATGACCTTTGAAGCTGCTGTACCGGAATTTTTTATCCGCCTGGTCGGTGCATTTCAGGTCCCGGTTATCTGATACGGGTTGGAGTGACCCCTGCCATGATTATTTCCGCCAGCAGACGCACCGACATACCGGCCTTCTATTCCGAATGGTTTATGGCGCGGGTGCGGGAGGGTTTTTTCTATCGGGTCAATCCCTTCAACAGCAGGCAGATAACCGGTTTCAGCCTGAAAGCGGAAGATGTCGACGCCATCTGTTTCTGGACCAAATACCCCCGCCCACTCTTGAAATACCTGGATGAGCTTGATGAGCGCGGCCTGAATTATTACTTCCAGTACACCTTGAATCCCTACGACGGCGTCTTTGAACCGGGTGTCCCACCGCTGCAGGAGCGCATCGGGGTCATGCTCGAACTGGCGAGTCGTATCGGTCCGGCGCGAGTCGTATGGCGCTATGATCCGATAATCCTTTCCAGTTATTCGCCAGTATCATGGCATATTGAGCAGGCCGACATGATTGCCGGACAGCTTGCGAACGCCACCTGCCGTCTGATGTTCAGTTTCTATGATTTTTACGGAAAAGGTGAGGGGCGTTTGAGCAGGGCACTGGCCGGGAGCGTCATCACACTTGCTGATATTGCCGCTCCGGAGCAGCAGGCTGCGCTTGAACATATTGTATATGGCTTTAAAACCATTGCCGACCGCTACAAATTGGAGATATTCTCCTGCAGCGAGGAGGTGGATCTGTCAGCCGGAGGTATCAGGCACGGAGCCTGTATTGATGGCGATTTGGTTCGGGGACTGTTCGGCCTGAACGTACCTTCTGTCAGGGACAAAAATCAGCGGGCAGCCTGCCGATGTGTCCCTTCGGTTGATATGGGAAGCTACAACAGCTGTCGCTTTCGCTGCAGGTACTGTTATGCAAATTATAACGAAGGGCTCATCGAGAGCAACTGCCGGAAACATAGTCCGGACAGCCCGTCGCTTCTCTCCAGGTATGACGGACGGATAGAAGTACGGACGCGGAATTCGAATATTAAGTGACTACAAGGTGGCGCCGATGAAGAGAACATGTGAAGACTCCCCGCCGGGGCAACTGCTTCAGGGGATTCGTGAGTTTAACCGCCGAGAATGGCACGAATGCCATGAAACAATAGAAGATCTCTGGATTGGAGAAAGCGGCGAGGTCCGTGATTTTTACCAGGGGATAATTCAGGTTGCCATAGCGCTGCACCACTGGAGAAACGGGAATTATGGCGGTGCTGTGATTCTGCTGAAGGGTGGGGTGGGGTATTTGCGGCGTGTGGCAGATTGCTGCCAGTGGGTCGATGTCACCAGGCTTATTGCCGATGCCGATGCTATGAGGAGTGCGCTGGAGGAGCTTGGCAAAGAGCGCATGGAAAGCCTGGATCCTGGTCTGATCCCTCAGATACGGACCGTGTCGTCAGGATGAAAGTCCGGAACACTGCCTGATATCGATACACGATTTGAAACAGGGAGCATCAGGGCAACAGAACCAGTACGGATACTCTTCCTGAAAACCTCCAGTGAGACTCTCTTCTCCTGATTATGACTCCGTTTTCTCTGTTGCCCCCTTGCTCCGTGTTATTTCAACCTTGTCTGGGGAGCACGAAATCTGCTCCGGCAAACTGAATGGCCGAAGCATCCGTTGCCCGTGGTGGCGAGATTGCGTGAACGCCGCCGCAGACCGGACAGCACTGCACGAAGGTCTCCTGCAAAAACGGCGCACCACACCCCTGACAATTATGTTCAAGGCCGTTCGGGAGTTCTCTGATCGCGACTGAACCGCCATGGGCATTCAACACAAATTCCACCAGCGTCCTGCCGGTCGCATACGGTCCTGCTCCCGGTGTCCGGGTTGCTCCACATTCACACATTTGTATTCCTCCTGTCGTACTGCTGCTGTTTATATGATAGAGTGCGGACCTTACCGGATTGTACGGAGCAGAATAATGACGTGAGTCAAATTTTCCGAGATTCGCACCATCATCAGTTTGAGAAGAGGCAGTGAAACTATGGCACAACCATGGAAAACAATTGAATGCATCCCCACCGAAGAAGGAAATCTTGAACTCCGCCAGCGCGGCGAGAAGGATTTCCTGATCACGATCGGTTCCCAGATACTTATGAACAGCATGTCTAACCGTTCCGAGATCGTCCTCGGTCAGCTCGGCTGCAGCCACCTGAAGGAGAGTGGAGATGCGCGGGTACTGGTGGGCGGGCTGGGTATGGGCATTACCCTCAGGGCGGTTCTGGATGCTCTGCCGGCCACCGCTCACGTTATTGTGGCTGAATTGAATCCGGCTGTTGTCAGCTGGTGCCGGGGAGCCTTGGCCGCTCTCACGGGGAATGCAGTCAGTGATCCCCGTGTAACGGTGGAACTTGGCGACGTTGCCCGGCTGATCCGTCGGACCGCAGTGGATGGCGGTGATTCACGCTTTGACGCCATCGTCCTTGATCTGTATCGCGGCCCTCACGCAAAAACCCACCATAGTGATGACCCGCTCTACGGGAGTCGGGCCATCGAAAATATGCGCGCTGCACTTAAACCGTGCGGTGCTGTTGCCGTGTGGGGGGAAAATTATGATGAGAGTTTTGACAAGCGGTTGCAGGGTGCCGGATTCACCGTGACCACCGATCGTCCCGGTCGGGGCGGCCTCCGCCATGCCGTCTTTCTGGCCCACCTGAAGCAATCGAAAAAAACCGGCAAACACGCGTCCTGAGGGGGAGTGAATTCTTTCCTTCCGGATACTCCGGTTATCCCCGACTGAGGAGCGCTTTCAGCTTTGCCATCTCTTCGGGACAGATGCTCAGACAATCATGCCCCTCAAGAAACTCGACCAGTGATGTGAGGAAAATTCCAAAGGAAAGCGGTACGGCAGCCTTATTGTAATAATAGATACCATTGTTGACGAGGACGTTGACCGCAAAGCCGGTGTTGGGAGAGTCATGTTCCACAAGGTTCGTGATCAGCCGGTAGATTTCTTTTTCCAGCGTGCGCCGGGTTGCACTTTCCGGTTTTGCTGCAGGCATTTTCTCAACCTTCACATAGGTACGCTTCACTCCGGCACGCTTCGGTGTACACCCCAGCAGCCCGTCAAATATCCGCATCAGACCCTTGACAATGTTTTCACGAGCGACTTCCTGTGAAGCATCCTCCAATACTGTCGGGAGTTTTTTGCTCTCCGTCAATGCCGCCATTCGGTCGGCGGATGAATGCGACGCTGATCGTCGTAACGTGATGCTGACTGATTTTTCTTCCATTAGTTCAAACTCCCGAATTCAGTTAGTATTGTGCGCCCTGCTCTGCCTCTTTAATGGACAATCCGATCCTTTTGCGCTGTGGATCAGCGGATAATACTTTTACCTTAACCACTTGCCCGGCCTTGACGGCGTTGCTCGGATCCTTGACGTAGCGGTTGGCAAGGTGGCTGATATGTACCAGGCCGTCCTGATGGACGCCGATATCCACAAAGGCTCCGAATGCGGTTACGTTGGTGACAATCCCCTGCAGAATCATCCCTTCTTTCAGATCGCCGATTTCACGGATATCGTCACGGAAGGAGGCGGTCTGAAACTGGCTGCGCGGGTCACGTCCCGGTTTTTTCAACTCTTCAATGATATCCGTAAGGGTCGGCAGGCCGACGCTCTCTGTTACGTAGCGTTTCAGGTCAATTCTGCCCACCAGGGCAGGGTCGGAGATCAACCCTGGTAACGATACGCCGAGATCAGCAGCAATAGACTCAACTAACGAATAGCGCTCAGGATGAACGGCACTGTTATCCAGCGGATGTTTCCCTTCAGGGATTCGGAGGAATCCTGCTGCCTGTTCAAATGCTTTGGCCCCGAAACGGGGTACTTTCAGGAGCGCCTTGCGGGTAACAAAGGAACCGTTCTGGTCGCGATATCCGGTAATAGCCTTGGCAAGTGATGGCCCGATGCCGGAAACGTAGGCGAGCAGTGCCCAGGACGCGGTGTTAAGATCCACACCGACATAGTTGACACATGATTCCACGACACCATCCAGTGACTTCTTCAGCATGTTCTGGTTTACATCGTGCTGATACTGGCCGACGCCGATACTTTTGGGATCGACCTTGACCAGCTCACCGAGCGGATCCTGCAGTCGCCGGGCAATGGAGATCGCTCCGCGAACCGTCAGGTCCAGATCGGGAAATTCTTCACGGGCGATATCCGAAGCGGAGTAGATGCTGGCACCCGCCTCGCTGATGGACACTACCGGTACCTGGCGCCCGATACCTGCCACGGATTCCTTGGCAAATATCTCCATCTCGCGGCCGGCGGTACCATTGCCGACGGCGATCATCTCAATGCCATGGCTTTCCACCAGGCGGAGCAGATCCTGCCTGGCCTGGGGCACGCGCGCTTCGCCGATATGCGGGTACACCGTCACATGTTCCAGAAACCGCCCGTTCTCGTCCACCGCCGCCAGCTTGGAGCCGGTACGAAAGCCGGGATCGATCCCCAATACGCGTTTTCCTCCGGCCGGTGGTGCCAGCAGCAGTTCGCGCAGATTACGGGTAAAGACCAGAATGGCCGCCTCATCAGCACGCTCCTTGCTTTCCAGTCGCAATTCCACTTCAATGGATGGTGCAATCAGTCGTTTGTAAGCATCCTCCGCTACCCGTTCCAGCAGGGGTTGAAAAATGCTGTCCTGCAGGATCAGGCGCGATTTTAGTCCGGCAAGAATCTGCTCCACCGGAGCAGTGATCGAGAGATACAGCACTTCCTCCTTCTCACCGCGCCGCATGGCCAGCATGCGGTGTGACGGCACCGCTTTGAGCGGTTCCTGATAGTCGTAGTACATCTCGAATTTGGTGACCTGGTCCTTGAAATCAGTCGCCACCCGTGCGGTCATGATCCCCTGTTCTTTGGTCAGGCGGCGCACCATGGAGCGGTCATCGGCATTGTCGGAAAGACGCTCGGCCAGGATATGCCCCGCCCCGTCCAGTGCTGCCACCACATCCGGCACATCCTTCTCCGGGTTAACAAACGGGAGTGCCACTTCCTCCGGCGTCCCGGTGGTTATCTCCTGAGCGGCAATGATATCTGCCAACGGCTCCAATCCTTTTTCTCGGGCAATCGTCGCCTTTGTGCGGCGTTTTGGCTTATAGGGGAGATACAGGTCTTCCAATTCGGTTTTCTGGCGGGCAGCTTCGATTCGCTCCCGTAGTTCAGGAGTCAGTTTCCCCTGTTCATCAATCGATTTAATCACCGTGATGCGGCGCTCTTCCAGTTCCGAAAAATAGCTGAACTGCTCTTCAATCGTGCGGATCTGCACCTCGTCCAGCTCGCCGGTATGTTCTTTGCGGTAGCGGGCGATAAAGGGTACCGTGGCCCCTTCTTCCAGCAGTTCAACCGTATGCTCCACCTGAAACGGCTTGAAGCCGGTCGCGTCAATAATGTAGGAAATCAGTTTTCCGGTTTGTTCTTTGGTCAGTTTCAAGACAGCTCCTGAAGGTGGAATATTGATATCCGATTAGCGCTTTGTCTCTGGAGAAGAAATAACAGACTTCTCCCCTCATCCGACCTTCCGCCACCTTTCCCCGTATGCCCCGGAGGATCATCAGGGAGAAGGGATTGATGAAAGCTCGGACAATCAGCAACGCACACAGAGTTGCAGTAAAAACAGGGACAGCTTTTCTAATGGCAGCATGTATGGCAGCAATGAAAGCAGGTTGATTTTTCTAGGTAGGACTACCTGGAGTGAAAACATTCGATGCAGGCATCAACTCCGTTTCTGAATCACGAACCAGCAATAAACTCCGCCCATGACTCTCCTCCAGATCCGTGCATGGAAGAGAGTCTCTGGATGGCTACGGTTTCAGCCTGGCAATGTTATCTGCAATTTTCCATAAAGCAAACGTCCAATCGATCATCAGAGCCAATACCGCCACTTTGAAGATCGTGTCAAATAAGTTCGTTTTTTTGTCCATCGGTTCCACCTCCATTTAGTATGATTCTATTTTATGCCATTCTGCTTTTTGGAAGTCCATATTTTAATGATAGCCATGCGCGCCCACGCACATTCATCAGTCAGCAAACCCTGCTTATCCGTTATTCAGAATATGTTCCAGGGTCTCCCGGCAAAGGCCGGACATCGTGCCATTCCGTTTTACTCATCATCCCTCATCCCGGAATATTTTCTGCGGCTTAATTGATGGCGATCATCGCGTAACCCTTATTCTGGTAGCCGATAAGTGAATTAAAAACATTCGCGACCAGATTTATCTCGGGGTAGAGCTTTTCCGGATCAGCCTTGAACACCCGCATGGCTACTGCACATGCTTCAAAACGGACACCTTTCTTTTTCAGATCACGGAATAATTTTCTGGCTTCGTCGTCCAGGGCTGCATCCGTAAGGAGGCGAACCCCCGGGCCGCGGAATACGACAATCATCTGTGGTTTAATTTTCTGGGCGACAATTCCCTCGTAGGTTTCATTGAGAAGGTTGAGATTGAAGAGCAGTTTTTCGAGATCGGGTACCCGAACATCGAAGATAACTTTGGCTGTTTTCAGCCCCTGCAGCGCCTCGCGGTCATCCGGCTTCTGTGCTGCCTGGAGTGGTGGAGAGCAGAACAACATGAAGACAATAATTACCAGCAGATTTCGTATGCTCATTGAATTATCCTTTCTGTGCGTGTGATTGCCGGCAACAGCCGGATGGTACTTCATTTGTTAGCCGTTAGTTATGCCGTTAAGATATCGGTTTTCGAGTTTGCTGATATCGACTTCGGTAAAATCATACCGGAATTTCTCGTACTTATACAGAAAGGTATTCAAAGCTCCGATTCTGTAGTTCGGGTAACTCTTACCTTCAGTGAACCCCTTGATTTTTTCACTAACTTGTCGATATTCGTGGAATATGCTTTTACGTCAAGCTCTGGGTATACCTCTTTTCGAGCGTCAGCGCCGCAATCCCAATGTCAATCTTCTTTTCTGGCAATTCCAGCAGCCTGTCCACTTTGCTCGCCTCAGCTTGATAGCTCTGAAATAGCGAGGCGAGGAAAATAGCGACAACCGGAATCAATTTTCTCCTCATGCTCTTTTCGACTCATAATTTTTTCAGACAACGGGGCTGAGGCTGACCCGCCTTTGGCGGGTCTTGCCGATTGTTGGGCATCTTCTCTATATATTCACTTACTATTTGACAATGTGTAGCCACAAGGATACAGTATGCCCATGGTAGAAATTCGCAAAACCGAAATGTTTGCCAAGTGGATTGATAACCTTCGTGATGTTCAGGCAAAGGCTCGCGTCCTCGTCAGAATAGAACGTCTTGCCTCTGGAAACGCTGGGGACGTCAAGCCGGTTGGCGAAGGAATCTCGGAAATGCGAATCGACTATGGCCCTGGTTACCGGGTGTACTTCACAAAACGCGGCAGCGAACTGATTATTCTTTTGGCTGGTGGAGACAAAGGTAGTCAATCCGCTGATATCAAGGTTGCCTTGCGCCTTGCCCGTAACTTATAGGAGTTGAAAATGCTAAAAACCGCTACCAGTCGCTATGATGTTGCAGAACATCTCCAAACTCCGGATGAAATGGCCGCCTATCTTGAAGCATGTCTCGAAGAGGCTAATGGCGATGCGGCTTTCATCGCTAAGGCACTTGGTGACATCGCACGCGCCAAAGGGATGTCTCAAGTTGCCCGCGATGCAGGTCTCTCCCGCGAAAGTCTTTATAAGGCTCTTTCAGGTGAACGTATTCCTGGTTTTGATACGATTCTCAAAATAGTTTCTGCGCTCGGTCTCAAACTGCATGCAGAGGCCGCCAGATAATTTACTTGTATCAATGCATCACCTGCCAGAAGTAATAGCAGGTGTAGCCGAAGACAATAAAAGTCAAGAATCCTATCCAAAAGCCATAGAGGCGATAAATACCTTTTGAATCCATCGGACTTTTTCGATCTCTAAATCCTACAACCGTTGGGACTGCCCAGTATGAAAAAATACTAGGGTGTCAGGTTAAGAGGATGCAGCAAGTGCAGCCACTATTGCTTGCTGCGTAACTGGGGTAGCCGTCATAACTTTAGTACGCCAAGATACTCAAGGATAAAGAGACTAAGCGCAACTGAGGCAATAACGACATGAGGTAGTGCTACGTGTGGCCAGAACAACACTTTCTTAAGTCTCGGAAAGCCGCCTGAGTGCCATGCCTTGGACCACGATGTCCCAATCTGGAAGGCAAAATCTATTTGTCTTTCACCACGGAAGTACTCCTCGATTTCGCCGGATCGCGCATAGTGTGCGTATTGAAAAGTCTTCCAACTCCCTTCGATGACCCAGAAAAGAATTGCGCTGATACAAGATACTAAGAGGACCGGCGCTGAGCGACTTGCAAAGGCTCCGCCAATGGCGACGAGGCTGAATGAGACACTCCATGCTTTAATTGTTATCGCCCTCCCATCGAAGTCTTCCAGTACCTTTTGAATTTGCAGGTACTCTGCCTGGAGTGCGGATCGAAGTTGTTCGTCGTTCACAGGGCCTCCTGTCGGCTAACTCGTATTTGACCGGAATACGGTCATCTTCCACTCATTTACTTCTATTCCAAATAAAAATAAAAACAGATTTTACACAACTATATAATAAATTTATATTTATTCAGTTGGATAATATTCCATAAATCCTGTTGACCAGATTCCGGTCAACATTCCACAGTCTCTTTCTTGTACTATTGCCCAGAGATCAAAAGAAGTCTATGGGGTCACAAAGTCTATGGATTAAGGTCTTGAAATATCACTTTTTACTCAAATACTAATTTTCAAGACCTGCCCCCATGTCTTTCCTGTTTCTGTCTGGTTGGACATTTCATCTCTCTCAATAAATTTGCCGGTTGGCTTTATACGTCAGTGCCGTATATCTGACTTATGATTACTTTTGTCGAGTCGCCACTATTCACGAAACAGGTTCATGATTACCTGACAGATACCGAATACGGAGTCTTTCAGGAATATCTAGCCGCCAATCCCGATATGGGCGATGTGGTACGAGGTTCCGGCGGGGTTCGCAAGGTACGCTGGAGCCGTCGAGGAACTGACAAGAGCGGCGGCGTCAGGGTTCTCTATTTGTGCCCGGACAGAGGCCGGGCAAATCTGGTTACTTCTGATTTATGCCAAAAGTGCAGTTGACAGTATTCCCGGTCACATTCTCAAAGCCCTCAAAGAGGAGATGGAACATGCCACTAAATGAAAAAGAACTGCTCGGACGTGATGCAAAGCGTAACATTGGTGAGGAGCTGCTCCAGGCCGTGCGAGACCTGAAGGCCGGCAGGATGGGGCGTGTGTCTGCCGTAGAAGTTTCTCCTCTGGCTGCGTCCCGTCTCAGGATAGGTCTCTCTCAGAGCGAGTTTGCCAAACTGCTCGGCGTGTCGCTCCGCACTCTCCAGGAGTGGGAGCAGGGTCGTCGTGCGCCGTCTGGCGCGGCAAAGACCCTCATCACCATTGCCATAAAAAAACCGGATGTTTTGAAAGAGCTGCTTGCCGCTTAATGCGATTAAAAGTGCTGTTTTGCCTCGATGGTTTAACAGCTGTTTAGTCCACTTCACCAGATATACTCTTTTGCAATCTCCCGTTTGTCCTTGCCGGAGAGAATATGCATAATCCTCATCTGTTTGAGTTTGTGGGGAGAGAGCGAGCCGAGGGGGATGTAGACAATCTTCCTATCCCGGCGTGAAGCCAGTTGTTTGAAGATGCTGCGCGGCGGTTTGGCAGCCACATAGACCACGTGCTTTTCCACCGAATAATCAAGCGCCGCCAGCAGAAGCACTTCAGACCGGGACACCGTATCTGAGTAATCCGGATCATGCCAGACATCCATCATGCGGCGCGGTGGATAGGAGAGCAGGAAACCGCCGTATTCGCAGCGGCAAATGCCCGGCCCGACGATGTTCTCCTCCGGGGCGGTGGCGTAAAAGGCCATGTCTGATTCCTGCTCATGCTCGCCCAGCCAGGTCATGCGATAGGGAAAGCGCTGCCCATGACGGTCCTCGTCAAAAATAACAACCAGACAGCCGACACCCCCTTTGGCCCGTTGCTGCTCACGGACATAGATCGCCCCTTCGTGAATGTTGCGCAGGGTTTCACGCATGTCGATGCCATCCAGCAGCGAAGAGCTGAACTTCTCGGTACGACTCTGCTCCTCAGACAACTGCATGGCACCCTTCCGTTTGAGAAAACGACCGTACTCCTCAATGGCGATATCCTCCGGCGGATAGGAGCAGATCGAAGGATCATCGAAGCCTTCCAGCCACTCGCCCGGCCGCACTTCCCGTTTACGCTTGAGCAATCCCATCTGTGCCAGCCCTTTGCTCCGCTTCTGACGCGGACGAAAGCGGATGGAACGGCTGCCGCCCCAGAGCTCTTCCGGTGAAATGCTGATCGTAGCAAGATCGCTGCTGGCAGATTGCCAGGGATAGCAGGTGGCAAGTCGACAGAAGGCGTAGGCGAAGTTGTCATCCACACAGCCGCGCGCCGCAGCCAGAAGCTGGAACAGATCCGGCATGAGCATGCCGCTCTGCAGGGCATAGTTGCGGGCAAAACGAAAAAAAGCCCGCTTCTGCCAGATCTGCAGGGTCTCGCCGGTCTCCTGGCGATAATGACGGGCAGCTTCGCCGAAAAGCCGGTAGATCAGGCGCTGTCGGTCGAGAAAAGTCCCCTCTCGCCCAAGGTGCCGGGCGGAACGGCGGATGGCATTCTCCAGCAGCTGTTCTTCCGATACCTGCTCCTTGCCGCCGCTGATCAGTTCCAGGGCGTGAAAGCGTTTGCGAAGACCAATGCCGCTCTCAGCCGGTTCATCAGGAAGCGGGCCGCGTCGCTGCTCGTAGACTGCCGACAGGAAGGGGAATTCCGCCAGAACTTCACGACAGGAATCGGGATGCAGGTTGAACAGGCTGACGTCATCACGCCGGAGCCGCTGCAGTGGAATCCCCTGAGGTGCGGCGAACAGACGCGTGATCCGTTCCAGGTGGGACATACCGCAGACAAAGAGGATGCGATGATGATTTTCCGCCATTTGCTGCAGGCCGTAGGCCATCCCCTGTTCACGTTGCTGGTCTTCACGACACGGCTGTTCACCCGCGTTGGCTCTACAGTATTCCCGGTAATACTCTCCCAGGCCGATACGACTGATGCTGTAGGAATCGGGGAACTGTTCATGGTGGTGGGGGTAATCGTCAATGGCCACATCAACAAAATGCAATGGAATCCCCAGTTCCAACGCCTGGCGAGCCGCTTCTACCAGGGGGTCTGCCGGTTCTACCAGGAGATACGCCATCTCTTTTCCAGCCTGGTACCTGATCGCCGAGATCTGCGGCAGACGGCGCAGTGCGCGCAGAAAGGTGCCCTCCAGTGTGGGAGGCAGCTCAATTGCCACGGCATCGGGGCGGACGCGGGTAACAGCCATTTTTACTAACTGGGCAAACTCCATACGATAGTGGAGCACCGGCAGGGCATGGATCGGGCCGAATTGTTCAAGGTGAAGGCGAGACGGCATGGTCAGTCCAGATACGGCAGCGCTTCATTGCCGAGAATGCGTGTCACCGCCAGACGCAGCAGGTCCTGGGGTGGTTGGCCTCCGGCTGCGGACATTTTAAGGGCGTATCGGGCAATATTGATACCGTCGCGGACAGAATAGAGCTCGTCGTTTTTATGGGCGCGCTGTAGAAATCTCACCACATATTTCAGAATGTCACTTTCAGCAAACGGTAGATTCTCCTTGAGGATAATCAGCTCCTCGTCGGCCTCGGGGAAATCGATATAGATCTGCGGCTGCAGGCGGGAATGGATGTATTCCGGAATTTCGAAAGTGGAGGAGTCCTCGTTCATGGTGACGACGATGCGGAACTCGCGGCGGGCCGGAATACGCAGGCCGGTAATGATTGATTCCACGTAGCGGCGGTCATCGAGCAGCGGTGCCAGAGAGGCCCACGCCTTTTCACTCATGCGGTTCCCCTCATCCAGGATCAGCACGCCACCGGTCAGCATGGCGGAAACCAGGGACGAAGCGGCATACTGGATTGTACCATCCGGTCCGATCACCGGGGTAACAATGAGATCTTCGGGGCGGGTGTCCATGGTTGCCTGGAACAGATATACCGGCCGCTCCAACCGTGTGGCCGCGGCATAGGCCAGGGTCGTTTTGCCGACTCCTGGTTTGCCGATCAGGCGCGGATTGAAGGGGATGTCCCGTTCGTCAATTACCATCCAGGCGGCCAGCAGTTGCGTCAGCAGCTCTTCCTGGCCGACCCACTGCAGATTAAGTTCTACCGGCCGCGCCAGAATGAGTGCAATGCCGTCCAGTGTTATCTTGTTCATTTCAGTTGCTCCGTATAGTCAAGTTCGTGTGATGGGAACGTTTATAGCACATGACGATTCGCGAGTCGGGTAGAAAATGCTTTTTCGACCTGTCCGGGGATGCTATAGTGCTGCGGCACATTCATTATCGTCAGTCCCATACGCAAGGAGTTTTCCCATGTCTGATCTTCGAGTCCGCTTTGCCCCCAGCCCAACGGGATATCTTCATGTCGGCGGCGCCCGAACCGCTCTTTTCAACTGGCTGCTGGCCAGAAAACAGGGGGGCACATTCATTCTGCGCATTGAAGATACTGATGTGGAACGTTCTACAAAGGAGTCCGTGGATGCAATTCTGGAAGGGATGAAATGGCTCGGCCTGGAGTGGGATGAAGGTCCTTTTTATCAATCGGATTCGTTTCCGCTCTACAAGGAATATGTCCAGAAGCTGGTAGATGCGGGCAAGGCGTACAGATGTTACTGTACCTCTGAAACCCTCGATGCCAAACGCGCCCTGGCCATGGAGGAGGGGCGCAAACCGAAGTATGACGGTACCTGCCGCGAGCGCTCGGATCATCCTGACGGACAGCCGTATGTCACCCGTTTCCGCGCCCCGCAGGGGGGGGCTACCTCGTTTGACGACCTGATAAAGGGAACAATTACCTTTCCGAATGACGAACTGGATGACCTGATCATTCAACGTACCGACGGCACCCCGAC
>JAQTXD010000162.1 GCA_028688955.1 Desulfuromonadaceae bacterium
GTCATAACGAGGGTAGCGACAACTATAGAAACCAGCTTCTGAAGCAACGAACCAATCGTTTTTCTCTCAAAGCCTGCCATTGCGGTCTCCTTCCGCCGGGCTCTGTGCCCGGTGCCGCTTTCCGGCAAAAAAATAGCCGGATCGCCAATACCATTTAGATATTTCGGCGACCCGGCTATCTCAGAGAGACCCAATAGGCTTTCCGTCCCACCCTTGCGAATGGTTTAGTATTCTCGTGTATCCCGCTATGTACTTGTTCGTACGCTACAGCATAAAACGTGCCTTGTCATATTCTTTTCCGCAGAGCGTTGCGGGGACTGATGTACCGCAACAACACCTTGATTGAGCAACGCCGCACTGGGGACAAACGACAGGAATTGCTCCTGACAAGTGACATTTTTTAGCACTGCTCACTAACCCCGCAACCAACAACCCGATTGCGCGTGTAACGACCCCGCATTTCAAGACCATGCTTGAAGTTTTTTTATTAGAACCAAGCCGTCCCACTGCCTCATCGTTTCATATCCCGTTTTTATGCGAGTTATCCTTTTTTTTGAACTGGCCACCCTCTTGTCAAATCCGCTGCTGACGGTAAACTGAATCAGCAGACATAATTTTAGCGAGGCGCACTCCATGTCCCTGTCCTTCACAAAACAGATACTTATCATCATGCTGTTTTCGATATTGTTTAATGCTTATTACGCTTACATTGCGCAGCAGGGCACCCAGAGTGCGGAGATCAGCTACAGCCGTTTCCGCAGCGAGCTGACAGCTGACAACATAAAAAAGATCACCATAAAGGGTGCGGCGGTTACCGGCGAATTCCGGGCGAAGACCAAGGTGAGCGGACAGGCCCAGGGGAAAACAGCAGATAGAGTGGTCAGCTTGTTTAGCACCTTTATGCCTGCAATCAGCGACCAGACCCTGATGTCGGATCTGACACTGCATAATGTAGAAGTAACCGCGATCTCCACGGAATCGTCACTGCTTGTCAACATCCTCATCGGCATCGCCCCCTGGCTCATCCTGGCCGGACTCTGGTGGATGGGGATGAAAAGCATGCGTAACCAGGGACCAGGGGGAGTGCTTGGCGGCTTAAGCCGCTCCGGCGCACACACGTATACAATGCAGGAGAAGGGTCAGGTCACCTTCGATGATGTTGCCGGCATGGCGGACAGCAAACAGGAACTCAAGGAGATCGTCGACTACCTGCGCAACCCGAAAAAGTTTGAACGAATCGGCGGCAAAGTACCCAAAGGTGTGCTTCTGGTTGGCCCTCCGGGAACCGGCAAGACCCTCCTTGCTCGGGCGGTTGCGGGAGAGGCTGGGGTGACCTTCTTCAGCATTTCCGCATCTCAGTTCATCGAAATGTTTGTCGGGGTCGGTGCCAGTCGGGTGCGTGACCTGTTTGACAATGCCAAAAAGGCCGCACCAAGCATCATCTTCATTGACGAGCTTGACGCAGTCGGGCGCAGCCGTGGCGCCGGCTTCGGTGGTGGACACGACGAACGGGAGCAGACTCTGAACCAGCTGTTGTCAGAGATGGATGGCTTTGACCAACACCAGGAGGTCATCGTTCTGGCCGCCACCAACCGCCCGGACGTCCTCGACCCGGCCCTGCTCCGTCCCGGCCGTTTCGACCGGCACGTGGTGATAGAACGACCTGACTGGCGTGATCGCGAGAAGATCCTCCAGGTCCATGTCCGCAAGGTCGCCCTTGCCGACGGAGTTGATCTGAGTATCGTCGCCCGCGGCACGCCCGGCATGACCGGCGCCGACCTGGAGAATCTGGTGAATGAGGCGGCCATCCTCGCTTCGCGGGAGGATGCGTCAGCAGTATCCATGGAGCACCTGGATAAAGCCAAGGACAAGATATTGATGGGAGGTGAACGGAAGATGTTCATAACTCCCGAGGAGAAGCGTATTACGGCATACCATGAAGCGGGTCACACTCTGGTGGCCAGCCTGCTCCCCGGCACCGACCCGATTCACAAAGTGACCATCATCCCCCGCGGCATGGCGCTGGGAGTAACTCAGCAGCTACCCGAAGACGACCGCTACCACTATCCACAGAGTTATCTGGAAAAACGGCTGGCGGTAATCATGGGTGGACGGGTCGCAGAACGACTGGTATTCGGTGAGGTTTCCACCGGAGCCCAGAGCGATCTTAAGATTGTCACCGATCTGGCAGAGAAGATGGTCTGCCAGTGGGGGATGAGCGATAAGGTTGGTGCCATGACCTTCAGCCGCGGAGAAGAACACCCGTTCCTGGGGAGGAAACTTGCCGAAGAGAAGAGTTTTTCAGAGGCCATGGCCTGGCGTATCGATCAGGAGATCGCAACATTTATCAGCAGGGCCGAACAAAAGGCGGATGACCTTTTGAGCGTTAACCGCGTCAAGCTTGATCTTCTTGCGGAGGCGCTACAGCAGGAGGAAACTCTTGACGGAGCACGGGTGGATGAGATAATCGGCAGCAGTACTCTGAAAATCAGCGCACGATAGAATTACTAACCGGTCATTGGACTGAGTGCGCTGACTCCGTGCTGACGAGCACGGCCTGCACGTACAGTATATCTGTACGGCACAACATCTATTTATGTTTAGAACACAACTACGTAAATATGTGTTTCATAAAAATACGTTTTTCGTTATCATGACAATTAATAATGTTCGTTCATTATGGTTCGCGAATTGAAAGCGGAGGTGTGTTGTGACAATATCCATAGTTTCTAACGCATCCCAACCACTTTCACCGCTCACAACCACTGCAACGGACTCATCCGCCACAGTGAATGACAAAGGTCCTGTTTCTATCGTCTCCAGCTCTTTCTTGGCTCAGGATACCAGACCGTTTCCTGTTGATACGGTAAGTATTTCCTCTCAGTCGCAGCAGAAAGCAATTAACTTGGAAAAAGAGGACGTACAAAAAGAAATAAACCAGAATACCAGTGACAAGTCCGGTGGGGCAGTGGCAAAGGTGCAATTCGTCTATAATCCTAAAGGCGAATTGAGCCTGCGATATATGGATACCGCCAGCAGGCTTATCTACCAGACACCTTCAGAACTCATGCAGAGGCTCAAAGAGGCTCTTACCAAATCGGGCACCTCCGTGGACACAAACGCATAGGTTCTGCTGCTGGTGTTATAAATACAAACAAGAAGAGGAAACCTGACTACCGGTTTCCTCTTCTTGTTTCTGCAATTGGTCTGTATGTCTCTCAGCCGACTACTGCTTAGCAGCTACAGATTTATAGGCTTTTACTGCATTTCTTTGAGTCTCGCTTTTTGCTGCATCATCCTTGTCACGTGCCGACTGTAAAATTCTCTGTTCATCGGCTTTCCTGGCAGCTTTATCAGCGGCTACATTCTTATCATCAGCCATTTTCAATGCTTGAGCTGAAATTGTTATTGTATCGGTTTGCGCTGCTTTTATAGTCTTTTGTGACTCTTGGGCGACTTGAGGAAGAGCTCCCTGAATGTCATTCTTAACCTGCGGATTGACCTGAATCGGTGTAGCCAGGACACTATTCGGTGATAATGCAGCCATACCCATTAGTTTCACCTCCTTACAGCATGTTGACTACTAACAATGTCATTATTGTCCGCTTATTGAGCACGTTGTGCAAGTGTATTTTTTCCATAATTTTAAACGTTAACCGTAAAAGTACACGCTAATGATTGTCCAGCACAGTATCGATATGGTAACAAGTCCGCATAATAGCGCCAGAGTGTGATCGAAGTTGTTTTCGCGCCGCTTTTCGCTGTATCCAATGAGCGCAGCGACAATAATTCCACCAAGAATTCCGCCACCGTGCCCCCAATTATTTATTCCCGGAAATATAAGGCCAAACACGAACAGACTGATGACCCAGCCGCTCACCTCCCGGGAAAGCGCCCCTCCATAGGCACCACCCCTGTTTTTCCCATAATAACGCAAGGCACCGATCAGACTGCAGACAGCTGCTGAGGCGCCTATCGTGAAAGGCAA
>JAQTXD010000163.1 GCA_028688955.1 Desulfuromonadaceae bacterium
TGTATTACCGCATCAACGTATTCCCGATCCACATTCCACCGCTCAGGGAACGTCGGGAAGATATCAGTATCATAGCCTCCTATTTTCTCGATACGTTCAGCCGCTCGTTCGGGAGAGATTTCAAGACGCTTTCAGAAGAAGCAACCAGACTGATGGAGGAGTACCGCTGGCCGGGCAACATCCGGGAACTGCGCAACGTCATTGAACGCATCTGTATCATGAACTATGGCCAGACGCTTCTGCCTGAACACCTCCCCCAGGAGATCCGCGGAGTTGCCTCCACTTCAGGTCCATTAACCGCACGACAGGCCGCTCAAACAGCACCCTCCCCTATCGATTGTGGTCTGGATGATACTGTGATGAACTTTGAAAAGAACATCATCCGCCAGGCGCTTAAAAACACCGGCGGCAATGTACTGCAGACCGCAACCATGCTTAAGATCCCCCGTGGTACGCTCCGCTATAAAATGGATAAGTACGGATTATAACGTTACTTCAGCCGGATATGACTGGCGATTGCCGCCAAGATCGACAACATACAACTATTCAGGGATCAGATATATGAGCGAAAAACACGATATAAAGCCGGGGCAATCGCTTGAGCTGCTGAAAGAGCTGCACATCCTCACGCGTGACGGCAAACTGAATCAGGACAGCCGACGCAAACTGAAACAGGTCAATCACCTGTATCAATTTATTGAACCGCTACTGAAAGAGATTCAGCTGGATCATACGGGGATTACCCTGGCTGATCATGGCGCCGGAAAATCGTACCTCGGGTTTATTCTGTACGATCTGTTTTTCAAATATCAAGATGACGGTTCACATATCTATGGTATCGAGACACGTGAGGAACTGGTGCAGAAATCTCGGGCCCTTGCCCAGAAACTCCAGTTTCCAGGCATGACATTTTTAAACCTGTCCGTTGCCGATTCCATCTACTCGGATTCCCTTCCCGAAACGATAGATATTGTTACCGCACTGCATGCATGCAATACTGCCACGGACGATGCGATTCTCTTTGCCCTCAAGAAAAAGGCCCGCTTTATCGTACTGGTGCCCTGCTGCCAGGCTGAAGTTGCTGCCGTGCTGCGCAAAAACAAGGCTGCCGCTCTCGCTTCCAACAGCATCTCCGAGTTATGGAGACACCCGCTGCATACGCGTGAATTCGGCAGTCTGGCAACCAACGCGCTGCGTTGCCTCCAACTGGAGGCGCATGGCTACCAGGTGACGGTAACCGAGCTGGTCGGCTGGGAACATTCGATGAAAAACGAGCTGATCGTCGCCAGCTACAAGGATCTGCCGCGGCGCCGACCATCGGAGCGTCTGCATGAATTGCTAAACTCACTGGGGCTGACAGAAATGAACACCCGTTTTTTTACTCCATAGTGGCCAATTACCGCCATCATTGCTGGCCGGTTTTAGCCACTACAGGCCTCCCGCACAGAGTATATCTAGCTGTATATAACAAAACAGAACAGTATATTAGATTGTTACAGTATCAACCGTTGTTGGCACTCCAGTTGCATTAACGTAGGATCTATATTTGTACTGACTACGAGCAGTTAAGATCATGCAGCAACAATCCAAAGGAGGAACATGTATGAAACTGAACCAACGTCTCAAAAGTCTGATTGTCGCAGTCGCTGCCCTGGCAATTCCGATGACCGCTCTGGCCGCTCCTGCACCAATAGTCATCAAATTCAGTCACGTTGTCGCCAATGAGACCCCCAAGGGACAGGCTGCCAACTACTTTAAAAAACTCGCTGAAGAGCGCACCAAGGGCCGGGTAAAGATAGAGGTCTACCCTAACAGCCAGCTCTTCAAGGACAAAGAAGAGATGGAAGCGCTGCAAATGGGATCTGTTCAGATGCTGGCCCCTTCACTTGCAAAATTTGCCCCTTTGGGCCTCAAGGAATTTGAACTCTTTGACCTGCCATTTATCTTTGATGATTACGCTGACCTGCACAAGGTAACCCAGGGTCCGGTTGGCGCCAAACTGCTTAAAAAACTTGAGACCCGTGGTCTCATCGGCCTCGGCTACTGGGATAACGGCTTCAAAGTCATGAGCGCCAACAAGCCGCTTAGAAATCCTGCCGATATGAGGGGGCAGAAAATGCGGATCCAGTCCTCCAAGGTACTTGATTCTCAGATGCGTTCCGTAGGCGCCATTCCCCAGGTTCTGGCCTTTTCAGAGGTATACCAGGCCCTTCAGACAGGCGTTGTTGACGGCACAGAGAATCCCCCTTCAAACCTCTATACTCAGAAAATGCACGAAGTACAGAAGTACGTAACCATTTCGAACCACGGCTACCTGGGGTATGCCGTACTGGTTAACAAGAAATTCTGGATGGGGCTGCCTGCCGATATCCGCGCTGCCCTTGAAAGTGCCATGAAAGATGCCACCAACTATGCCAACAGCGTTGCAAAAAAGGATAACGATTTGGCCATGGCCGGGGTAAAAAAATCCGGCAAGTCCCAGATCATCACCCTGACCGCGCAGGAAAAAGCCGCCTGGAGAAAGGCCATGGATAAGACCCATCAAGACAACATGGGCCGCATTGGCGCTGACACAGTCAAAGAAGTATATTCGGCTACCGGGTACAAACCTTGATATTTTGCTGCATCTGATCCACAGCCGCTGCGGTCTCCGTAGCGGCTTTTTAACGACCTAAATAAAATCAGGAGATATCCCCATGATGAAATACCTCGACCATCTTGAGGAATGGATCATCACCTTCCTTATCGGTGCGGCAACGCTGATAATCTTTGTGGCCGTTGTACACCGCTACGCTTCCGGCCTGCCTATTCCCGCATTGCAGGACTGGCTCCTGACAATAAACATGAGCTGGTCCCAGGAACTGTGCATCTATATGTTTGTCTGGATGGCAAAGTTCGGCGCCGCTTACGGTGTGCGCACCGGTATCCACGTAGGTGTTGATGTCCTGATTAACCGCCTGCCGGTGAAATGGCGCAAGTTTTCAGTGCTGCTCGGCCTTTCGAGCGGTGTACTCTTTACCGGTATCATTGCTACTCTGGGGGCTCGTTTTGTCTGGGAAAACGGAATGCATTATGCCGTTTTCAATAAATTCGGCATTGCGCTTGGCGACCTTTATGAAGGTCCGATTACCCCGGACCTGGAATGGCCCACCTGGATAGTCTATCTGGCCATTCCGCTTGGATCATCGCTGATGTGTTTCCGCTTTATGCAGGTGGCCTGGAGCTTTGCCCGCACCGGTGAATTGCCCCACCACGACCACAGCCATGTTGATGGGCTGGACGATGAGTTGGTCAATGCCACCGATGCATTGGAAGAGTACGAAGAACACAAATTTAATGGCAAGGAACAAGAAGGGGGTGTCAAATGAGCACAGCGACTGCAACACAGGAGCTTATGACACCAAAACGGGCAGCGATCTGGGTGGTTGGCATCCTGATCTCACTGGCTGCCATTGCATCATTCGGTAATGCCGGAATCGTGTTTGCCCTGTTGATCGGCCTGATGTTGACCGGCATGCCGATCTCCATCTCCCTCGGTCTGACCGTACTGACCTTCCTGTTTTTCATGTCCGAGGTGCCGGTGGAAACAGTGGCAATGAAGCTGTTTACCGGTATTGAGAAATTTGAGATCATGGCGATTCCGTTCTTCATTCTGGCCGGAAACTTTCTGACCCACGGCGGTGTTGCCAAACGGATGATCAACTTTGCCACTTCCATGGTCGGTCACTGGCATGGAGGCCTGGGGCTTGCCGGGGTTATGGCCTGTGCTCTTTTTGCCGCCGTATCCGGGTCAAGCCCGGCAACCGTAGTTGCCATCGGTTCGATCCTGCTGCCGGCGATGGTCAAGGCCGGTTTCCCGAGAAATTTTGGCGCCGGCGTCATCGCAACATCAGGTTCACTCGGCATTTTGATTCCACCCTCAATCGTCCTGGTTATCTATGCAGTTGCCACCAACTCTTCCGTCGGCGCC
>JAQTXD010000076.1 GCA_028688955.1 Desulfuromonadaceae bacterium
TGTTCGACCGCCTGAAGGCTCTGCGCAAGCAGATTGCCGATGCCGGAAATGTACCGCCATTTGTCGTGTTTTCTGATGCGACATTGGTGGAAATGGCGTCGAGTCGGCCGGGTGATGTGCGGGAACCGCTTTCCATTACCGGAGTGGGGGATCATAAACTGCGCAAGTACGGCAGTGCTTTTCTCGCGGTCATAAACGATCTGGACACTGGGCTCGGCTAACGCATAATTTCTGTTTTATAACACTATTTACACGTTTACCTACTCTCAAGGAGAACAGGAATACATGAAACTGACACGTGCAATCGTCATAACCGGAAACGGTACCAACTGCGAGATGGAGGCGGCCCATGCCTGCCGACTCGGTGGCTTCGATGAGGCGGTTATTGCTCATATTGCTGATATTCTTTCCGGTGAGATCCGTTTGGATGAGTTCCATTTTCTCAACCTTACCGGAGGATTTCTTGACGGTGACGACCTGGGGAGTGCCAAAGCTCAGGCAAATCGTCTTAAAAATGCTGAAATTGCCGGCGGGGGAGAAAAGCTGGTAGAACAGTTTGTCCGCTTTATTGCAGACGGAAAGTTGATTCTGGGTGTCTGCAACGGTTTCCAGCTGATGGTAAAGATGGGTATGCTGCCGGGATTTGACGGTAATTATCTGCGCCAGTCGGTTACGTTGACGCATAATGATTGCGGTCGATTTCAGGATCGATGGACATACCTCAAGGTTGATGCCGCATCTCCAAGCGTTTTTACCACGGGGATTAACGGAGGGATCTATCTTCCCATTCGCCACGGTGAAGGGAAATTCCTCTGTGATTCGGATTCGACTCTGGAGCGCATTAATGCCGGACACCTTGCGGCATTACGCTACAGTACTGCAGACTACGCTGCACCGACTATGGAATTCCCGGCCAATCCCAACGGCTCAACGGGTGCAATTGCAGCGCTCTGTGATCCGACTGGACGCTTGATGGGTCTTATGCCGCATCCCGAAGCGTTTGTTCATTACACCCAGCATCCCCGCTGGACGAGAGAAAATCTTCCTGAAGAGGGTGATGGATTGGTCCTCTATAAAAATGCGGCTGAGTACGTGAAAAGGAATCTTATCTGATGGATATCGAAGTGGAGCCTCTACCTATGAAGCTGTCCCGTCCTCAAGAAGAATGCGGTGTTTTTGGTATTTACAATCACTCGGAGGCATCGAACCTGACCTATCTCGGCCTCTATGCACTACAGCATCGCGGCCAGGAGAGCTGCGGGATTGTCTCCTCAGATGGCGAATCCCTGTTTGCCCACAAGCGGATGGGACTGGTTGCCGATGTTTTCAGTAATCCGGACGTTTTCAAAAAACTGCCGGGGAAAGCGGCCATCGGCCATGTCCGTTATTCGACTGCCGGGGCATCGGTGGAAAAAAATGTGCAGCCGATAATGGTTGATTATTCCCGTGGTTCAATTGCAGTCGCCCATAACGGCAATCTGGTTAATGCGCAGCTGTTAAAGGCGGAGCTGGAGGCGTACGGTTCCATCTTTCAAACGACGATGGATACGGAAATAATCATCCACCTCATCGCTACCTATAAGACAAATTCTCTTGTAGACCGGATCGTTGAAGCGTTGAAGCGTGTCCAGGGCGCCTACTGCCTGGTCTTCCTGACAGAATCCCGGATGATTGCGGTACGCGACCCTAATGGTTTTCGTCCGCTCTGTCTCGGCAAGCTCGGAAACGCCTGGGTTGTCGCTTCAGAAAGCTGTGCGCTGGATCTGATTGAAGCCGAATTCATCCGCGAAATTGAACCGGGTGAAATGGTCGTCTGTACGAAAGACGGCGCTATCAAGTCACTCTTCCCGTTTAAAAAGATTGAACCGACTCCCTGTATTTTTGAATTCGTCTATTTTGCCCGCCCCGATTCAAACATCTTCGGCAGGAATGTCTATCTGGCACGTAAAGAGCTTGGTCGTCAGCTTGCCAGAGAATATCCTGTTGATGCCGACGTTGTCATAGCCGTTCCTGACTCCGGAGTTCCGGCGGCCATGGGTTATGCCGAAGAATCAGGCATCCCGTTTGAACTTGGTTTGATCCGTAATCACTACGTCGGCAGGACGTTTATCGAACCGGCTCAATCCATCCGCCACTTCGGGGTCAAGATTAAACTTAATCCGGTCCGTGAGCTTCTCAAGGGAAAGCGAGTGGTTGTTATTGATGACTCCATCGTCCGCGGTACCACTTCGCGCAAGATTGTAAAAATGGTCCGTAATGCCGGGGCATTGGAGGTGCATCTGCGGATATCCTCTCCGCCGACCAGTTTCCCCTGTTATTACGGTATCGATACGCCGAATCGCAAAGAGCTTATTTCGTCATCCCATACAATTGATGAAATCTGCCGCTACGTTACTGCAGATACGCTGGGCTATCTGTCTGAGGAGGGACTCATCTCCTCCATAGGACAAGGTAACACGCACTATTGTAAAGCGTGCTTTGCCGGAAAATATCCGGTTGCATTCCCCAAGCCTGTTGAAAATATGCAGAAGGGACTATTTGAAGAGGAGATAAATGACCATGAGTGATCGAGATCAACTTAAGAAAATCATCCTGGAACTGTCATACGAAAAACGTCTGGTGACTCTTGCTTCCGGTCGTCAGAGTGATTTCTATTTCGATGGCAAACAAACGACGCTGCATGCCGAAGGAGGTTTCCTGGTCGGCAAACTGTTCTATGAAGCCATCAGGGATGTCGAAGATGTCCAAGCTGTTGGTGGCATAACCCTGGGGGCCGATCCGATTGCCACGGCAACCTCGATCGCCGCCCATTTGGATGGCAAAAGCATGCATGCCTTTATTATCCGAAAAGAGCCGAAAGGACATGGAACCGGTCAGTGGCTGGAAGGACGCAAAAACCTCCCGCCGGGAACCAGAGTTGTTATTGTGGAAGATGTCGTTACCACCGGAGGTTCCTCAATGAAGGCGGTACGCAGGGCTGAGGAAGAGGGGTTGAAAGTCCTTGGCATTG
Source organism: Desulfuromonadaceae bacterium (assembly GCA_028688955.1). Taxonomy (GTDB): domain Bacteria; phylum Desulfobacterota; class Desulfuromonadia; order Geobacterales; family Pseudopelobacteraceae; genus JACRCG01. The sequence continues at coordinate 3,011 of JAQTXD010000076.1, forward strand.
TGACGCTGGTTGATCGTGAAGAGGGTGGCCGGGAAAATATTGAAGCTGAAGGGTACTGGCTGAAGGCTCTGTTTACCAAGAGCCAATTAGTCGGCGAGTAATTATTCTCAAAAGTCCCGCACTATTCTGCGGGACTTTTTTTATCTTTAACGGATATGTCAAGACTGCTCATGACCAAAAAACGCCTCGACAATTTGATGCTGGAACGTGGACTGGCGCCCTCGATTGAGAAGGCACGCGCTCTGATTATGGCAGGTCAGGTAGTCGTAGATGACCATACTGTTGATAAAGCCGGACAAGTGGTGGCGCTCGGTGCAGGCATTCGCGTCAAGGGAGCGTCACTGCAATACGTCAGTCGGGGAGGACTCAAGCTGCGCAGGGCGCTGGACCTGTTTGACATCGATGTGAAAGGTCTTGTTGCTGTTGATGTCGGTTCATCCACGGGCGGATTTACGGATTGTCTTCTGCAGGCGGGAGCGGCCAAGGTTTTTGCCGTTGATGTCGGCTATGGTCAGTTAGCCTGGAAGTTGCAACAGGACCCGCGGGTTATCAGCATGGAACGGTGCAATATCCGGACTGTTACTACCGATCAGTTGACTGACGTCCCGTCTTTTGCGACAATCGACGCGTCGTTTATTTCTCTTGCCAAGGTGCTTCCGGCAACGGTTGCCCTGTTGAAGCCGGGTGGTCGGATTGTTGCGCTGATCAAGCCGCAGTTCGAGGTTGGCAGGGGAGAAGTGGGAAAAGGGGGAATCGTTCGCGACCCTGCTGCCCATGATAAAGTTATCGAAGATGTCCGCCAAACCGCCCTCGATCTGGGATTGACAGTCTCAGGACTGTGTGAATCGCCCATTACCGGGGCGGATGGCAATCGTGAATTTCTGATATTGATGCAAAAACCGGATCATAATCTCTCGGGGAGGTCCCATGGAAAACTGCCTGTTTTGTAAAATTATTCGTGGTGAAATACCGTCAAAAAAAGTGTTCGAGGACGAGCAGCTGCTTGTGATAGAGGATATTACCCCTCAGGCACCGCTGCATCTGCTGCTGTTACCGAAAAAGCATTTTATCAACTGTCTGGATATGACCGCCGGCGAGGATGCGCTGGTCGGCCATGCGTTCCGTACGGGCGGCGAAATTGCCCGGCAAAAAGGATACGCTGAAGCCGGATTCCGTATTGTGCAGAATAACGGCGCCGGAGTCGGACAGTCTGTTTTTCATATTCATTTTCATCTATTGGCTGGGCGCGAATTTGCCTGGCCTCCGGGGTAGGGGATGGAACGCTCACTTAAACTACAAGTATGTCTGGGGTTTATTCTGTTTCTGGTGGCGCCTCTGTATGCTGACACCTATTCATGGATTGACGACAACGGAACGTACAACTTTACCGAAGATTATTCCAAGGTTCCGAAGAAGTTACGGAGGAACGTACAGCACCGCACAGATATGCCGCAGGTTGAGAGCCGGGCTCCGCTCGCGATTCCCGTGAAAGTTGCCAGACCGGAGGAAGTAAAGAGCGGCGAGTCGGTTCAGGCCCCGCAAAATGGCGAAAAGGATCTGTATGGTGGAAAAACGCGTGCCGCCTGGCGCGCTGAACTGGATGCCAAGGAAGCGGAGCTTAGTGCAATCGAGAATAAAATGGAACTGCTGAGGACGCAGGTCTACGATCCAAAGGGAATCGGTAAGGCCCAATTTGAAACGCTCAAAAAAGAGTACGATGACAATCGTGCCGTCTATGACGACAGATACAAGAGTTACAGTGAATTGCTCGACACGGTTCGCAAGGCCGGAATCCCTGTTGAATTGAAAAGGTAGAACAGTGAGATGCTCCGGAGAGAGAAGGGCCCGTCGAATAGTCTGGCGGGCCTTTCTTGTGTCACAATGAAAGCCGGTTCAAAATGTCAATACGCTTTTGACCAATCCGGGAAATGCAATATCTGTTGTCATAATAACCGTAAGCACGATCATTATGACAACCGTAAGCCAGGCAATGATGTTAAAAATCGGGCCGTTGACATAGATTCCCATGAGGTTTTTGTCGTTAATCAGCTTGATCATGAACATCAGTACAAAAGGAAGCACCGCTCCGTTGACAACCTGCGAGATGAACATGATCGCCATCAGCGGGGCGTTCGGTATCAGTATCAGTCCAGCGCTTATGGCGATAATGATGGTGAAGAGCCAGAAAAACTGCGGTGCCTGTTCAAAGTCCTTATCGACCCCTGATTCCCACCCCATACCTTCACAGATGTAATAGGCCGTTGAAAGCGGGAGGATACAGGCGGCAAAGAGCGAGGCATTGAACAGTCCAAAGGCGAAGAGTGCCGATGCATGTTGACCGACGAGCGGTTTCAGAGCAAGCGCAGCGTCGGCAGCAGTTTCAATTTTCAATCCGTGCAGATGAATGGTCGAGGCGCAGGCAACCATCATGAAGAATGCCACGACAATTGCCATGATGCATCCGAAGATGACGTCTATCCGTGAAAAATTGTACTGATCGGCGGTAATGCCCTTTTCAACCACGGCCGCCTGTTGATAAAACTGCATCCAGGGCGCGATGGTCGTGCCGACAATGCCGATGAGGGTCATCATGTAGGCGCTGTCTGTTTTGAACGTCGGGGTGACGGAAGATTTCATGACTATGGACCAGTTTGGCCCGGCCATGAATGCGGCTATCGGGTAGGCGATATAGACCAGACAGGCGACCAGGAACACCTTCTCAACAACTTTATATGATCCCTTGACTATCAGCAGCCAGACCAGAATAGCGCAGATTGGTACAGAGATGTATTTGCTGATGCCGAAAATTTCAAGACTGGCGGCAATACCGGCAAACTCGGAAATGGAGTTCCCCATATTGGTCAGCAGCAGGGCGATCATGACGTAGAACGTAACCTTGACTCCGAATGATTCTCTGATCAGGTCTGATAGACCTTTGCCGGTGACGGCCCCCATGCGGGCACACATTTCCTGAACAACAACCAACGCAATGGTCGTCGGAATCATCATCCAGAGGATGGAATAACCGTAGTTTGCAGCAGCCAGTGAATAGGTTGTAATGCCGCCGGCATCATTATCCACGTTGGCAGTTATTATGCCGGGTCCGAGGATCGCCAGAAAGATCATGACATTCCGGGGGCTGAAGCTTTTGAGCGGTTTCAGAAATCTGAATTGTGAAATATAGGTGAACATAATCCCCGGTTTCTAGCGCCGTTTGTTTTTAATGATCTGAGGGAGGTAATGTGCAAGTACGTCGTCTACGGTGACAATGCCGGCCATTTTGTCTTCGGAATCAAGTACCGGGATGGCAATCAGGTCATACTTGGCCAGTGTTTCCAGCATGTCCTCCGGCTCCGCATCAATACGCACTGATTTTATGTTCTCTTCCATAATATCGGTAATAAGTGCGTCAGGAGGGTTCAAGATCAGGCCTTTGAGAGAGACGACACCTTCCAGTAGGTCATCTTCACTGACAACGTACCCGTAGAAAATTGTTTCAACTTCATCGGCACATTCTTTGATGATTTCCAAAGCACGCCCGACGGTTATATTCGACGTGAACCGGAGGTAGTCCGGATTCATCAGGCCACCTGCAGAATCTTCTTCATGTTCCAGCAATTCCTGGATATCTTCTGCATCCTCCTGATCCATCATCTCCAACAGTTCCTGCGCCTTCCCTTCAGGAAGGTCGGAGAGAACGTCAGCAGCCTCATCCGGTTCCATCTCCTCAAGAATGTCGGTAACCTGCTCATCATTCAACTGGTTGATGACGACGTTACGCATATCTGCTTCAAGTTCGTAAATGGTATCGCCGGTTGTCTCGGCATCAATAGTATTCAGCAGGGTTCTGATGTTCTGGATCGGGATGTTTTCAATGATATCAGCAAGGTCGGCCGGGTGCATCTCGTTCATCTGATTACGGGCAATGTTGAGAGCCAGTTTTGATGAATTTGCCTCAAGTGGCTGAACGTACTCCCAACTGATCTCGCTCTGGGGTATGTCGCGTTTGATTATACGGGCGAAGCGCTCTCCGAAACCCTCGTAGCCGAGACGTCTGAGCAGGCCGCGAAACCCGATATCAACCGAAAATATGCAGAGTTTCTGGTTCAGTTTGCCAAGCTTGATATCATTAACCCGCACGACTTTTGCGCCGTCTACATCAACAATCTGCTTGTCAAGGAGGTCACGCTTGACAAGGATATCACCCTCTCCAGGCAGGTACGGGGTTAACCGTATCGGCTTGATACTGCCGGTTGAGATCACCACGTGGGTAAAAAGAGTTACCTCACTCCAGGGAAGAGTTTTGATTCCCTTACGCGATTTAATGACGATGTGGGAAACCTCAGGGAACACTTCACCAGGTATCATGATAAGGTCGCGCAGTACACCTATCTGATCGCCCTTGCTGTTGATCACTGAACGGCCGATGACCGAACTGAGGTAGATTTCATTTATTTCAATCGCCATAATTTCGAACCTTTGACAACGAAAAAGCCCATTCGTGAAGAAAGGGCTCAATAAACACACATCCAAACCGCTTCCCCCCTGGTTGGTTTTCGGCAGTGCACAACGTAGGAAATCTCTCCAGCTACATTGGGCTAAGCCTTAATCCGGCAAAGCCTGGTAACCACATTGGCGTCTTTCGACGTTTCTGGGTAGTAGCATCTGTCTGTGCAAACGCCTCAATCTAACGAGGAATATGTAACCTGATTGTATAGTAGCGGGTGTGGGGGATGTCAACGCAAAAATGGAACTACCAAACGTCTGAAACCGCTACAGTCTGCTGTTCGCCGTAACAATGGTACCCAAAGTATACCTCATGCGTAGGTAGAAAAATTGAAACTGCTGTCACTTTGTGTTGCCGGTTGAGGCGCCTGTTGGGCATTCTGCGCAAGCATGGTGGCCAACTTGTTCTGTTGGTCGGCTGCCTGCTTCACCATTGTCGTTGTAAGATCCTGTTGAGTCTGACCACCCTGCATAAGTAGTGAAGATCCTGCAATTGAACTTATGTCCATGAGCCACCTCCTTACCGCATTAAAATACTGCATGTCATGGCGGATAGCAATAAGTAATCTCCAGGTGTCTTATTTGCATAATTGCAAATAAGACACCTGGAATTATTTGCATTTGCGCAAACGTGGGTAAATCTAAACGTAACTTACTTAAATTGCAGGATTATGCTGCATATGATTCCGTCTGGCTTGTGCTGTTGAAGCGGTGCAGCAATTTAAATCTGCTGAGAGTGTGTTTTTATTGTATTTGCAAATCTGCAAAAATAATGGAGTTCTGCTGCCGCTAAAGCATGGAAAACATAGTGTATCATATTGATAATACGTTGATTTATATAGTAAATACATTTATGGCACAAGTAATGCATTAGTGGTGATGAACTCAGTACGAGAGGACGAAAATGGGAATTAACGACATCTGTCCATTCTATGGCAAAAACGATGATTACTGCGATGTCGGCTGTGAATATATATCACCGCACGATGTGAACATGATTATTCGTTATTGCAATGGGCGACATGCCCAGTGCAGCAAATATATGGAGCTGGTTGATCGGTTCCACGGCGAGCTGCCGCTTCGTGACCATGCTCTAAAAGCTGGTATTTCCGTTGTAACTGAAGGAGAAGGCGATGTTGTACAACCTTATGCTGAGCCACACTGATTATCACCTGCCCCTTTCCCTGACAGTAACCATGCTGTTTCTAGGTATTATTTTGACAAAGGAGATGAGAAATGACCGAAAGAGAGCTTGAACTGCTGAATAGAATTGAGGAACTGGAACGCCATACCTGGCGTAACAGCGCTATCCTTCGTTCGGTTGCCATGGTGGCATTCACTGCAATAATCGGATTTGTCATTGCATCCGGCGTTGTTGGTGGTGGTCATGGCAGTCACTGGTCCGGTCCGGCCTGGAACACCATGTGGCTGTACGGCCTGTTTGCCGCGAATGCGGTATCAATGTTCTGGACCACACACAAGGAATAAGGGGAATACGCTCATGCCAATGAAAATTACTCATGCAATAATGCTGCTGGCGGTCTGTGTCATCTGCGCCGCATTCAATATGCAACTGTTCGGTGGACTGGACGAAATGATGGGTGATCAATACTGGGTCGTCGACACAACTCAGGGTGATCACGGATGGTACGCAATGGGTCTGCTGCCTCATGTTAAAAAAGTACCCAAGGATGTCGTCAAGGCAGCCAATACCGACCCCCTCGTAAAGGATAAATACATCATATATGCACAAAGCGGTGACTTTGCCGGCAAGTCGGTGTATGGCATCTGCTTTGGTATACCGCTGATCATGTATCTTATCTGGTTCGCGTTCATCATCGGTTTTCCGGATCGTGTCGATCCGTATCTGCTGCCGCGAAAAATATTTACCATCGCCGTCATTGTCTGCTGCTCAGTGATTGCAAACCTGTTCCTGATGCGCATCGCCGGCGATTTTGCCCGTGATCCGATGTCCCGTATTGCCAATGTAGCCGGTAACCACGCGTCACTCCTGTTTCACAATGCCGGAATCTGGTTTGCCATACTATTTTCCGCTCTGGGAACCCACAGCCATTCCTTTGACGAGGTAAAAGCGCCTGATAGCCGCAACTGGCAGACTCAAGCCAATGAAAAGTTCAACTGGATGTTTACTCTGCTGGGTGTTGTGACCGTGCTTGAAGTCGTGCTGGTTCAGAACAAGCTGGCGCTGCCGGATGCTGCGGTTGACTACTCTGTCTGGATAATCTGGGTGGTTATCTTCATGCGCATGTATGGTTTCTCTCCAAAATACTGGATCAAGCGCCCAACCGGAATTGCAATCATGGTGGTCGGTACGCTGTTAACTCTTCCCGTTTTCTATGCGCTTGAGCGAGTGACCGGTACACTGGGGGCAGGATTTGCCTCGCCGATTCTAGCCAAGGCCCTGGGGGCTGATAACCAGAATATCGGACTTTCATTAATGATATCGATCTACCTTGTATTCTGGATGGAGTTTGCAACCGCCATCAGGATGAACGGACCGGATCATAAATTTGTGGCTCAGAAAAAATAATCAGGAGACACTTTATATCATGGGCACTATCAAAAACAGAGGCTGGACGGTTGTATCAGCAGGTCTTGCCATCAACCTTGCTCTCGGGGTGCTGTATGCCTGGAGCGTATTCAAAGGGGCCATCAAGGCTTCAATCGAAAAGGGTGGCCCGGATGCTTTTCAGTGGGATATCGCTTCCATAAATGATCCCTATGCCATCTGCTGCCTCGCATTTGCCTTCTCCATGATTCTGGCGGGTAAATGCCAGGACAGGATTGGACCTGCTCGAACTGCACTCATCGGTGGAGTACTGGTTGGCGCAGGATTCATGCTGATGACGTTCTCAAGTTCCTATATGTCTTGGGTTCTCGGATTTGGTGTGCTGGCGGGGAGTGGCTTCGGGTTTGGCTACTCGGCAGCAACACCACCGGCATTGAAATGGTTTTCGCCGTCAAAAACCGGACTTATTGCCGGCATCGTTGTCGGTGGCTTCGGCATCGCTCCGGTCTATATCGCCCCGCTTGCATCCTACCTGATCGGCGCATTCGGCATCCCGAAAGCGATGATGTTTCTGGGAATCGGCTTTACCGTGGTTGTCTGTGGTCTTTCTTTCCTTCTTGCCAATCCGCCTTCCGGTTTTGTGCCTGTAGAGCCCGCAGATCCCGGCCCATTGGCCAAACTCAATGCCTCCAAACCGGTTGTGAACGCGACAGTCAGCGAGATGCTGCGCAACTATAAATTCTATGTTCTCTGGGCAACCTTTTTCATTGGGTCCGGTGCCGGTCTGATGGTAATTGGCAGCGTCGCAGGACTTGCCAAGAAAAGCATGGGCCCGATGGCTTTCGTAGCCGTCGCCATCATGGCGGTCGGTAACGCCGGTGGTCGTGTTATTGCGGGCCTGTTATCCGACAAAATCGGCCGTCGTGCCACGCTCTTCATCATGTTATCCATGCAGGCAGTGATGATGTTCGTTGCCATGACGGTTATCAACTCCGGTAGCGCTGTTATGTTGGTGCTTCTGGCATCATTTATAGGTTTTAATTACGGATCTAACCTCTGTCTGTTCCCCTCCTTTGCCAAGGATTACTGGGGGACGAAGAACTATGGCCTGAATTACGGTGTACTCTTTACCGCATGGGGTGTCGGTGGATTTGTCATGGGTAAGGTATCGGAAATGATCAATGCCCAACCGGGAGGCCTTGGCAAGTCGTTCATGCTGTCCGGTATCCTGCTTGCGGGCGGGGCAGCTCTGACCATCTTTCTGGCTGATCTTAAGCCGGTTGTTGATAGCGAGGAAGAGCCGTCCCAGTGGAAAGAATTCTGGTCAGAGTTTATGCTTGGCGTCAGGGTGTTCGTCGGCTATGAACAGGCTCAGGTCCGTGTGCCACGCCAGATGTTGTAATCCCGTTTTACCCTGCTGTACCTGAAATAGCCTCACGGCACTGTTTACTGCCATTAACAGAGAACGCCCCCCGGGTAACCGGGGGGCGTTCTAAATTTTAACATTCATTATTTCTTGTATAGTTCTTGCGCCAACCGGATTATACCGGAACTCTTTCCCACCATTATAACCGATGAATAATGCTATTATGGTGCGGTCCAGACACCTTTTGTCATAAGGAACGGCTTGGCACCGTCCATATTCTTATTGCGATCCCACAACTGGAATATTGTGTTTCCCCAGGCTTTCAGTCTCGTAAAGAAGGGATCTGTCTGAATGACATAGGCAGTAGCCGGGAGCGTCTTACGCCCGTCTCCATTGATTTCATCACGCAGGAATTCGATATATTCGCGACTGGTTGTCTGATAGTAGAGATTTACTTCAATTCTGGTCGCTCCGACCGGTACCTGAAGCGATATTTCATCGTAGCCACCCGCATATTCTGCTGCAGAAAAGTAGGCGGGGGCAGCAACGCCCTGAGAGAACGGCTGGCTGAGACGGGCTGCTGCAGCGGCGATGTTGAACCCTTTGGGCGGGATGCGGTTGTCTTTATACTGATGCGTCGCCAGGGCAAAGTGGAATGTTGTTTTCTCACCGGTAAGAGTACTGCCGAGTTTTGCCTCATATACATAATCATCGAGATGCACTTCATTGGCGGCCAGCGGTGGACTGCTGAGTGTGCCTGTCAAACCTTTGAGGGTTCCAACCGTGTAATCGTACGGGTTTACCTCATACGCAAGTGTGCTGCCGTTGTAGACTTTTACATTTACGAACATGCGGCGCCCTTCTGGAAATCCGGAAATAAGTTTATGCCCACTGTTGTTCTGAACCCGGAACGACAGGTTGCCGGTTGATGGTGAGTAATTCAGGTCGGTTATGTTTGCAGCGTTCCCGAGTACACCGCGAATACGGGTTGCGGCAAGGTTAAGTGCGTCTGTAAGGGAAGGGGTAACCCAGGCAGGGTTTATTCGCGGAGGTTTCAGATTTGACCATGAACCCTGCATGACGTCCATGGTAAGGATATCGGGACGAACCAGCAGTGAGACGTTGCCAAGGTCCTGCAGCGGGTTGTCCGGAGCGATGCTGCTGAGGATGGAGGTCATCCAGACATTTCCGCCCGTCATGGCGTGACAGGGTGTCCAGGTGTTTGGGTGCTCACTGCTCCCTTCCGGGCGTACCGGACTGTTCGGATCGTTTGAGCCGGGACTCCAGCGGGAACACATGTGACAGTCCTGACATTTGCTTATGTTGTTGCCAGGCTGGTCGGTTTCCCAATAACCTGCCGGAGGCGGGACGTTTTTGGGTCCGGTATACGGTTTGAAGTTGCCTTTACCGGGAGAGCCGCCCTCTGCGTTATAGGCTGAAAGTCTGAACTCGGAGTAGGTACGCTCCACGTGGGACCAGGCAAAGGCCGAGGTGGTTTCACTGGTGAGGGGAACATTCTGCCCCGGTTTGACATTTTTCTGCGCCATATTGCCTATGACAGGATTGGAAACATCATGGCAGGTGGCACAGAAAAACTTGCTTTTGTGGAAACGACTATACTGAGTTGCATGAGGGGATGAAGCAACATCGGCAAACGGCCCCCGATATTCCTGCGTTGGGCTGACAAAATACTGTCCACCTGCAGCCTCAACATACTGTGGACTCACAGGTGCACCGTTGAGATGAAATGCACCACCACTGAACGTTGTGAATGATGGTGAAATCAGGCTGTCAGCCAGATATGTTTCGAGAGCACGGAACTGGGATGTGTAGCGAAGCGATGCGACGGTTACGTTATTCTGCTCATCCCAGAGCACGGTTGTCCAGGTTGGCTCTTCCCCCTTACCTGCATATGTAGTTTTATAAAACGGATCCATAAGACGATGGCAAAATGAACACTGAATGCCATCATAATCCTCACCGGTCATAGCGGAGGCGTTCAAGGTGCTTGAACGTCCTTCAAGCCAACCTTTGGGGAAATGGCAGCGCAGACACATGTCGACAGCGTTCGGAGTGCCGAGGGCAAACATCGAATCCTGCGCCGACACGGTAAAACAGGCGAACATAAGTGGATCCCGTGCCGAGTTGCCCATCATGGACCCCTGCCACGCCTTGTAAATGTCATACTCATCATAGTTGTTACCAGGGCGGTTTCGCAGATCAGGCGTGCTTCTGACCCAGGGCCCCTTTGCTCCTCCGTGGCACTCATAGCAACCGGTTGAACTTTCCAGGGTAACCTGTCCGGGTTGGGTCCCGGGCATCCTGAGGAGAGGATCTTCACGCACAGCTGGAGGGCCTGACGATTCATTCGTGCTGCTGCTGCATGCTGACGTCAGCAGAATGATAATAAGCATGGAAACATAAAAGACGTGTCTCATAGAAACCCTCCGGTTTATGAATAAGATTCTGGTGTAAATTGTATCTGGAGAATTGAAAAGATCCAGCAGTACTGCCATTTTTTTTGTTCCCTGTTCAGATCACCGTATTTCTGGTATAAACCCGTCTGTTATCACAGTGAGTGAGGTATTCAATGCAGATTGAATGGTGGTACTGGATCATTGCCGGTTTTTGTCTGATTGGCCTGGAATTGATTATCCCGTCATTTACGATTATCTGGTTTGGGTTGGGGGCTCTGGTTGTCGGGGCATTCAGCGGATTGTGGCCGGGGTTTCCTGTCGCGGGTCAGGTTGCACTCTGGTCATTGGCGTCAATTTCATTTACGGTTATGTGGTTTAAATATCTCAAGCCAAAGGGTGATCGTACCCACGCCGGTATGTCAAAGGAGGGAATTGTCGGAGAATCCGGTATTATCATCCGTGGAACAGAAGATAATTATGGCCGCGGGGTGGTCAAGTTTCGTATTTCTGTTCTCGGGGCTGATGAATGGGGTTGTTACTCCAATGAAATCCTTCATGTCGGTGATCGTGTGCGGGTGGTTGATATAGAAGGTCAAATACTGAAGGTCGAAGTACTATAAAGGGGGGTCGTCATGCCGGGAATTGTTATTTTTGCCGTTCTTTTTGTTCTCGTGGCAGCAACACTGTTTGCAGGGGTGAAAACCGTTCCCCAGGGGCAGGAATGGGTGGTTGAACGACTTGGAAAGTACCACGTAACGCTGAAGCCGGGCCTTAATTTCATCATCCCCTATATCGACATCGTTGCCTATCGGGTTTCCACAAAGGGTGATGTCCTCTCAGTTGGCGCTCAGGAAGTCATCACGAAGGATAATGCGGTCATCATCACCAACGCCATTGCATTTATAAAGGTTACCGATCCGACTCGCGCCGTTTATGAAATTCAGAACTATGAGTACGCCATCCAAAATCTGGTCATGACATCGCTGCGTGCCATCATCGGGCAGATGGATCTGAATAGTGCTCTTTCCGAGCGGGAGCACATCAAAGCCCGTCTGCAGGAAAATATCTCCAAGGAAGTGGCTGCCTGGGGGATTTATGTGCAGTCGGTTGAGATCCAGGATATCAAACCGTCCGAGTCAATGCAGAAGGCCATGGAGCAGCAGGCTAGTGCCGATCGCTTCAAGCAGGCCACGATTCTGGAAGCGGAAGGCAAGCGAGAAGCAACTATTCGCGAGGCTGAAGGGAGACTGGAAGCGGCAAAGCGTGAAGCAGAAGCGCAGATCCGGTTGGCTGAGGCATCTGCCAAAGCTATCGGTGATATCAGCGAGGCTATTAAGGATAATCACCTGCCGGCGGTGTTTCTGCTTGGAGATCGCTACATAAATGCCATGCAGAAAATTGCCATGTCACCGAATGCAAAGCTGGTGATATTGCCGTCAGATTTACCTGCAGCCATTCGGGGGTTGATGGGGAAAGGGTAGGGAAGGTTATTTTCGAAATAGGCAACATGTAGAAACGCCCCGCTCCTATCAGGATCGCGGGGTTTTTCTACGTCACCGTCAGAACATAAAGCGCCGCATGCTGATGTTTTGCAGCAGGCCGATTGCGACCATGGACGTGATCATGGAGGTGCCGCCGTAGGAAAAAAACGGCAGTGGTACTCCAACAACCGGAAATAAGCCGATGACCATCCCCATGTTGATGACGATGTGCCAGAAGAGCATGGATGTAACACCTACCGCAAGAAGACCGCCAAAGCGGTCGTTGCAGTGGCGAGCGATGTTGAGGCCCCACAGCACGAGCGAAAGATAAAGGAGGATCAACAGCAGGCACCCGGCAAATCCCCATTCTTCCGCAAAGACGGAAAAGGCAAAATCAGTATGCTGTTCCGGGAGAAACCGGAGTTGTGACTGTGTCCCTTTGACGAACCCCTTGCCGGTCAAGCCGCCTGAACCGACAGCTATTTTACTTTGAATGATATGATAGCCGCTTCCGAGTCGGGAACGCTCAGGGTCCAGAAAGTCCAGTACACGATTTTTCTGGTACGGGCGGAGCAGAAACGACCAACTGACCCAGACCATTGGAATTGTAATGCAGACAAATGTGACAATGGTCGACCAGCGTAATCCGACGTAGATGACCATGGAGAGGGCGATCAACATGATTAGAGTAGCTGTCCCCAAATCCGGCTGTTTCATGATTAATACCGCCGGAAGAGCAAGGAGACCCAACGGGAAAAGCATGTCTCTGACTGTGAGGCCGCCCACAGACTGAAAATTGTTAAAAAAACGGGCGAAGGTTACTATTATTATGAGTTTCATAAGTTCAGATGGTTGGATATTGAAAAGCCCGAGGTTAAGCCAGCGGGTGGCCCCCATTGACCGCCTGCCGAAAACAAGTACGGCAAGCAGCAACAGAACAAATAAACCGTACAACCAGTACGAAAGGTCTTCAAGAATGTGATAGTCAAGGCTGCAAACAGCCAGTGATATGGTCATTCCAGCCAGCATCCAGTAACTTTGCTTGATATAATAGGCTGTCCCCACAATTTTGTAGGGAGTTGTGGCACTGTAGATATTCAGTATCCCGAGCAGGCAGACCGTGAGGACCAGGCCCGCCAGAACCCAGTCAATGTTGGTGAGCAGGCGACGATCAATCATGTGCGGTATCTCCGGAGCTGCGAGGTTCCTTTATAGCAGGTGGTGCAGCGGTTTCTTCACTCTCCTCATCATCTCCCTCTGCTGACGGATCGGCTGATTTGGGGCGAGGTGGCTTTTTGGCATCAAAATAGGTCCGCAGTATTCT